>NZ_CP102589.1:1663464-1974330 GCF_032818155.1 Niallia taxi
GCTTATACACTGGTATGGAAATGGTATACAGAGGATTGTTGGATGCACTTGAAAAAGAGGGTGTTCAAGTAATCGAGTCTGTCGGAACTGAATTTGATCCACATCTACATCAAGCAGTAATGCAGGTAGAAGTGGAAGGTACAGAACCTAATATTGTAGTAGAAGAGTTCCAAAAAGGCTACAAATTAAAAGACAGAGTTATCAGACCAGCCATGGTAAAGGTTAGTCAGTAAGGTCTACATATTTAAAAATTGGAGGGGATTTTTCCATGAGTAAAATTATTGGAATTGATTTAGGTACAACAAACTCATGTGTTGCTGTATTGGAAGGTGGAGAACCAAAAGTTATTCCAAATCCAGAAGGTAACCGCACAGCTCCATCTGTAGTTGCATTTAAAAATGGAGAGCGTCAAGTTGGGGAAGTGGCAAAACGCCAATCTATTACAAACCCAAACACAATCATGTCTATCAAACGTCATATGGGTACAGACTACAAAGTTGAGGTTGAAGGCAAAAACTACTCTCCTCAAGAGGTTTCTGCTATTATCCTTCAATATTTGAAAGGTTATGCAGAAGAATATCTTGGCGAAACAGTAACAAAAGCTGTTATTACAGTTCCTGCTTATTTCAATGATGCAGAACGCCAAGCTACTAAGGATGCAGGTAAAATTGCTGGTCTAGAAGTAGAGCGTATCATCAATGAGCCAACTGCAGCAGCTCTTGCATATGGACTTGATAAAACAGAAGAAGATCAAACAATTTTAGTATATGACCTTGGAGGCGGTACTTTCGACGTTTCCATCCTTGAATTAGGTGATGGTGTATTTGAAGTTAAGTCAACTGCTGGTGACAACCGTCTAGGTGGAGACGACTTCGACCAAGTAATCATTGATTACTTAGTAGATCAATTCAAAAAAGAAAACGGTATTGACTTAAGCAAGGATAAAATGGCTCTTCAACGTCTTAAAGATGCTGCTGAAAAAGCGAAAAAAGACTTGTCTGGTGTAGCTTCTACACAAATTTCGCTTCCATTTATCACTGCAGGCGAAGCTGGTCCGCTTCACTTAGAAGTAACGCTATCTCGTGCTAAATTTGAAGAAATTTCTGCTGATTTAGTTGAACGTACAATGGGACCTACTCGCCAAGCATTAAAAGATGCTGGTTTAAGCGCTTCTGAAATTGATAAAGTAATTCTTGTTGGTGGTTCTACTCGTATACCTGCTGTCCAAGAAGCAATCAAAAAAGAAACAGGTAAAGAGCCTCATAAAGGTGTTAACCCTGACGAAGTAGTAGCAATGGGTGCAGCTATCCAAGGTGGAGTTATCACTGGTGACGTTAAAGACGTTGTTCTTCTTGACGTAACACCATTATCATTGGGAATTGAAACAATGGGCGGAGTGTTCACTAAGCTTATTGACCGTAACACAACAATCCCAACATCTAAGTCTCAGGTGTTCTCAACTGCTGCTGACAGCCAAACGGCTGTTGACATTCATGTACTTCAAGGGGAGCGCCAAATGGCTGCTGACAATAAAACTTTAGGCAGATTCCAATTGGCAGATATTCCGCCAGCACCACGTGGAATTCCACAAATCGAAGTAAGCTTTGATATCGATAAAAACGGTATTGTGAATGTACGTGCAAAAGATTTGGGTACAAACAAAGAGCAAACAATCACAATTAAATCTTCAACAGGTTTATCTGACGAAGAGATCGACAAAATGGTTAGAGAAGCAGAAGAAAACGCGGAAGCTGATAAAAAGCGCAAAGAGGAAGTTGAATTGCGCAATGAAGCAGATCAATTAGTGTTCACTACAGAAAAAACACTAAAAGATTTGGAAGGCAAAGTAGATGAAGGCGAAGTAGCAAAAGCTAATGAAGCAAAAGATGCGCTTAAAGAAGCGATCGAGAAAAACGAATTAGAAGAAATTCGTGCGAAAAAAGATGCGCTACAAGAAATCGTTCAAAATCTTTCTGCAAAGCTTTATGAAGAAGCAGCTAAACAAGCTCAAGCAGCACAAGGTGCTGAAGGGCAATCAGCTGGCAAAGATGATGATGCAGTAGATGCAGAGTTTGAAGAAGTAAAAGACGACAAATAAGCACATGCAAAACAAAAAAGTCAAAGTCAGGTAATCCTTGGCTTTGGCTTTTCTTTATAATGGCTAAAAAAACGTTCGTATTTTATAAAAAAAGAGCAGGCTTTTTCTAAGTCGTTAAGAATAAACTATTGTACATTAGAAATGCAAAATGTTACAATATCATCTATGTGAAAAGAATCGGGGAGTGGCAATTATAAATGGATAAGCGAGATTACTATGAAGTCCTTGGCGTTGCGAAAACAGCTTCCAAGGATGAAATAAAAAAGGCATATCGTAAACTGTCAAAAATGTATCATCCTGATATCAATAAAGAAGCTGATGCAGACGAAAAGTTCAAAGAAGTAAAAGAAGCATACGAAGTGCTCAGTGATGAGCAAAAACGTGCCCAATATGACCAATTTGGCCACACAGATCCTAACCAAGGCTTTGGTGGTGGAGCTGGTGATTTCGGTGGCTTTGGATTTGAAGATATATTCAGCAGTTTCTTTGGCGGCGGCGGCGGTGGACGCAGACGTGATCCAAATGCGCCAAGACAAGGAGCAGATCTGCAATATACAATGACACTTTCCTTTGAGGAAGCGGCATTTGGAAAAGAAACAGAGATTGAAATTCCTCGTGAGGAAACTTGTGAAACATGCAGCGGCTCAGGTGCAAAGCCTGGAACGAAACCTGTTACGTGTAAGCATTGTAGCGGAACAGGCCAATTAAATGTAGAGCAAAACACGCCATTTGGGAAAATTGTCAACAGAAGAACGTGTCAGCACTGTAATGGTACTGGGAAAGAAATTAAACATAAATGTGGCACTTGCGGCGGCACAGGTAAAGTGAAGAAACGCCGTAAAATTAAAGTGAAAATTCCTGCTGGTATTGATGATGGGCAACAATTGCGCGTCAGCGGCCAAGGGGAGCCTGGTGTTAATGGCGGTCCTGCTGGGGATTTATATGTCGTATTCCATGTAAGAACACATGAATTCTTCGAGCGTGACGGTGAGGATGTTTACTGTGAAATGCCTATTACCTTTGTGCAGGCTGCACTAGGTGATGAAGTGGAAGTGCCGACATTGCATGGCAAGGTTAAACTTAAGGTGCCTGCAGGAACACAGACAGGAACGAAATTCCGTCTGAAAGGAAAAGGTATCTCCAATGTACGTGGCTACGGTATCGGTGACCAGCATGTCATTGTACGCTTAATTACACCGACTAAGCTGTCAGATAAACAAAAGCAATTGCTGCAGGAATTTGCAGAGCTAACTGGAAATGCCCCTCAAGGGGAAGAGGAAGAAAGCTTTTTCTCAAAAGTAAAAAGAGCCTTTAAGGGTGAATAAAGATTGATTGGAGTTGGTAGAAAATGAAATGGTCTGAAATCACAATTCATACAACAAATGAAGCGATTGAACCTATTTCGAACATTTTGCACGAAGCAGGTGCTAGCGGGGTGGTAATTGAGGATCCCTTCGAATTGATAAAAGAAAGAGAAGACCGTTTTGGCGAAATCTACCAACTCAATCCTGACGATTACCCACAAGAGGGAGTTTTGGTTAAAGCATATCTGCCTATCAATAGCTTTTTAGGTGAAACGGTTGAGGAAATTAAAGAAGCCATCAATAATTTAATTTTATTTAATATCGATATTGGGTTAAATAAAGTGACAATTATGGAAGTGAATGAAGAAGAGTGGGCTACGGCATGGAAGAAATATTATCATCCTGTCAAGATTTCAGAGAAGTTCACCATTGTACCGACTTGGGAAGAATATACACCAGTGAACAGTGATGAATTAATTATTGAACTGGATCCTGGGATGGCGTTTGGGACAGGAACACATCCAACAACAGTATTATGTATCCAAGCTTTGGAAAGAATAGTGAAAAAAGGGGATACAGTTATTGATGTTGGTACAGGTTCTGGAGTGCTAAGCATTGCAGCCTCCATGCTCCAAGCAAAATCAGTGCATGCCCTTGATTTGGATGAGGTTGCTGTTCAATCAGCTAAGTTAAATCTGAAGCTAAACAAGGTGCATGAAACAGCTACAGTTCAGCAAAATAATTTACTTGATGGAATAACGCAAGAGTCAGATGTGATTGTTGCTAACATTCTTGCAGAGGTAATTGTCCGCTTCACAGATGATGTTTACCGTTTGTTAAAAGAGGATGGCTATTTTATTGCTTCAGGTATCATTCTTCAGAAAAAAGAAGAAGTAAAGGCTGCCATCATTGCTTCAGGACTTGAAATTGTTGAGACAGTCCAAATGGAAGATTGGATTAGCATCACAGCGAAAAAAGGAAAGTAAACCTAAAAAGAAGTTTGTTCGTAATACTGCAAACTTCTTTTATATGCTTATAAGGCTTTTTCTTCCAAAGTGGGAATTCCTTGATTTTATGTAAAGGCAGGTTTTAAGCAGTGCAACGTTATTTCGCGGAAAATATAGAGGACACATTCCTTATAAAAGAAGATGACTTTCATCATATTACAAGAGTTATGCGCATGAAGCTTGGCGATGAAATATATTGTGTCAATTCTAATCAGCAAACTGCTCGCTGTTCTATTGAAAATATTACCGAAAACGAAATCGAAGCAAAAGTGGTACAATGGGTAGACGGAGACATGGAGCTACCTGTCACTGTAACAATAGTAAGCGGCCTGCCAAAAGGGGATAAGCTGGAATGGATTATCCAAAAAGGCACAGAACTAGGTGCGCATGAGTTTATCCCTTTTATTGCATCTCGCTCGATTGTAAAATGGGACGCAAAAAAGTCCGATAAAAAGATCAGCCGCTGGAATAAAATTGCTAAGGAAGCGGCAGAGCAGTCGCATCGCGCTGTTTTACCGAATGTTTCCACACCAGTTTCAGTGAAGGAGCTTATAAAAAAAGCTGCAGAATATGACGTCAAAATCGTCGCGTACGAAGAAGAGGCTAAGCTAGGGGAAACCGCTAATCTTGCAAAGGCGCTTTCTTCCTTGAACAAGGGACAAACGCTGCTTGCAGTATTCGGACCTGAAGGCGGCCTAACTGATTCAGAGGTTGAGCTCCTGATGGAAAACGGCTTTATAGCATGTGGACTCGGACCAAGAATTTTAAGAACGGAAACAGCACCATTATACTTACTTTCGGCTGTTTCCTATCATTTTGAACTATTGAATAGATGAGGTGAACAATATGCCAACAGTTGCTTTTCACACATTAGGTTGTAAAGTAAATCATTATGAAACAGAGGCTATATGGCAATTATTTAAAGAACAAGGATACGATAGAGTAGAGTATGAAAACATGTCAGATGTTTATGTCATCAATACATGTACAGTTACAAATACAGGGGATAAAAAAAGCCGTCAGGTTATAAGAAGAGCAGTTCGAAAAAATCCTGATGCTGTTATTTGTGTTACTGGGTGTTATGCACAAACATCACCAGCTGAGATTATGGCAATACCTGGTGTCGACATTGTAGTAGGAACACAGGATCGTGTGAAAATGCTTGATTATATCACACAATTTAAAGTAGAACGTCAGCCGATTAACGCAGTTGGTAATATCATGAAAAACAGAGTGTACGAGGAATTAGACGTTCCCGCATTTACTGACAGAACGAGAGCTTCCTTGAAAATCCAAGAAGGCTGTAACAACTTCTGCACATTCTGTATTATTCCATGGGCTCGAGGTTTAATGCGGTCAAGAGATCCGAAAGAAGTAATCAGACAAGCGCAACAGCTAGTTCATGCAGGCTATAAGGAGATCGTTCTTACAGGTATCCATACAGGCGGATACGGGGAAGATATGAAAGATTATAATCTTGCCAGACTACTTCGCGATTTGGAATCTCAAGTAAAAGGACTGAAAAGACTTCGTATTTCTTCCATTGAAGCGAGCCAAATTACAGACGAAGTAATTGAAGTATTAAATGATTCGAAAATAATTGTTAACCATCTTCATATCCCGATTCAATCAGGTTCAGATACTGTATTGAAAAGGATGAGAAGAAAGTATACGATGGAATTCTTTGCTGAGAGAATTACCCGCTTAAAAGAGGCACTTCCAGGACTTGCTGTTACTTCTGACGTCATTGTCGGCTTCCCAGGTGAGACAGAGGAAGAGTTTATGGAAACATACAACTTCATAAAAGAGCATAAATTCTCTGAACTTCATGTTTTCCCATATTCAAAGAGAACAGGAACGCCAGCTGCAAGAATGGATGACCAGATTGACGAAGAGGTGAAGAACGAGCGTGTACATCGCCTTATCGCTTTGTCTGACCAGCTTGCAAAAGAATATGCCTCTAATTATGAAGGAGAGGTTGTCGAAGTGATTCCGGAAGAGAAGTATAAGGAATCTGACGGTGACGATTTGTATGTTGGCTATACAGATAACTATCTAAAAGTCGTATTCCCAGCAACAGAAAGCATGGTTGGCCAAATTGTAAAAGTGAAAATTACAAAAGCAGGATATCCTGTTAACGAAGGTCAATTTGTACGTGCTTTGGAAGAATATACAGAAACCGAAAAAGCTATTGTATAATAGAATAGCAGGCAGTTTTTAATGGAAAAGCATCAGAATTGATGCTTTTCCATATCCCTTTGTAAGACAAAGATCTATACATACTATTGTTAAAAGGAGCCATTAAAATATGAGCAGCCAAATTGCAAAAATGATTGATCACACATTATTGAAAGCAGATGCAACAAAAGAACAGGTTAAAACATTATGTGAGGAAGCAAAAGAATATAGCTTTGCTTCTGTATGTGTAAACCCAACATGGGTTCAATATGCAAGTGAACTTTTAGCAGGTACAGAAGTGAAAGTTTGCACGGTTATTGGATTCCCATTAGGTGCGACTACTTCTGCTACGAAGGCTTTTGAAACAGCTAACGCGATCGAAAATGGTGCGACAGAAGTCGATATGGTTATCAACATCGGTGCATTAAAAGACAAGAACTTTGATCTTGTGAAGGAAGATATTAAAGCAGTAGTTGATGCAGCAAAAGGCAAAGCACTTACAAAGGTAATTATTGAAACTAGTTTGCTTACAGATGAAGAGAAAGAAAAAGCATGTGTCTTGGCAGTTGAAGCAGGTACAGACTTCGTGAAAACGTCTACTGGCTTTTCAACAGGAGGCGCAACGGTAGAAGATATTGCGCTTATGAGAAAGACAGTCGGGCCAGAAATTGGCGTTAAAGCATCTGGCGGCGTTAGAAGCAGTGAAGATACAGAAAAGATGATTGAAGCAGGAGCTACTCGTATTGGTGCAAGCTCAGGCGTTGCAATTGTTAACGGACTTACAAGCAATAGTGACTATTAAACAAAATAGGATGGCTACCTAAGACAGGTAGCCATCTTTTTTTATTTATGAAGCCTCATAATCCACCTGCCAAACTGTTCTGCAAATGGAAGGACAATAATGGAGGAAAGAACATTAAATAAAAGGCTCGCATGTGCAAGCTGTACGTCTTTGGCGCTTGTCATAAATTCTACAGCATCCTTCAATTGGCCGATAAATGGGTAGAACAGCACCGCACCGCCAATATTGAGCCATATATGGGCGTAGGCACATAGCTTGGCCTCTTTGTCTGCACCAATTGAAGCCAGATAGGATGTAATGCATGTGCCGATATTAGAGCCAAGCATAATGGCAATACCAGCCTCGATGGACAGCATATCTGCAGTCAAAAAACCCATGATAATGCCAATTGTGGCGGTGCTTGATTGGATTAACGCTGTAATCAGGATGCCGAGTGATAAAGCCCAAAAAATATGATTAGACAAATGGGCGAGGAAGGTCTGCATAAGAGGGTTTTCCTGAATAATCCCGGCAAAGTATTTAAATCCTTTCATTGCTGTAAAAACAATCGATATACCAAGTAATACAAAGCCAATACTTCTTAGCTTATATTTGTTGATGAGGATGCCAAGTGCGCCAGCAGCTGCTAACGGAAGTAAATAGTCACTTATATCATAGGTGATGAACTCTGTTGTAAAGGTTGTCCCGATATTTGTTCCAAGAATAATTCCGATTGACTGGGGAAATGTCAGTACTCGTGCTGCGATTAAGCCGATTGTCAGCACCATAACAGCAGAGCTGCTTTGCAGGACTGCTGTAATGACAATGGCAGCAATCATCCCCTTCCAAGGCTTGTTCGTTAGTTTTTCTAGCAAGGCTTTAAACGAATGGGAAGACAGATTGAAAAGTCCAGTTCGAAGCATTGTCATACCGTAAATAAACAGCAGGATTAACAAAATAAAAAGTCCAATATACAGCATATATGTTCACTCCTTCAAAAAAATATATGAAAAAAGAGGATAGGACATGCTAAAAATGAAAAATGATAGAGATATACAAGATTTAAAGTTGTATTTTGTGGTAATATATAAGTGTGAGAATGGACAATGAGGGATACTTGTTTAGAAATCACAAAAAAAAATCAAAACAATTTTCGGTACAGGGCTAAATACAGTTGACCTTGCTTCCTTGATATATTATAATGTCAAGGTACATGGTATCCATGAGATGTTAGTGTGTTGTGTTTCGGAGGGAGGGAAAGAGAATGTCTAAAACCGTCGTTCGTAAAAACGAATCGCTTGAAGATGCTCTTCGTCGCTTCAAACGTTCAGTATCAAAAACTGGTACTTTGCAGGAAGCTAGAAAGCGCGAATTCTATGAAAAGCCTAGTGTTAAACGTAAGAAGAAATCAGAAGCAGCAAGAAAACGTAAGTTCTAAGAGAGGGTGTATTAATTGAGTCTTCTCGAACGCTTAAACAATGATATGAAGCAAGCGATGAAAAACAAAGATAAAGATAAACTCACTAATATCAGAATGTTAAAAGCTGCCATTCAAAATGAAAGCATTAAGATTGGCGGAGATCTTTCTGAAGAGGATGAGTTAACTGTCCTTTCTCGCGAAGTGAAACAACGCAAGGACTCCCTCCATGAGTTTGAAAAAGCAGGTCGCCAAGATCTTGTTGACAAAGTACGTGCGGAGTTAAAGCATGTTGAAATATATATGCCTGACCAGCTTTCAGAAGAGGAGTTATCAGCTATCGTTACTTCGGTAATTGCAGAAACTGGTGCTTCTTCAAAGAAAGATATGGGAAAAGTGATGGCTGCTTTAATGCCAAAGGTTAAAGGTAAAGCAGATGGTTCACTAGTAAATAAACTTGTACAACAACACCTTTCATAAATTGATTAAGTTTTAAAGGCTGCAGTCCTAGACTGCAGCCTTTTAACATTTTATTTTTAAAAAAAGATGTCAATAATATTAAAATAAATGAAACCTTTTCAAACTTGATTCGTATATGTACTATAACCAAACGAACAGGAAAGGAGGAGAACCTTGATTAGGAAAAAAATATTGTTATTGCCTTTTCTTTTCAGTATTTTATTATCCTTTTTTCCTGCAGTCAGTTATGCTAACGACCAGCAATTAGTCTATATCGTGCCAATAAAGGATACAGTGGAAATGGGCTTGAGTGAATTTATAAACAGAGCCGTAGAAACCGCCGAAGAGAAACAGGCAGATGTTATCGTTTTTGAAATGGACACACCTGGTGGATCAGTAGATGCGGCAGTTTCAATTGGGAAAATAATTTCTGGCACAAGCTTGAAAACAGTCACTTACATTAATCAGGATGCAATCTCGGCAGGTTCCTTCATTGCTTTGAACACAGATGAAATCTATATGGATGGAAGAGGCAGGTTTGGTGCAGCGGGTGTCATAGATAGTCAGGGCAATACTGCTGGCGAAAAAGCCCAGTCATATTGGCTGTCTGCGATGAGAGGGGCGGCTGAAAAAAGCGGGAAAAATCCCCTTTATGCCATGGCGATGGCAGATAAATCAATTGCCATACCAGAGCTTGGCGATGATGAGGATAAGTTTCTTACGTTGACCGCCGCTGAAAGTATTGAGGTTGAATATTCAAACGGCACGGTCAGTAGTTTAGATGATTTGCTCAAGACTATCGGTATGGAGGATGCATCAGTAGAAAGAATGGATGAAAGCTTCGCTGATAAGATGGCTCGATTTGTGACAAATCCAATTATCATTCCTATTCTTTTAACAATAGGAGCTCTTGGATTAATCTTCGAACTGTTTTCGCCAGGCTTTGGGATTGCGGGCTTTGTTGGAATTTCCTCTCTGCTTTTGTTCTTTTATGGTCATCTTGTTTCAGGGCTGGCAGGGTATGAATCCATTATCCTATTTGTAGCAGGAATAGTCCTTGTTTTCCTTGAATTTTTTATAGTCGGCGGGATAGCCGGGATTTTGGGCATAGCTGCAATTATCGGCAGCGTCTTTCTCGCTGGTGGCAATGTTTATCATATTGCCCTAAGTGTTCTTATTGCGGTAGCCGTATCGATTATCGCCACTATTCTTTTAGTAAAGGTGTTTGGTAGAAAAATGAAATTCTTCAAAAAAATTGTGCTGAGAGACTCTACTAGTACGGAAGAAGGATATGTTTCCAATAAAACAAGAAATGACCTTGTTGGAAAGACCGGGGTTACGATGACGGCATTACGCCCTTCGGGAACGGTCCTAATTGGAGACGAACGGATTGATGTGGTCAGTGAAGGTAATTTTGTTGGCAAGGATGTTAAAGTCAGTATTGTAAAAGCAGAAGGTTCAAGAATTGTTGTAAGAGAATTGACAGACATTGATCTGCATAAGGAGGATAAATAATGGAAGTATTGAGCGCAACGGCAATCTTTTGGATTGCAGTCATAATTATAGGGGTTATTCTACTTGGAATCCTCCTGACATTCGTACCTGTTATGCTGTGGATTTCTGCATTAGCAGCAGGCGTAAGAATCAGCATTTTCACATTGGTTGGTATGAGATTGAGAAGGGTTATCCCAAGTCGTGTTGTCAACCCACTGATCAAGGCACATAAAGCTGGTATAAATGCAACAATTAATCAGCTGGAAAGTCACTACCTTGCTGGGGGTAATGTCGACAGAGTTGTTAATGCATTAATTGCAGCACACAGGGCGAATATTGAATTGTCCTTTGAACGCTGTGCTGCCATTGACTTGGCTGGCCGTGATGTTCTTGAAGCGGTACAAATGAGCGTTAACCCGAAAGTAATTGAAACACCGTTTATTGCTGGTGTGGCAATGGATGGTATTGAAGTAAAAGCAAAAGCAAGAATAACAGTTCGTGCTAATATTGAACGCCTTGTTGGGGGAGCCGGAGAAGAGACGGTTGTAGCCCGTGTTGGTGAAGGGATTGTCTCAACTATTGGTTCGTCAACCAACCATAAAAAAGTTCTCGAAAATCCAGATATGATCTCCCAGACTGTTCTGTCAAAGGGATTGGATGCAGGTACTGCATTTGAAATCTTGTCCATCGATATTGCGGACGTTGATATAGGTAAAAACATTGGTGCAGAACTACAGACAGAACAGGCAGAGGCAGACAAGAAGATTGCTCAGGCAAAAGCAGAGGAACGCCGAGCAATGGCTGTGGCTCAAGAACAAGAGATGAAAGCAAAAGTCCAAGAAATGCGTGCGAAAGTTGTTGAAGCAGAGGCTGAAGTACCTATGGCGATGTCTGATGCACTTCGTTCTGGAAATATTGGTGTAATGGATTATATGAATTTGCAGAACATTACAGCTGATACGGAAATGAGAGGATCCATCGGCAAGCTTAATAGCGACAATAAAGATGAGGATAGTAAAAAGTAAGGCAAGTGAAGGGAGCAGTCTCTCTTGGAATATATTTCAATCATTGTTATAGTAGTAGGCTTCCTGTTTTCCTTGTTCCAAAAAAAAGCGCAGGAGGAAAACAACAAAAAAGGTCAGAAGAAGCCACCGCCTGTTAAACCGGATTTCACCAAGCAGGTATTAAGAAAAATGGAGCAGGCCTTTGAAGCGCCTGTGAAAAAAGAAACAGTGTCCACAAGGGTTAATGAGCTTAATGAACTAGAGGCACTGAAAAAAGAACGGGATGCCCTCAAGCAGAAGCTAAAGCGGATGGAGGCAGCTTCTGTAAGGCGTGTAAAGGCCGAACAGAAGGCGGAGCCTAAATTAGGCGATAAAGGTCTGCTTGAAGGTCACTCCTTGGCTGAGGCGGTTATATTTGCAGAGATAATCGGTGCCCCGAGAGCAAAGCGTCCCCATCCAGCTACACGTAAAAAGCAAGGTATTAAACAGTAAGGGGAAATTCAGCATCATAGGTGAATTTTTCCTGAAAAATAGGTGCTAGAACCCCCTTTTGTCTCATACATATGAGATGAAAGGGGGTTCTTTTTTTATGGCTAAAAAATGGGGAAATACGTTACGGAGCTGGATGATCAAAAACTTAGAGCTTCCTCAAGATGTCATGATGGACTTACCCAGGATCACAATGATTGGCCAAATCCATATATATATTGAGAACCACCGTGGGCTGCTGACTTTCTCAGACAAGGAACTAAGGCTGCTCTTGAAACAGGGCCAGCTTTTAATAAAAGGTAAGGGATTTGTCATCAAGACGATACTGCCAGAAGAAATATTGCTGGAGGGGAAAATTGATCAGGTGATGTACATAAACGAATAATATGGGAGGAAGCTATGAAAAATCATTGGATAGAATTTTTTACTGGGATTGTTACAGTTAAAGCGACGGGAAAAGGCTTAGAGCGTTTCTTGAATAATCTACTAAGAAAAAAGGTAGCTGTGTGGAGTGTTAAAAAGCATGGACCACATTCTATTACCTTCCAAATGGGGCTTAAAAGCATAAGTAAGTTTAGAGAGGTCGTAAGAGGAAGCGGAATAAAAATAGAGTTTCAGCGTGGTGCTGGAGCTCCCTTTCTTTATAAAAGAATCTTGAAAAACAGCGGCTTTGCATTAGGCGTATTTTTGTTTTTTGGACTAATTCTAACCCTTTCCAACATGGTATGGGGGATTGAAATAAAGGGCGCTAATCCGGCAACAGAGTATCAGATACGCAAGCAGCTAGATAAGATGGATATAAAAATTGGCGAGTTTCAATTTTTTTCAAAAGAATTGGACGAGATACAAGCAGGACTTACCAATAATATTGACGCGATTACGTGGATTGGTGTGGAATTAAAAGGGACAACTTATCATTTTCAAGTAGTGGAGAAAAATGAGCCGGAAAAAATGGAAGAGGAAAAGCCGCAAAATTTAATTGCAGCTAAAAAAGCGACAATCGTGGACTATTTCATCGAGGAAGGCGATCAAGTCTTTACTATCCATGATGTGGTAAAAAAAGGTCAGCTATTAGTAACAGGCATATATGGGAAAGATAAAAACACAAAAACTGTTTCAGCCAGAGGAGAAATCTGGGGAGAAACATGGTATAACTCCAAAGTTACAATTCCTTTAGATAGCACGTTTCAAGTGTTTAATGGCAATGAAAAGCAAAAGCATTATTTGAAGCTTTTCGGCTACGAAATTCCTGTTTGGGGATTTGGAAAGGTAGAGTATAAAGAATACGAAAAAGAGGAAAACGAAAAAAATGTAAAGTTTCTTAAATGGGAATTACCACTAAAGGTTACAAACAAGACATACAGGGAAAAAGAAGAAGTGACCAGAAGCTATACAGAGGAGGAAGCCATTAAAGCTGGTAAGGAAAAAGCGCGGAAGGATATTCAACAAAAAATCGGGGAAGATGGCAAAATTAAAAAAGAAAAAATTTTGCGACAATCGGTAAAGAATGGTAAAGTAATACTAAATATAGATTTTACAACAATTGAAAATATTGCAGAAGTACAACCTATAACTCAAGGAGACTTGGAATGACAGAAGATTTGAAGACAATGAATGTAAAATTAAATGGCCCAGAAGAGGCAGTAGCTTTGCTTGGAAACGGAGACCGCAATCTTGAAATTTTAGAAAAAGAGCTTGATTGCCAAATCGTAACAAGAGGCGAAACTTTGCATGTTTCCTCCACAAATCCAGACAGTATTGAACTGGTAGGGGAAATTGTTGAAAAAATTTTGCAGGTGATAAGGAAAGGGATTTCTGTAAGCCAGCGTGATGTCAGCTATGCGATTGAAATGGCCAGAAAAGGAACCTTAGAGTATTTTGGGGCACTTTATGATGAAGAGATTGCCAAGACAATCAAAGGAAAGTCCATTAGGGTCAAGACAATCGGCCAAAGCGAATATATCCGATCCATTAAAAAAAATGATTTGATTTTTGGAATTGGACCAGCAGGTACTGGTAAAACGTATTTAGCTGTTGTAATGGCAGTTAGTGCATTGAAAAGTGGAAAGGTAAACAGGATTATCTTGACAAGGCCGGCTGTTGAAGCTGGAGAAAGCCTCGGCTTTTTGCCTGGTGATCTAAAGGAAAAGGTAGACCCTTATCTGCGCCCGCTATATGATGCCCTTCACGATGTTCTTGGGATGGAGCATACGCAGCGTTTGATTGAAAGAAATACGATTGAAATCGCACCACTTGCTTATATGCGCGGACGTACCTTGGATGATGCTTTTGTTATCCTAGACGAAGCGCAAAACACAACACAAGCACAAATGAAAATGTTTTTAACAAGGCTTGGATACGGCTCTAAAATGGTGATTACAGGTGACAGAACACAAATAGACCTTCCAAAGGGTGTAAAGTCTGGGCTGGTTGCAGCAGAGCATATCCTTAAAAATGTTTCCGGTATTTCCTTCAGCTACTTATCGGAAACGGATGTTGTAAGGCACCCGCTAGTAGGAAAAATTATAAAAGCATATGACGTGATTGAAAGCTGATAAAAAGGGGCAAACCATCTTAAGTTGATAAGCATGGTTTGTCTTTTTCTTTTTTTGTGTGAAGTTTGTTTCCGCTAAATTGAGGTCAGAATGGTAATAAAGCTCAATTTTTGTAGAAAAAAGCCCTTATTTGCCTGGTGAACTTGAATAGTAGAGCTCATATCGAGAAAAAAGGTGAAAACATCACAAAAAACTGATATTATTTTACATAAATATCAAACTTTTGAGTTTTGGAAAATTCATACATAAAAGATAGTGCTCTTGTTTATAGATAGGAGGTTACAATGGGATTTCTTCAAAATATCATCCAAAACAAGAACCGATATTTAAATAAAACAGCGGTTCGAATTTTGCTGTTTCTGTTTATTGGGGCGATATTGTTTTTCTCTATGTACAGCAATGTTAAACCAGAAAAGCTTAATGTCGATGTATTTACCGTTGCAAATGAAACAATCCGGTCACCTTTAACAGTTGAAGATACAGAAAGCACGGAAAAGAAAAAAGAAGAAAACAAAAATCAAGTGCAAGATGTGTACGTAGTTAATAAAGAAATAGCTCAAAATCGTGTTGATTTAATCACTTCTATTTTCGATTCTGTGACAGAGGTTAACAATGAAGCGGAGAAACCGGCAGATGATGGAGCAGACAGTAAACCATCTGCTGCAACTGAAATTACGCCTGATAAAAAGCTTTCTCTTCTTAAAGAAAGACTAACAGCCAATGTCACAAATGAAATTATGGATAGCACATTAAAGGAATTGCTTGCATCCTCAGAAGCGGAGCTTGAAATTGCTGAAGATATAACGGTAACCGCTATTAATTCTGTAATGAGCAGCAAAATCCCGGCAGATGAAGTAGAAAATGCGAAGAAACGGGTCGAGGATGAATTAAGAAACAGCAGTGGCATTAACAGTGATATTAAAAGCTCTATCATCGACTTAGGGCGATTTGCTATCATCCAAAATGAATTTTATGATCCGACCGGCACAGAGGAGCTCAGGCAGCAAGCTGTCGACAGTGTGGAGCCTGTAAAAATCCTTCAAGGTCAAATTATTGTGGAGGAAGGTCAGCTTATCAGCAGGGAAGTGTACCGCCAGCTTGGATTAGTTGGGCTGCTGGACACAGATCATACGAGTAAGCCGTTTATCGGTCTTGGGTTAATTGTCTTGTCTATTGTTTGCTTATTTTATTTTTATATTACAGCATTCGAACGTGGAAACAAGCGAGAAAAAGGCACTGCCATGATGTTTTCCATTATTTTTATTATTTCTATTCTAATTATGAAAGCCCTCAGCCTGTTTCAGCAGGAGGATATAATTGAAGTTGGATACTTTTTTCCTGCAGCAATGGCTGCGATGCTAATAAAAATTCTTATTGAAGAAAAGCTGGCGATTTTTGTCACTATCGCCCTTTCTGTTAGTGGAATGATTATGTTCAATGAAGGCACTGCAGGAGCATTTCATGTAGGGATGGGAATATATATATTAGCAGGGGGAATTGCTGGCGTTCTTTTCTTGAAAAAGCATAACCAGCGCTCAAGTATTTTGCAAGCCGGCCTGCTTGTTTCGTTAATAAATATAATTACTATTTTGGGTATGCTTTATATGCAAAATGGTCAATTGGAAGCAACGGAATATGGATTTTATCTTTTAAGTGCGATTCTGTCGGGAATTGTGTCAGCTGTTTTGACAATTGGAATATTGCCTTTCTTTGAAACCGGCTTTAATATATTGTCAACGATGAAGCTAATCGAGCTATCTAACCCAAATCATCCATTATTGCGAAAAATATTGACTGAAGCTCCGGGCACTTATCATCATAGTGTTATGGTTGCAAACCTTGCCGAAGCGGCATGTGAAGCTATTGGTGCAAATGGTTTACTTGCTAGGGTCGGATGTTATTATCATGATATTGGAAAAACGAAAAGGCCGCAGTTCTTTATTGAAAACCAGTTGAATATGGGCAATCCTCATGATCGTCTCCCCCCGCAGGCAAGTAAGAATATCATTATTGCACATGCAACAGATGGGGCACAGCTGCTAAAAAGCAGTAAAATGCCAAAAGAGCTTATTGACATTGCTGAGCAGCACCATGGCACAACCTTGCTGAAGTTTTTCTATTATAAGGCAAAGGAAAAAAATCCAGATGTAGCGGAAAATGATTTCCGGTACCCAGGTCCGAAAGCACAATCTCGTGAGGCTGCTATTATTGGAATCGCGGATAGTGTGGAAGCAGCAGTTAGGAGTCTTAGTTCTCCAACACCAGACCAGATTGAAGGACTTATAAAAAACATTATTGCCGATCGCCTTCAGGACGGACAGCTTGATGATTGCGACCTTACATTAAAGGAATTGGATCAAGTAAGAAATACACTTTGTGAAACACTAAAAGGGATATTTCATTCAAGAATTGAGTACCCTGATATGAAGAAGTAAAGGATGAATGAAAATGAATTTAGAAATAGATTTTATTGATGAAACAGAAAAAGTGGCGGAGGCTGATCAGGCTAAAGTAGAGGAATTACTAATATTAGCCGCCCAGAATCAAAAATTGTCTGGCGATATTGAGCTTTCGGTTACGTTTGTTGATAATGCCCGCATACAGGAAATCAATAAAGAGTACCGCAATAAAGATCAAGCAACAGATGTTATTTCCTTTGCAATGGAAGAGCTTGGAGAAGGAGAAACAGAGCTTATTGGGGCAGATATGCCTCGTGTGCTTGGAGATATCATTATTTCCATTGATAGAGCAAAAGAGCAGGCAGAGGAATATGGTCACAGTTATATGCGCGAGCTTGGCTTTTTAGCAGTCCATGGTTTTCTGCACTTGCTAGGTTACGACCATCTAACAAAAGAGGAAGAGGAAGTTATGTTTACTCTACAAAAGGAAATTCTTGATGAATTCGGATTACAAAGATAAGCGAATTCAAAAGAATAGTCAGCTGTCGTCCTTTCGCCTTGCCTTTTTAGGTATCTGTTCTGCTGTTATGAAAGAAAGGAACTTGCGAATCCATTTTTGTTTGATGGCCATTGTTGTAATATTAGGCTTTGTTTGCCACATTTCCTTACATGAATGGATGTTTATTTTTATCGCTATCGGCCTTGTTATCAGTATGGAATTAATGAATACGGCACTTGAGCGGGTTGTGGATCTCGTAACAGAGGAGTATCATCCATTGGCAAAACAAGCAAAGGACATCGCAGCAGGGGCTGTGTTGTTCGCTGCTATCATTGCCCTATTAATCGGTATTATTATTATTTTGCCAAAATTTTTGGATCTATATATTTATTAGAGCAGGCGGATAAATATCCGCCTGCTGTTTTTGTTTTTACAAATAGAAGCGAGTATAGCTAATTAACTTTCATCAGGAAAGAAGTTAGTATATAATTTTTATAGATGCAGTTGTGGCTATTCATAGTGCATCGGCAGAAAAAAGTGAAACTGCTGATTTGAAAACGTTCTATTCTTTTTATAAAATAATGAACAACACGCCTTGCCTAAAAGGACAGCATACACGAAGTGTAATAAATCGAAACGGAGACGAATTTATGAAAACAGAAGCGCTGATACAGGAAGCAAAAGCAGCAAGAGAAAAGGCTTATGTTCCGTATTCTAAATTTCAGGTAGGAGCAGCCTTGCTTTCTGAAACAGGAAAGGTTTATCATGGATGCAATATAGAAAATGCTGCGTACAGTGTGACAAATTGTGCAGAGAGAACAGCATTATTTAAAGCAGTTTCAGAGGGAGATACAAAATTTGTTGGTCTAGCAGTAGTTGCAGACACAAATGGACCTGTTTCACCATGTGGAGCATGCAGGCAAGTTATTTCCGAGCTATGTCCAAGTGACATGGAAGTTATATTAACAAACCTGAACGGTGACGTTCAAAAAACAACTGTGGCAGAATTACTGCCAGGAGCATTTTCATCGGAGGCATTAAATGAACATAAATAATACTAGTAATAATGAGCATAAATCAGGATTCATTTCGATCATCGGTAGACCAAACGTTGGAAAATCGACATTTTTAAACCGTGTTATCGGACAAAAGATTGCAATCATGAGCGATAAACCGCAAACAACTAGAAATAAAGTGCAAGGTGTACTAACAACAGATGATTCACAGCTGATTTTTATTGATACACCAGGTATTCATAAGCCTAAGCACAGACTTGGCGATTTCATGATGAAAGTGGCGCAAAACACTTTGAAGGAAGTCGATCTCATTTTATTTATGGTAAATGCGGAAGAAGGATTCGGTAAAGGGGAAGAGTTTATTCTTGAGAAGTTTGAGAATATTAAAACGCCTATTTTCTTAGTCGTAAATAAAATTGATACGATTCATCCCGATAAGCTGTTTTCCGTGATTGATTCTTATAAGGAGAAGTATCCTTTCAAAGAAATAATTCCAATCTCTGCTTTAGAAGGCAACAATGTGGAAACATTGCTGACGCAAATTAAAAAATATATGCCAGAAGGTCCACAATTTTACCCGGCAGATCAAGTAACAGACCACCCAGAAAGATTCATCGTTTCAGAACTAATCAGGGAAAAGGCTCTGCATTTGACAAGGGAGGAAATTCCGCATTCTTTAGCCGTTGTTATTGAAAAAATGGAAAAGAAACAAAATGATGTTGTCCACGTAATGGCAACGATTGTTGTCGAAAGAGATTCCCAAAAGGGCATTATCATTGGTAAACAGGGCGGAATGCTTAAAGAAGTCGGCAAAAGAGCAAGAACAGATATCGAGAACCTTCTTGGCAATAAAGTATTTTTAGAGCTTTGGGTTAAGGTCCAAAAAGACTGGAGAAATAAGATGACTCAGCTGAGAGACTTTGGTTTTAGGGAAGACGAGTATTGATACTCATTTAACCTGGTTCTAAAATTATGCGGGAATAAAATTAGCAATATTTTCGTCTCATGTTTTTACCAAAGACAGGCTATGATAAGGTCAAGGTATTAATTAAGCTAGTATTAAAATCAAAAAAAGGTGGGGGTTTATCATGTTAGACTATACCTGGAAGGTTTTCTCGCAGACAGGTAACATAGACACTTATCTACTTTTTAAGGAAATAGAAAAGGCTAACCATGAAATGCCGAATACTCAGAATGAAGAGCTAGCAGATATTGATTATCCCATCTCATAGTCCTGTCCCATAGATAGGGATGGTGAGGGTGATGCTAGAAAAATGTGAAGGCATCGTCATTAGAACGACAGATTATGGAGAGACAAACAAGATTACAACATTATATACCCGCGAATGGGGCAAGGTTGGTGTAATGGCAAGGGGAGCAAAGAAGACAAACAGCAGGCTTTCTGCTGTTACCCAGCCTTTTACATATGCTTATTATTTAGTACAGCGCTCAAGCGGACTTGGTCTAATGCAGCAAGGTGAGATGATAACAAGCTTCCGAGCAATTAAAGAGGATATTATGCTGACAGCGTATGCGAGTTATGTTGCTGAACTGACAGATCGCTGTACAGAGGATAAAAAGCCAAACCCTTTTCATTTTGAGTTGTTGCACCAAACAATGAATTACATGAATGAAGGTTATGATGCACAAATATTGACAAATATTTATGAAATGAAAATGCTTAACGTCATTGGCATGTATCCGGTTTTGGATAAATGTACAATTTGCGGTGCTACTGACGGGCAGTTTTCCTTTTCCATTCGAGAGGGTGGCCTTATCTGTCATCGCTGCTTAGAGCATGATCCGTACCATTATAAAATATCCCAGGCAGCTGTTAAGCTGCTGCGGGTTTTTTATTATTTTGATTTGGGCAGACTAGGTAACATCTCTGTCAAGGAAGCTACAAAGGAAGAGCTGAATACCATTATTTCAGCTTATTATGATGAATATTCAGGCTTATACTTGAAATCAAAAAAATTCCTTCAGTCCATGAAAAGCTTTGGCAGTGACTTTATGAAAAACAGCCCAAATATTAATAAGAACAAAGACGAAGGTTGACAATTGGAATTATTTTCGTTAATATTTTTTGTAAATAAACAGTTGCGTTGAAAAGAAAGTAGTACTTAAATAACTCTTGATCCAGCGAGCCTAGGATAGTGAAAGCTAGGTGCATGAGCTTTAAGGAAGGCGTTCGTGGAGCAACACTCACATGAAAGTGGCTGCAATATGTTTGCAGCAAATAGGGTGGAACCGCGGGTTAACTCTCGTCCCTATGTCAATCATTGGCATAGGGGCGGGAGTTTTTGCTGTGTAAAAACAGCAAAATAAATGTTATACATAAATCCTTTCGCTTCTATCTATTGAGAAAAAAACTATTTGGAGGCTAGAGCTGACATGAATATTCAAAACATGATTTTAACACTGCAAAAGCATTGGTCAGATTATGGTTGTATTTTAATGCAGGCATATGACGTAGAAAAAGGGGCTGGAACAATGAGCCCTTATACCTTCTTAAGAGCAATCGGCCCTGAGCCTTGGAATGTGGCTTATGTTGAGCCATCCAGAAGACCTGTTGATGGACGTTACGGGGAGAATCCTAACCGTTTGTATCAGCATCACCAATTCCAAGTTATCATGAAGCCATCACCAGATAATATTCAAGAATTGTATTTGGACTCTCTTAAAGCACTTGGTATTAACCCGCTTGAGCATGATATCCGTTTTGTTGAGGATAACTGGGAAAATCCATCATTAGGATGTGCTGGTTTAGGCTGGGAAGTTTGGCTTGACGGGATGGAAATCACTCAATTCACATACTTCCAACAGGTTGGCGGTTTAGAATGTAAGCCTGTTTCAGTTGAAATCACATATGGTATTGAAAGACTTGCTTCTTATATTCAAGATAAAGAAAATGTATTTGATTTAGAGTGGACAGACGGCTTTACAATCAGAGACATCTTCTATCAGCCAGAATTTGAACACAGTAAATATACATTTGAAACGTCAGATGTGGATATGCTTTTCCACTTGTTTAGCGTATACGAAAAAGAAGCGCATCGCCAAATGGATGAAGGACTTGTGCATCCGGCATATGACTATGTATTAAAATGCTCTCACGTCTTCAACCTTCTTGACGCAAGAGGTGCCATTTCTGTTACAGAGCGCACAGGCTATATTGGAAGATGCCGGACGCTTGCACGTAAAGTTGCTAAAACATTTTATGAAGAGCGTGAGAAATTAGGATTCCCTATTTTAAAAGGCAAGGAGGTTTGATTAGCATGAGTAAAAAAGATTTATTGCTAGAGATCGGCTTAGAAGAAATGCCTGCCCGTTTTGTCACAAGCAGCATGAACAGCTTAAAAGAAAAGGTGGAAGCATGGCTGAATGAAAAGCAATTGCAATTTGATGCAATTGAAGCATTCTCTACACCAAGACGCCTTGCGATTCTCGTTTCTCAAGCGGATGAAGCGCAAAAGGATATTGAGGAAGAAGCAAAAGGCCCTGCTAAAAAGATTGCTCTTGATGAAAAAGGGGAATGGTCTAAGGCAGCTGCAGGCTTTACTAGAGGTCAAGGTGCGACGGTTGAAGATATTTATTTCAAGGAAATCAATGGTGTGGAATATGCACATGTTAAAAAATTCATTAAAGGCCAAGCAACAATTGATTTGCTGCCTGCATTAAAAGACATCATTTTAAGCTTGACGTTCCCAAAAAATATGCGTTGGGCAAATAATGACCTTCGTTATATTCGTCCAATTAAATGGATTGCCGCATTATTTGGAGATACAGTCGTTCCGTTTTCGATTACAGGTGTGGAAACAGACCGTAAATCGCTTGGTCACCGTTTCCTTGGAGAAGAAATCAGCTTTGCTCAGCCTAGCAATTATAAAGAAGCATTGCTAAGTCAGTTTGTCATTGCAAACCCTGAAGACCGTAAAGAAGCTATTCTCTCGCAAATTAAAAAGATTGGCGAAGAAAACGATTGGATTATCCCAATTGATGCAGATTTGCTGGAAGAAGTTAATAATCTAGTTGAATATCCGACAGCTCTCTTCGGTAAGTTTGAAGAATCCTTTTTAGAGCTTCCAACCGAAGTGCTGATTACAAGCATGAAGGAGCATCAGCGCTATTTCCCTGTTAAATCAAAGGATAATACATTGCTTCCTTACTTTATTACAGTGCGCAATGGTGACCATAACCATTTAGAAAAGGTTGCAAAAGGGAATGAAAAAGTATTAAGAGCTCGTCTTGCAGATGCTGCGTTCTTCTATAAAGAAGATCAAAAGCAGGATATTGACAAGCTTTTGGCGAAGTTAAAATCCATCGTATATCATGAAGAAATAGGCACACTTTCAGAAAAAGTTGCCAGAGTACAAGGGTTAACAAATAACATTGCTGATACGCTTAACTTCTCAGCAGATGAAAAGAAAAATGCAGATCGTGCTGCCCAAATTTCGAAATTTGACCTTGTTACAAACATGGTTTATGAGTTTCCAGAGCTACAAGGGCTTATGGGTGAAAAATATGCTTTGCAAAAAGGGGAAGCGCCTGCTGTTGCTAAGGCAATTAACGAACACTATATGCCGAGACACGCAGACGATAACACTGCCGCAAGCAATGGAGGTGCAGCACTTGCTCTTGCAGAAAAATTGGATACAATCGTTTCTTTCTTTGCTATCGGCTTGATTCCAACTGGTTCACAAGACCCTTATGCGCTGCGCAGACAGGCTACTGGTGTTGTACAGACATTGATGGATAAAGAGTGGGATTTATCTTTGGAAGAGCTTGTATCACTTGCTATGCATAATGTAAAAGGCTTTGCAAAAACTTCTGAAGAAGAACTGCATAAAAATATTATCGATTTCTTTAAGGCCCGTATTAAGCATATTCTTCAAGCAGAAGGTATTCGTTACGATTTAATTGATGCAGTTCTTGGCGATACACTTGGCAGTCCTGCAAGCCTGCTTAAAAAGGCTAAGGTGCTTGATAGCCATAAAGATGATGCTAACTTCAAAAATGGTATTGAAGCATTGGCACGTGTCATTAATATTGCCAAAAAGGCAGAAGTTAAAGGCTCTGTTAATTCATCCTTGTTTGAGAATGACGAGGAAGGCAGCTTGTTCCAAGCAGTGCAATCAGTGAAAGAGAAACTGACAAAGGATACAGAGGAAGACGTATACTTCACTTTGCTGCTATCTCTTGAATCATCCATTGCCTCGTATTTCGACAACACAATGGTAATGTCAGATAACCCGTCCTTGAAAGAAAATAGATTAAATCAAATGACAGAGCTGGCAGACATAATAAAAGGCTTTGCTAATGTTTCTGAAATAATGGTGAAATAAAAAAAGTGTGGTGGAGATTTCTCCACCTACTTTATTTTTAAATGTCTTCCCATATGAGCCGTCAGAAAGACGCTTTACTTTGCGAAGGTGGTGAATGAACGATCAAACTGAATAAACGCCAACAGCAAATCGTGGAAATCGTAAAAGCGAATGGTCCAATAACGGGAGAGCATATTGCTGAAAACTTACATTTAACTAGAGCGACATTACGTCCTGATCTTGCCATCTTGACAATGGCTGGATTTCTCGATGCAAGGCCTCGTGTCGGCTATTTTTATACTGGCAAAACGTCAGAGCAATCAGAAAGAATTGGTAACTTGTATGTGAAGGATTATTATTCCTGTCCTGTTGTAGCAAGTGATACAACATCTGTATACGATGCAATTGTTACGATGTTTACAGAAGATGTCGGAACAATTTTTATCGTTGATGCTAATAATGCTCTTGCAGGTGTTGTTTCAAGAAAAGACATGCTAAGGGCAAGTATTGGCAAGCAGGAATTGTCGTCATTGCCTGTTACCATTATCATGACAAGAATGCCGAACATCACGTATTGTTACTTGGACGACAAGTTAGTTGATGTCGGTAAAAAGCTGATAGAGAGAGAAATAGATTCTCTGCCTGTTGTAAAAGAGGAACAAGATGGTCTTAAAGTAATCGGACGAGTGACAAAGACAAATATAACGAAAGCACTTGTGAACTTATCCAATGAATAGATAGAAGAGGAGGAAGTTTTCATGACTGAAAGGCAAATCATATATGTAGTATCCGATTCTGTCGGAGAGACAGCCGAACTCGTAACAAAAGCCGCAATAAGTCAGTTTTCCGGTCATAATGTGAATGTATCCATAAAAAGGTTTCCTTTTGTGGAAGATAAGTCAAATATCCGTGATGTGATTCGTCAAGCTAAACAAGAGCACGGAATGATTGCATATACACTCGTAAAGCCGGAAATGCGGAAATACATGCAGGAGCTTGCTGTTGAAGAAGGAGTTTATGCTGCAGATATCATTGGTCCAATCATCGACCAGTTTCAAATGCTATGGGGCAAAACTCCGCTTTTTGAACCAGGTCTAGTCAGAAAGCTGGATGAAGACTATTTCAAGAAAGTGGAAGCAATTGAGTTTGCTGTCAAATATGATGATGGAAGAGACCCAAGAGGCTTGGAAAAGGCAGACATTATTTTGCTTGGTGTTTCCAGAACTTCTAAAACACCTCTATCACAATTTCTTGCCCATAAGCGGGTGAAGGTTGCCAATGTGCCGATTGTCCCTGAAGTAGATCCTCCGAAGGAATTATTTGAGGTTCCAGCACATAAATGCTTTGGCTTAAAAATCAGCCCTAAAAAGCTGAATAACATTCGTAAGGAAAGATTAATTTCCTTAGGTTTAAGTGATAGTGCAAGCTATGCTCAAATTGAACGTATTGAGCAGGAAATGGCTTATTTCGAAAATATTGTGGACAAAATAAAATGCCCTGTTATCGATGTGACAAATAAAGCTGTTGAAGAGACTGCTAATATTATTTTTAATTTATATTACCGCGCTAAGAACAATCATTTCTAAAATAAAAAAACCGCAGAAGAATCGTGCTTTGCAGTTAATAAAAGCTGGATTATCTTTTTAATGCGAAAACCTAACCTTTTCTCAAAAAATACTGTTGTTTTTTTCGGAAAACTTATGGTATTAAGCTAATTAATGTACTATAATAGAAAATTGTGATAAAAAAGTATTGTAAATAGGTTTAGACTTGGCTCATAACGAATAAACTATTTAATGTGAGAAGTCAAGAGGAAGAAAAAAATAATTTTCGACAACGACTCTTTCCATGAAAAAGTATTCATGAAAGAAGGAATATATGGAGTGATGTAGAATTAGTAGTACATTGGATAAATGCATCATATATGTTGACGCTGATTCTTGTCCTGTGAAAGAAGAAATTGTCGAAATGGCTACAAGCAGATCTATTGAGGTAATTTTTATCGCTTCCTATGCTCACATGAAACGGCATGAAGACGGAACAAACTGGAAGTATGTTGACAGTAGCAAGGAAGCAGTAGATATGTTTATTATGAATGCCGTAAAGGCAAATGATGTAGTAGTAACACAGGATATTGGATTGGCAGCAACACTGCTGCCCAAAAGAGTTTATGTTCTTACTCCAAGAGGAAATATCCTTGAGGAAAAAGATATTGGGACAGCTCTGGATATGCGCTATCTTTCTGCTAAAGCAAGAAGAAGAGGCATATACGGAAAAGGACCTAAGCCATTTGAAGAAAAGGATCGGCAGAAATTCAAAAAAAGTTTCGGAATCGTTTTGTCGAAAGTTGCAGGAGAATAAGCTGATTGTGTCGAATGTCTTATGTATAGGAATGTTAGTAGTAGGGAGATGTGTTGAAAATGGTTGAGCGCATTCCTGATGAGAAAGTAAACGAGGTCAAACAGGCAATTGACATAGTTGATGTCATTGGGGAGCATGTTGCATTAACAAAGCAAGGACGCAATTATTTGGGATTGTGTCCATTTCATGGCGAAAAAACCCCCTCATTTTCCGTTTCACCTGAAAAGCAGATATTTCATTGCTTTGGCTGTCACGCAGGAGGAAATGTATTTACCTTTCTAATGGACTTACAAGGCTATTCCTTCCAGGAAGCAGCTTTCCATCTGGCAGAAAGAGCGAATGTTGATCTCGGTGTAGAATTGCAGGAATCAAGCAATAAGCCTGCCATTTCTAAAGACTTGCAGCAAATGATGGATGCTCACGATCAGTTAACTAAATTTTACCATCATATTCTTGTAAATACAACGGATGCTGAGCATGCTTTACAGTATTTGCTTGACAGGGGCTTTACAAAAGAGGTCATTGAGAAGTTTCAAATTGGCTATGCACCGAATCAGTGGGATTTTGCGGTGAAGTATTTAAAGAAATATGACACTTCATTAATGGAAAAAGCCGGTTTAATTATCAAAAGTGAAAAAGGGGATAAATATTTTGACCGCTTCCGCGATCGGATAATGTTTCCTATTTATGATCGAAATGGCAATCCAATTGCATTTTCCGGACGTACACTAGGGGACTCAACTCCCAAATATTTAAACAGTCCGGAGACACCAATTTTCAATAAAAGCAGCACCCTATATAATTTTCATATGGCGAGGCCAAGCATAAGAAAAACACAGCATTCTGTCCTGTTTGAGGGATTTGCTGATGTGATTGCTGCTAACCGTGCAGGTGTGGAAAATAGTGTCGGGACGATGGGAACATCCCTAACGGATGAGCATATTGCTATTTTAAAGCGAAATTCCCGAACGATAACCATTTGCTATGATTCAGACTCAGCAGGAATCGAAGCAGCCTACCGTGCAGGAAAAATGCTGGCTGGTGCCAATTGTACAGTTAAGGTTGCCATGCTTCCAGATGGTCTGGATCCGGATGATTACCTTAACAAATATGGGGAAGAAAAACTGCAGCATGAAATCATGCAGGCGAGCGTTCCGTTTATGAGCTTTAAGCTCATATATCATCGCAGAGGAAAAAATCTGCAAAATGAAGGAGATAAGCTTAGCTATATAGAACAAGTATTGGGAGAAATAGCTAAGCTTGGGAATGCAGTCGAAAAAGACCTTTATTTAAGGCAGCTGTCATCGGAATTTTCCATCTCTCTCGATGCATTAAAAATGCAGGAGGAAGAGCTTGCCGGCAGGCAAACAATAAATAAGCCAAATAAAAGCATTAATGCGCCAGTTAAGCAATATAGTGTAAGAAAAAGATCCAACCACTTATTGCCGGCATACCATACTGCCGAACGAAGGCTGATTGCCCATATGCTTAAAAGTGAGGATATTGTATTGAAGGTCCGGGAAGCTTTGCAAGACAGGACATTCAATATTGATGAACATCAAGCGATTTTCACTTATTTGCTGGCTTTTTATGAAACAGGACAAAGTTCAGATTCAAGCGCCTTCCTTAATTTCATCCGTGACGGTGAACTGCAGCGGATTGTGGCAGACATTGACATGATGGAAGTAAATGAGGAGGTCAGCGATCAAGAGCTTACCGATTATTTGAAACAGCTGTTGAATTACGAAAAAATGCTGGAAATTAATGAAAAGAAAGCATTGCAAAAAGAAGCAGAGCGACAAAATGATTTTCTAAAGGCAGCAGAAATAGGAATGGAAGTCATGTTGTTAGTAAAATCATTAAAATAAATTTGATTGTCTTGATTTTTTGGAAGGAGGGGGACATATGGCTGAAAAGTCAGCCCGTTCAAAAGAGGTTGAAACGGAATTGACCCTTGATCAGGTAAAGGAACAATTAACAGAAGTTGGAAAGAAAACTGGGGTGCTTGCATATGATGATATTGCAGAAAAATTAGCCAGTTTTGAATTAGACTCCCATCAAATGGATGAGTTCTATGAAGTATTAGGTGATCAAGGAATAGAGCTTGTTGGAGATGGCGAGGATGAGCCACCGAATGTTCAAGAGCTTGCAAAAGGCGAGGAAGAGTTCGATCTTAATGATTTAAGTGTGCCTCCTGGCGTTAAAATAAATGACCCTGTACGTATGTACTTGAAGGAAATTGGTCGTGTAGACCTACTTTCCGCAAAAGAAGAAATTGTATTGGCAAAGCGCATCATGGAAGGCGATGAAGAAGCAAAACGACGCCTTGCAGAAGCAAACTTAAGACTTGTAGTAAGTATCGCGAAGCGTTATGTCGGCCGTGGAATGATGTTCCTTGATTTGATTCAGGAAGGAAATATGGGCCTAATCAAAGCAGTTGAAAAATTCGACTACGAAAAAGGATTCAAATTCAGTACGTATGCGACATGGTGGATTCGTCAGGCAATTACAAGAGCAATTGCGGACCAAGCCCGCACAATTCGTATTCCAGTCCATATGGTCGAAACAATTAACAAACTGATTCGTGTTCAGCGTCAGTTGCTTCAGGACTTAGGCCGCGAACCGACTCCGGAAGAAATTGGAGAGGATATGGATCTTACACCAGATAAAGTAAGAGAAATCTTAAAGATTGCACAAGAGCCTGTTTCCTTGGAAACACCGATCGGGGAAGAAGATGATTCTCATTTAGGTGATTTCATTGAAGACCAAGATGCAACATCTCCATCAGAGCATGCAGCATATGAGCTTCTTAAAGAACAGCTTGAAGATGTTCTTGATACATTAACAGACCGTGAAGAAAATGTCTTAAGACTTCGTTTTGGTTTGGATGATGGACGTACGAGAACACTTGAAGAAGTCGGAAAAGTATTTGGGGTTACGCGTGAACGTATTCGCCAAATTGAAGCTAAAGCACTTAGAAAGCTTAGACATCCTAGCCGCAGCAAAAGACTGAAAGATTTCTTAGAATAAGCGAGCTAGTTTAAATTCAAGTAATGATTGCCAAGAAATAGTTTACTTCTTACAATAGAAGTGACTGTTTCTTTTTTTTTTAACCGTATTAACATTAAGGATGGATGTGCTGCTCATGGAGGATAATAGAAAAACAGTGATTATCCAAGAAATACTTTATTGGAAACAAAATAAAATGCTTCCGGAACATTACTGCGATTATTTGCTCACCCTTTATACTGAAGGCAACAGAATAGAAGAGGAAGAGCTGCCAAAGCAAAAAGAAAAACAAAAACATTATATTTCCAGTGCAATCTTTTTATTGTTTATTCCGATTACAGTAGGTTTCTTATATTTTACTGAATTGTCTTTCATTTTGCAAATGGCTATTTCACTAATTTTTCTGATAATTTCAGTGGCAGGCATTTACTATTATCAGGTGAAGGGTCTTGGAAACGATATTCCCGTAACAGTAGCGGCTTTTATTGTCCTGCTGTTCAGTGTCAAAGCTGTACTTGAATATTTTCCTGAACAAATAATATTCTTATATATTATTTTAGCGATAAATTGTATCATTTGGTTTTGGGTAGGGCGAAAATTTAAGCTCATTTATTTTTCGATATCCTCCTATATCGGTTTTTTGATGATAGTGCTCCTCGTTTTTATGTCTTTTCGCTAATACGAAACGGGGCTTAAAGGACATGAGTACCAATGCAAGAATTATGAAAAAGGTAAATTGTGGTTCTTATGGAATTCTATAATTAATTATGTTACAAATAGGTAATAGAACAACTTTGTACAAGAAAAAGCAATGAAATGTGGTGTTAGGGATGAATACAGACAGATTATCTAATCGTCTTGAAACAGTGGCAAAATACATACCGGCAGGAGCAAAATTCGCAGATATCGGTTCAGACCATGCTTATTTGCCATGCTATATGCTGAAAAAACAGAAAGCTTCTTTTGCAATTGCAGGAGAAGTAGTTGATGGACCGTTTCTATCTGCTCAGAAGCAGGTCGTAAATGAAGGCCTTTCAGATGTTATTTCAGTTAGGAAAGGAAACGGATTGGAAGTCATAAACGATGGAGAAGTAGACTGCATCACAATCGCCGGAATGGGAGGCTCTTTAATAGCGGCAATTTTGGATGATGGAAAGGACAAGCTGCGTTCAGTTAAACGACTTGTTCTTCAGCCGAACGTTAGCGCCTATTCAATCAGGATTTGGCTTGTGGAGAATGACTGGTCCTTAGTGACAGAAGAGATTATCGAAGAGGACGATAAGATATATGAAGTGCTTGTCGCTGAAAAAGGAGAAGGGAAAAAACCTTATTCTTCTCATATTGATGCAGAGCTTCTGCTTGGTCCATATTTAAGCAAAGAAAAAAATCAAGCCTTCCAAAAGAAGTGGAGCATTGAAAAAGCAAACTGGGAAAGAATCATTGGCCGCTTAGAAACTGCTAATGAAACAGAGGAGACTGCTGCTAAACGACAGGAGCTATCATGGAAAATTGCACTCGTACAGGAGGTACTCGGAAATGAAAGCAATTAATGGGTTTGAAATTATATCGCTGTTTGAGCAATTTTCACCAAAGGCTTATGCAATGGAAGGGGATAAAATAGGCCTTCAAGTGGGCGATTTGAGCAAACCTGTTCACAATGTAATGATTGCTTTAGATGTTACTGAAAAAGTAGTTGATGAAGCGATATCTTTAAAAACGGATTTGATTATTGCTCACCATCCACCGATTTTTCGCCCCCTAACAAAGATAACGGCTGATAATCCTGCAGGAAGACTTATGCAAAAGCTAATCAAGCATGATATTGCTGTATATGCTGCACATACAAATTTAGATGTGGCCAAGGGTGGTGTAAATGACCTGTTGAGTGATGCATTGGGCTTAAGAGATTGCGAGGTTTTGGTGCCTACATATGAAGATAAGTTAAAAAAACTAGTAGCATATGTTCCTGTGGACCACGCAGAAGCCGTTAAGGAAGCAATCGGCAATGCAGGAGCTGGAGCGATCGGGAAATACAGCCATTGCAGCTTTACAGCATTAGGTAAAGGGGAATTTAAACCAGGAGAGGATTCAAATCCATTCATTGGCGAGCCAGGCAAGCTTGAGGTAGTCGATGAAATGAGGGTTGAGACTATTTATCCTCAAAGCTTGGAAAAAACCGTACTAAAGGAACTTAAGAAGGCACATCCATATGAAGAGCCTGCATTTGATATTTATGATGTCGCACAAAAGGGCGAGCAGCTTGGTCTTGGCAGAATCGGCAAAATAGATGAGATGACTTTGGCTGAGTTTGCTGAACATGTCAAAAAGAGGCTTGATGTCCCTGCTGTTAGAGTAGTGGGAGACGTGAAGACGAAGATTAAGAAGGTCGCTGTTTTAGGCGGAGATGGCAATAAATACTTTTCTCATGCAATTAGAAAAGGGGCGGATGTATATGTAACAGGTGATATGTATTACCATGTTGCTATAGATGCCAATGAACTAGGCTTGAATATTGTTGACCCTGGACATAATGTCGAGAAGGTTATGAAAAAGGGAGTCGCATACAAGCTCGTAGCGATGTGTGAAGAAAGAGGTTATAAGGTTAATATTTTCCCATCTAGCCTTCATACAGACCCATTTCAGTTTGTATAAAATAAAAAGCGATGAAGAACAACGGTTCTTCATCGCTTTTTGTTATTTTTTCTTCACTTTTGGAAGAATTTTGTTTAGTGGAACCTTCTTTTCTCTAGTCCATGTTTCTTCATCTTCTGGTTCATATTGCTCTAAAAAGGCAATCACTTCTTTTGTGATTGGCGTTGGTGTTGAAGCACCTGCAGTAACAGCAACAGACTGGGCATTTTCAAGCCATTCCAATTTCAGCTCGGAAACATCTGCAATACGATAGGCTGGAGTGCTGGCAATTTCTTCAGACACTTGTGCAAGGCGGTTGGAGTTATTGCTCATTGGATCTCCAACAACAATAAGAACATCTGCCTCGCCTGCCTGCTGTGCAACTGCTTCTTGCCTTACTTGAGTTGCAAGGCAGATTTCCTTATGGAACTCTGCATGAGGGAACTTCGAATTAATGCTGTCCATTAGGTCTGCGACGTCCCATTGGCTCATTGTCGTCTGGTTTGTTACAAGGATTTTTTCGTTTGTTATCGTAAGGTTTTCGATATCCTGTACTGTTTCAACAAGGCTCACCGCGTGTGGAGCAACACCGACAGCACCTTCTGGTTCTGGATGTCCTTTTTTTCCAATGTAGATGATATAGTAGCCTTCTTTTTCTTTTTCGCGAATTAAATCATGTGTTTTAGTCACATCAGGGCAAGTTGCATCAAGTGTGACAAGGCCTTTTTGTTTGGCGATTTCTCTAATTTCTGGTGATACACCATGTGCAGTGAAAATGACGGTCCCCGTTTCAACCTTTTCAATGATGTCCTTGCGGTTTTTCCCGTCTAATGTAATAATACCATCCTCTTCAAAGGCATCTGTTACATGTTTATTGTGAACAATCATTCCAAGGATGTAAATTGGACGTGGTAATGTTTTATCTAAAGCCGCATTACGTGCGATAACCATGGCATCAACTACTCCATAGCAATAGCCGCGCGGTGCAATTTTTATTACTTTCATTGTAATCCTCCCACTAGAAACCTCTTTATCCGAAAATATTACGAATAAGTTATAAGGACTCAAAAGATATCTTATCATATTCTATTATATAAAACTTATTAAAATAAGACAAAAATATTGAGATTGGAAGAAAGTACAAAAAATAAAAAGACCCAAGGCATGGGTCTGTAAAGGATTAAATATACATTCTCGGAACAGATACTCCGCCTTCTTGCGGACCGCTTTCAGGTGTTGCCTCAGGGATTTCAGTTGGTACGGCACCGCCATTGCTTGTTACAGCTGTTTCTCCAGCTGTTTTTGTGTTTTCGGTCCTTTTGATAGTCTTTTCTTCATCCTCCGTTGTATCACTGCTAGAGGAACTCAAGCCTTTGTAGAGCTTCCACATTGCCGGGATATTTCTCACCATTGGTCCATACTGGCTTATCATCGGGCCAACCTGGCTTGCTGTAGAAAGAAACTTTTGTGAATTTGCAAGAAAACCGTTGATGGAAGCAGGATTTGTCAATGTTTTTAAGATTCCGCCTCCGCTTGCAGCTGCGGCATTTCTTGTCCCTGCGCCGAATGTGGCACCTAAACCTCTTTGCGCACTATTTGTGTCTCCGCCTTTTCCCCCTCCAAGCAATTTGGAAAGTATGCCTCCGCCCCCATTTCTGGCAGGTGCTCCACCGCCTCTTCCCATCATCTGTCTTTGATAGGGATATGGAGCAGGGCCTTGCGGCATCATTCTTCCCCCCATGCCTCTTGGCTGCGGCATACGCGATCTTGGTGGCATGCTGCTGCCTCCTTTCTATATTTACCTGACAATCACTCGCTACTAGTGTATGCAATATAGTTGTCACTTGTTTAGGATTTAGCGGAGGAGAGAAAAAAAGAAATTTGATTTATTTGTCCGATATAAAAAATAGCAAATAAGGAAAAATAAAAAGAATGATGATAAGCAGGGGAATGAAAGGGAGTTTTCTAGTTATTTCGGCAGCTTTCGGGATTATTCCTTAGATTTAGTGGTGTTTTTATGAGATTTTTATTATAATAATATGATGGACTAGTGAAGCCACGGCAATTTTTATCTTGCCTGAACATAAAGGAGTTTTAAAAATGAGTAAAACAAAATTTAATAAATACGAATTACAGCCGTTCATCCTGAACGCAGTCGATGAGCTTGGCTTTTATGAACCAACTGAAATACAGCAAAAGGTAATTCCATTAATTTTAAAAGGCGAAAGTGCGATTGGACAATCTCAAACAGGAACAGGTAAAACCCATTCCTACGTACTGCCAATTGTCCAAAAAATTGTTTCACAGGAAAGTACTGTGCAAGCTGTTATCACTGCACCAACAAGGGAGCTTGCAACACAGATTCATCAGGAAATTCTTAAAATCACAAAACACGCGCCAGAGGCTATTACTTCCCGTTTGTTCATCGGAGGAACGGATAAACAGCGCGCGATTGAAAAGCTGAAAAGCCAGCCCCATATTGTTGTAGGAACACCGGGTAGAATCAATGATCTTGTGAAAGAGCAAGCCTTGTTTGTTCATACAGCATCAATGCTAATCGTCGATGAAGCAGACTTAATGCTTGATATGGGCTTCATAGAAGACGTGGACCAAATTGCTGCAAGAATGCCGAAGAATTTGAGCATCTTTGTTTTCTCCGCAACAATTCCGGAAAAGCTAAAGCCATTCTTGAAAAAATATTTGGAAAATCCTAAATATGTTCATGTCGAGCCAAAACAGCTAACTGCAGCAAAAATTGAACATGTACTTCTTCCTTCAAGGCATAGAGACAAGGTTGCGACAGTATATGAGGCGTTAACTACTTTTAACCCATTTTTGGCAATCGTGTTCACGAATACGAAGCAAATGTGTGACGAGGTAGCATCAGGCCTTTCTCGAAAAGGGCTTAAGGTTGCTAGACTTCATGGAGGCTTAACACCTCGCGAACGTAAAAAAGTCATGAAGCAAATCTTAGATCTAGAATATCAATATATTATTGCAACTGATTTAGCTGCAAGAGGAATTGACATTAAAGGAATCAGCCATGTCATCAACTATGAGCTGCCATCTGATTTAGATTTTTATGTTCACCGTGTTGGAAGAACGGCAAGAGCTGGTTCTTCAGGTATCGCATTGACGATTTACGAACAAGCGGATGAGGATAAGCTGAATCAGCTTGAAAAGCTTGGCATTGAATTTAAAAACATCGATTTGAAAAACGGTGAGTGGGTCGAAATTGAAGATAGAAACCGCCGTAAAAAACGTCAACGCTCAGCAGATGAAATTGATGCGAAAGCAAAATCACTTGTGAAAAAGCCAAATAAAGTAAAACCAGGCTACAAGAAAAAAATGCAGCGTCAAGTGGAAAGCATCAAGAAGCGTGAAAGACGTCTGAAAAGCCGAAACAAATAATTAATTAACTAAATGGGAAGGGAGAGAGAATTTATGGTGAAAATAGGTTCACATGTTTCCATGAGCGGCAAAAAAATGCTTCTTGCAGCGAGTGAAGAGGCATTGTCTTACGGAGCTAACACCTTCATGATCTATACAGGTGCTCCCCAAAATACCAGACGCAAGAAAATAGAGGACTTGAATATTGAAGCAGGGCTTCGTCATATGCAGGAGAACGGCATTGCAGATATCGTCGTACATGCCCCGTATATTATCAATGTTGCCAATACAACAAACCCTGCAACATTCGAGCTTGGTGTTAATTTCTTAAGATCGGAAATTGAACGAACAGAAGCACTTGGTGCCAAACAAATCGTCCTACACCCAGGTGCCCATGTTGGCGCTGGTGAGGAAATCGGTATTAAGAGGATTATTGAAGGTCTAAATGAAGTACTGACAGGCAAAGAGAATTTGCAAATTGCACTTGAAACAATGGCTGGAAAAGGATCAGAATGCGGTAAGACTTTTGAGGAACTAGCTATGATTATGGATGGTGTCACACATAGTGACAAGCTGTCTGTCTGCTTTGACACATGCCATACACATGATGCTGGTTATAATATTGTCGAGGACTTTGATGGAGTTCTTGATGAGTTCGACCGCATTATCGGCTTGGACAAGCTGAAAGTGCTTCATATCAATGACAGTAAAAATGCTGTAGGGATGAAAAAGGACCGTCATGAAAACATTGGCTTTGGTCATATCGGTTTTGATGCATTGAGCAAAATCGTCCATCATCCCCAGCTAGTAGATATTCCGAAAATCCTTGAGACACCTTTTGTCGGGGAAGATAAGAATAACAAAAAAGCTCCATACATGCATGAAATTGAAATGCTAAAAAGCAAAGCATTCAATGAAAACTTATTAGACGAAATTCTAAAAGGATAAAAAAAGGACCATTTCCCACAAGGTGAAATGGTCCTTCTTATTATAACTAGCAGTGTGAATCAAAGGGTAAAAGCTGCTGCAAGTCCAATGAGAAAAAATAAAAAGGAGCCGACGTTGAAACAATTGATGGAAAGGCTGCCTAATGTCCTTTTTAATTTATAGCTGTTTTTAAACCCTAGAGTGCTCGTTGCTGTTGTCATTTCACTATAGTTAGTGAAAAGTCCTCCAGTGCTTGAAAAGAAGATAAACAGTAAAGAAAAGACTATGCCAACATAAAAGATTGAATCGAGTAATAGGAGATTATATTTTTGTACAAGAAGCAAAGAAATACCAAATTCAACAAGGATAACTGCAAATGTAAGAATTAGAAATTTACCATATTTCATTAAATACCCCCTAAGTATGTCCTTTTTATTTTATTGTAACACAAAATACTGATATTTCTGACATTTATAAAGAAAGCAAAGACTACAAATGTGGTCTTTGCTTTTTGTTAATTTTGTCGATACACATATGGATCATTAGGCTCTGAAACCTTTTCCCATTTTGTTACTTTCAAAACAGGTATTGTCTTTTTGAATGGTTGATAATACATCGAATCGATTGTACCGGTTATTTGCAGCCAATCGTCATTGCTGGTTTTTAAGTCGTCTGGTAAATCAAGCATGATACCATATACCCCTGAATCGGCAATACAATGAATGATTCCAAAACGCAGCAGAAATGCTTGGTTAGGTGCCAGTTCATTATCCTTATATGCGAAGCCTGTCAATGTCATTTCTTCCCCCATGAACTCACCTGGATAATTATAGACTGTTTCAAGGTCATTCAAAAAGGTATCTCCCTCTAAAGTAATGGAGTCTTCTTTATTTAATTTTTTTAGACCCTTATCCATAACCTCAGAATAGCCTTCCTTGCCGTAATAGCTGCTTGTGTCAGGTTGAAGAAACTGGTGCTGGCTGTATTCGTCCCCTTCGTCATAAATTGGGAAAAACAGCCCTTTTTTTTCTACAATATTTGAATCAAGTGTGGCAACAGGTAAAAACAGTCCTGTCAAAACAGGCGTAATCATAATAAGAAAAGCAAACCCTCTTTTCCACCAACGATTTTCCTCATGTGCATGATCATGTCCGCAATCCACGCCGCATTTATGTCCGTGCTCATGTTCATGCTTATCTCCTTTTATATAAAAATAAAGGGAAATCAACGTAAACAAAATAAAGATATAAATCGCAGATTCGGATATATACGAGTACTTCATATTGATATATTTAGAAATATCACCAGAAGCATGCAGATGGAAAAAAAGGTATGTGAACCCGATTAATACAAAAATCCGAAACATTTACATGCCTCCTTAAAAAACTAATGTCAAAACTAAAACAGTAACGGTAATAGCTGTACATAGGACAGCAACAAATTTTACTTTAAATGTACTTAACAGCATCATTGTGTTTTTAATATCAAGCATCGGTCCAAAGAGCAGGAAAGCGAGAATCGAGCTTGTTGAGAAGCTGCCCCGAAAGCTTGCTGCAATAAAAGCATCTGCTTGGGAGCAAAGGCTTAAAACATATGCAAGCCCCATCATCACTACATGAGAGGAGACAGTACCATTCCCAATAGAAACAAGTGTTGATGTTTTAATGGTTGTTTGTACAAGTGCTGCTATAAGAGATCCTGCTACTAAATATTTTCCGACAGAAAAAAACTCATCAATGGAGTGTTTCAGCATGGCAGAAATTTTTTCTGAAAAGGAATGATAATGAGCAGCATGGCTGTCTGTTGATTTTAATGGCGAATCCTTCACAATAAATTGTAGGAAGATGCCAATGATAATGGAAGCCAGTATAGCCAATAAACCACGGTGTAGCACCATGCTCCAGCTGTTTCCAAATGCAATGTAGGTCGAAAAGAGGACGATTGGATTGATGATTGGTCCAGTGACCATAAAAGCAACCGCAGCAGGAACGGACACACCTTTAAGAATGAGCCTTCTTGTTATGGGGATAATTCCACATTCACAAGCAGGAATGATAGCGCCTAAAAGCGAGGCGACTATTATAGCCAAGATAGTATTTTTTGGCATAAGCTTCGCAATCATTTCTTCTGAAATAAAAACTTGAATAATACCGGAGAAGATAACACCAATAAGAATAAATGGCAGAGCTTCTATAACAATGCTTATAAAAATGGTGTTTAATTGCAGTAATGATTCCATATTCATATTATTGCTCCTTTTAACTTCCAAAAAATAAGACAAGCAATTCTTGTCCAAGGACAAACTTTAGCATAGCTAGATGAAAAAAAGATGAGAATTACAAGAAATTATTACAAGCAAAATGGTTATCTTTTTGAGAGGATAGTGGGTTTTTTACCGATTCTTGTTAAATAGGTGAATTTAACTAACGCAGCATGACTAGGTCGTGCCTCTTTTTTGAGTATAGACATTATCTTTTTTTGAAAAGACAAAAGCCTCTTTTCTCTGGGTAGAAAAAAGAGGCTTTTGATTAAGACTATTGTTTTGCGAACAGATTGAACAAGTTATTAACTTCCTTTGCAGTGGCTGGGCTTGTAATGGTAGCAAGCTCTCTAATTAGTTGAGCTCTTTCTGTTGGATTAAAGATATTGACTTTTTTACTGTTCAAGTGTTGTGCGAGTTTTTCTGATTCTGAGTCTGAAATAGGTATTTTAAACTGTTTGCTGTATTTCAGCAGTTCTGTAGGTGTAATCGTATGGATTTTGTGGTTTATTATATTTTCAAAAATTTTCATGTCATCACTCCCCATTCTAACATATGAGTGTTAGGCGAAAATGTGTCATGAAAATTTGAAAAAAATTAAATTGATTTATCTGGAGATGCGGTAACTTTACAATTATAGGGCATTCTTGTATACTAGTTTAGATAAAGTATTAATTAAATCGTAACGATTACTATATATATTCCAGAAATTGGGAGGTGTCACAATTGAATGTTGCACAAGCGTTGGACATACTGAAGGAAGAGGGCTATAAGCATACAGGGAAAAGAGAAGATATGTTAGAGCTGTTTGCTGCAAAAAATAAATATATAACAGCTAAAGATGTACTTGATGCTCTGAAAAATGATTATCCTGGCTTAAGCTTCGACACCATATACCGCAACCTATCCCTTTTTGTTGATCTAAATATTTTTGAGATGACAGAATTAAATGGTGAAAAGCATTTTCGCTTTACTTGCTCTCATCATCACCATCATCACCATTTTATTTGTTTAGAATGCGGAAAAACGAAAGAAATTATTACATGCCCAATGGCAGAACTGACAGACAATCTAAAAGGATACGACGTGTCTGGCCATAAATTTGAAATTTATGGAAGATGTCCAGAGTGTGTCCAATAAAAAAATCTACTGTACAAAACAGTAGATTTTTTTGTATTTATTTTGTTTTTATCCAATTTTCAACCCAATCAGAAGCTTCCTGCCAGCTTGTCACTCGGATGACTCCTTCAGGTATCGGGTCTCTGTTGTAAGGTGTATCAAATAATAGGACAGGAATGCCACATTCCTTATGTATCATTACTGCATTATCATGCTTATCCTCAAAAAAGATATCGACCTCGTATTGTTTAACAGCAGCTATTTTATGATGTGTACCAATTAATTCTATATGATCATAGGAAATACCGTTATTAACAAACCATTCCTTCGTAACATCAAGCAGATGCTTGCCTCTGGCACTGATAAAATACAGCTCATGCTTGCCTGCCCAGCTGCTTAAAACAATATTAGCCCCTTCTGCAAGAGGGGAAGCAGTATAAATTCGCGGCTCATTATCAATAAACCATTTGTCAAATTCCTCATGTGAAACTGAAACAAGAGGGTATAAATCGTATTCCTTAATATCATCAAGCGTAATATTTAACTGAAAGCTTTCATTTAAATAGGGAACGAAGGTATCTGGACTAGTGACAGTGCCATCGATATCAATCCCAAACCGTAATTTATTCATATGTACTCCTTTTTATGTTGTTTTCACGAAGGTTTCTATAGAATCCTTCCCTTAAGCTTAACAAAGATACGGACAAGGAGAAAGTCATAACTTCCCAAAAAAAAGCATATTTGCTGCCAAGCTTTTACACTTATAATCATTGCTGTTTTGGCCATTATAATAAATGCTCCTATTATAGAAAGCGAGGGAATGATCATGGCAGACTACAATAGCAATGAAGAAAAGAATCGCATCGATAGAGAGCAAGACGATTCACGTACAACTGATTACATGGAAGAGACATCTGCAGAGATTGTCAATCCAATGCCTTTTAACACAAGTGTCCCGATCCGTCAGAGAGTGGAAACGACGAATGAAGAGGCCAGAATGGCCACCACAGATCGTAGGGAGCATACAGAAAGCAATGGGAGAGGTATCGGTATTACAGCACTGATTATCTCGATCATTTCCCTGTTTGTGATGCCTATCATATTAGGAATCGTCGGGATTGTTGTAGGATTTGTAGCACGCAGACGCGGTGCAGTTACGCTTGGCTCTTGGGCGATTGCGCTTGGAGCATTGTCCATCATCATTGGCATATTTATAGCACCGTTCTTCTAAGGAAACCCTATAACAGTAACATGCCGGCAGCTTTAAAAGGAAGCTGCCGGTTTTTTTTATGAAAAAAAATAATATTTTTTATAGAAAGCGTTGACAATGATTTTAGTGCGTGTTAAATTTAGCTTATAAAACTTAATGAAACCGCTTTAGGATTGTTACTGATAAGCAGGCAAAACCTAAACTACGTTCTTGATCAATGGGGATATTATATCCTTATTACAGGGCGCAGTTTAGGTTTTTTTTATGGAGTTAAAGCTGGAGGGATGTAAAAAGCAGAAACAAAAAGGTAAATAAAAAGCTGTAAATGGGCGGCCACCCACATACAGCTCATGCAAAAAAACAATATTTTCCCCTAAAAATAGGAGGTACTATCATGGATTATAATAAATTATCAAAGGATATTTTGCAACAAGTTGGCGGTGAAGAGAACGTAGATAATGTCATTCACTGTATGACAAGATTGCGCTTTAACTTAAAAGACAACAGCAAAGCAAATCGTCCTCAAATAGAGGCGCTTGAAGGTGTTATGGGTACAAACATTAGCGGAAGCCAATTCCAAATTATTATTGGAAATGATGTTCCGAAGGTTTATAAAGGAATTATTGATAACAGTAAATTAAGTGGAGAAAAAACTAGCGGCGGATCTTCTGGTCAAAAGAAAAATCCGATAAGTGCTGTATTTGATGTCATTTCAGGTGTGTTTACTCCTATCCTGCCAGCAATTGCTGGAGCAGGTATGATCAAAGGTATATTAGCAATTCTTGTAGCTTTAGGTTGGCTTTCTAATACAAGTCAAACGTACATCATATTAACAGCAGTTGGTGACGGTGCGTTTTACTTCTTGCCAATCATATTAGCTGTAAGTGCTGCACGAAAATTTGGAAGCAATATGTTCGTTGCCGCAGCAATTGGTGCAGCAATACTGCATCCTGATTTAACAGCATTATTCACTGCAGGTGAACCAATTTCCTTTATCGGGCTGCCTGTAACAATTGCTACTTATTCATCAACAGTTATTCCAATTCTGTTAGCAATTTGGATTGCTTCTTATGTGGAAAGATGGATTGATAAAGTTACACATGCATCTTTAAAACTTATCGTAGTACCAAGTGTTACATTATTAGTTGTTGTTCCAGTTACATTGATCACAGTTGGACCGCTTGGAGCCATTCTAGGTGAATATCTATCTGGAGGAATCAACTTCTTATTTGATAATGCAGGACTATTTGCTATGATCCTTCTTGCAGGTTCATTCTCGCTTATCATCATGACTGGAATGCACTACGCATTAGTGCCAATCATGATTAACAATGTTACAGTTAACGGTTTTGACTATTTAATGCCGGCGATGTTCTTAGCGAATATGGGGCAAGCTGGAGCTGCATTTGCAGTTGCAATGAAAACGAAAAACAAAAAATTCAAATCACTTTCTTATTCTGTCAGTGTAACAGGATTAATGGGTGTAACAGAACCAGCTATGTATGGTGTTAACGTTCGTCTTAAAAAGCCATTTATTGCGGCACTTATTGGTGGAGCAGTCGGTGGTGCATATTTAGGAATCACAAAAGTTGCAGCATATATCATGGGTGGTAGTGCAGGTATTCCAGGGGTTACATCATTCATTGGACCAGGACTTAACTTTGTAAACGCTCTTATCGGTATGGCAATCGCGTTTGTTGCTGCAGCAGTTGCGGCATATCTAATTGGATTTGAAGATGTTCCAGCAGAGAATTCAGAAGAGCCAACTCAAGATGCAGAAGCAGAAGCGGCTGCAACGAAAGAAGCAGGTATTGTCTCAGAACAGATTTTAAGCCCAATCGTAGGAAAAGCAGTTTCATTAAGCGAAGTGAATGATCCAACATTCGCTCAAGAAATAATGGGGAAAGGGATTGCTATCATCCCAGAAAAAGGGGAAGTGCTTTCTCCAGTAAATGGTGTGATTACGACTCTTTTCAAAACAAAGCATGCTATCGGTATTACAAGTGATAAAGGAGCAGAAATCCTTATCCATGTAGGCTTAGATACAGTTCAGCTTGATGGTGAGCACTTTACAGCACATATGAAAGAAGGAGATGCTGTCAAAGTTGGAGACAAAATCACTTCCTTTGATATTGATGCATTAAAGAAGGCAGGCTTTGACACAATCACGCCTGTTGTTATTACAAACACAATGGAGTATAAAGATGTAACACCACTTAAGAGTGGTCAAACAGGCTCTAATGATGCAGTGCTTGATTTAACTGTAGTTTAAGTAAAAAAAGGGACCAAAATATGGTCCCTTCTTAATACATCGAAGAGGTGAATAAAATGGGAAAAAGATTTCCAGAAGGTTTCTTATGGGGCGGCGCAGTAGCTGCTAACCAGCTTGAGGGTGCATATAAAGCAGACGGAAAAGGATTGTCTACAGCAGACGTCTCTCCGTTTGGAATTATGAGCCCGCCAGATGAATCAATGACTGCTTACAATTTATATCATGATGGCATCGATTTTTATCATAAATATAAAGAAGATATCGCTCTTTTTGCGGAAATGGGCTTTAAAGCCTTCCGTTTATCGATTGCTTGGACGAGAATATTCCCAAATGGTGATGAAACAGAGCCAAATGAAAAAGGCTTAGCGTTTTATGACAATTTATTTGATGAACTGAAGAAATACAATATTGAGCCTGTAGTAACAATTTCACATTATGAAATGCCTTTGGCTTTAGTGAAGAACTATGGCGGCTGGAAAAACCGTAAAGTTGTTGAGTTTTATGAACACTTTGCAAGAACGGTTTTCACACGTTATAAAGATAAAGTAAAATACTGGATGACATTCAATGAAATCAACGTTATTCTTCATGCACCATTTACAGGTGGCGGACTGTTGTTTGAAGAAGGAGAAAATCAAAAGAATTCTCAATATCAAGGCGCACATCACCAGTTTATTGCAAGTGCACTTGCTGTTAAAGCAGGACATGAGATTATTCCTGGCTCTCAGATCGGTTGTATGATTGCTTCCATGGTAACATATCCATATACATCTAAACCTGAGGATATGTTTGCAGCAATGCAGCAAGACCGTCAGACTTTATTCTTCTCTGATGTTCAGGCAAGAGGCAGCTATCCTGGATACATGAAGCGCTTTTTCCGGGACAACAATATTGAAATTGTTATGGAGGAAGGCGATGAGCAGCTCCTTAAAGACGGCACAGTCGATTATATCGGCTTCAGCTATTATATGTCGTTTGTTGCCAGCACAGATCCAGAGCATCAGAAAACGAGCGGGAACCTGCTAGAAGGTGTCAAAAACCCGTATTTGGCTTCATCTGAATGGGGTTGGCAAATTGACCCTAAGGGATTACGAATTGTCTTAAATCAGCTTCATGACAGATATCAAAAGCCGCTGTTTATTGTCGAGAATGGACTAGGTGCAGTTGATACACTAAGCGCGGATGGAACTGTCCAAGATGATTATCGTATTGATTATCTGCAAAGCCATCTTGAAGAGGTGCGAGAAGCAATTGAGGATGGAGTCGAACTAATCGGCTATACTTCTTGGGGACCAATCGACCTTGTGAGCGCATCTACAGCAGAGCTTAGAAAACGGTACGGCTATATTTACGTTGACAGAGACAGTGAGGGTAAAGGTACTAATGACCGTATTAAGAAGAAGAGCTTCCATTGGTATAAAGAAGTAATTGAAACAAACGGCGAATCACTGTAAAAAAAACACCCCCCTTAGCGAGTTGCTAAGGGGGGTGTTTTGTAGTAAAAACCCCAATCAAAATCGATTGGGGTTTGTTTTCGTAAATTATTGTGAAAGTAAATCCTGTTTCTTTTGTTGTTCTTCCGCTTCCTCTGCCGCTTTTTTAGCAAAATACTCTTCGGCAATAGCGTCAATTTCTTTTTTCAATTCCTCTACCATTGTTTCCTCTGGCACCTTACGGACGATTTTCCCTTTGCGGAATAGCAAGCCTTCGCCTCTAGCTCCAGCAATGCCGATATCAGCCTCTCTCGCCTCACCAGGACCGTTAACAGCACAGCCTAGCACTGCTACTTTAATAGGTGCTTTAATAGTAGAAATATATTCTTCTACTTCATTTGCAATGGATATTAGGTCAATCTCAATCCGTCCGCATGTCGGACAAGAAATCAATGTAGCTGCATTTGCAGACAATCCGAATGATTTAAGTAGCTCACGGGCAACCTTTACTTCTTCAACAGGGTCTGCACTTAAGGAAATACGAACTGTGTTTCCGATTCCTTTGCTAAGAATAGCACCTAATCCTGCTGCGCTTTTTACAGTTCCTGCAAACAAGGTACCTGATTCAGTTATACCAAGGTGAAGTGGATAATCAAAAGCTTTTGCAGCCTTTTCATATGCTTCAATTGCAAGGTTAACATCAGAAGCTTTCATCGAAACAATAATGTTATGGAAGTCAAGGTCTTCTAATATTTTAATATGATGCAGAGCACTTTCTACCATACCGTCTGCTGTTGGGTATCCGTATTTCTCAAGAATTCTTTTCTCAAGAGACCCGGCATTAACTCCAATACGAATTGGAATCCCTTTTGCTTTTGCAGCTTTAACAACTGCTTCAACCTTTTCCCTTTTCCCGATATTACCTGGGTTAATTCTGATTTTGTCAGCGCCGCCCTCAATTGCTTTTAATGCAAGGCGATAATCAAAATGAATATCAACAACAAGTGGGATGTTAATTCTCTTTTTTATGTCTGCGATTGCATTTGCTGCACGCTCATCAGGACAAGCAACACGGACAATTTGGCATCCAGCTTCTTCAAGTCGATTAATTTCTGCAACTGTAGCTTCCACATCATGTGTTTTCGTTGTGGTCATACTTTGGATAACAACTTCATTGTTTCCGCCAATTGTCAAATTGCCAACTTTTATTGGTCGGGTTTTAGTACGATGTATAATTTCACTCAATGGTGATTCGCTCCTTTAATAATTGGAGAACCTAAAAATAACTGGATTCTCAAATAAATTCAAAAGTACATTCCTATTGTAACAATGAAATACTTATATTGACAAGAAACTTGCTGATATTAACAACTGGAAAATTACAATTGGACGTTTTATTGGTGATTACTGTAATCAGGAAAAGTATATGATTTTCCTACTTGGATATCCTCTGGAGAAACTCCTTTATTTAATTGCTTAAAGTCTTCAATTAGTGTATCAATGCTGACAGGGAGGGTTTTGGTTGTCTCTTTCTCCATAATCGTCAATACCGTTTCTCCTGCTTTCACCTCATGCTCGAAATATCCTGTGTTATCAGAATCAGGGGAAGCAGCTTGAACCTCTATAGAAGGCTCTTCTTTTACATTTAATGTACCGTGATTTAAATCATAGTAGATAACGTAGATTGTCAATAGACAAATAAAAATAGCGAAGAGCCTTTTCATATCGAGTTCCTCCTGCAATGGTTTATAGTAAAGAATATGCATAAAGAAAAAATGATAGAACCTTTTTTCTATCATTTTTTCCAAGTAATTAACTTGTTAAGAGAATCCATTTCCATTGTTATATAAAAACAATGTGCTGATATGTCAGGGCATTGACCCTTTATTTTCGTGTAATCACTAATCATAAAGAAGTTTTGACACTGCGCCTAAATCTATCACTTAGGCTTTCTTTCTTCTATCATTTCTCGTAAATAGCAGATTTTGCTGCAAAAAAAACTTGCTCCGTTATTACTAGAGCAAGTTGAATATGGGTATAAGTCTATTAACTATTCTTTTATTGGTGTTTTTGTTTCTATTTCTTTTATAGAAAGGAACACGATAAACATCGTAATGAACCAACTGAGAAGGCTGCCATTCGGTACGTTCGTTTCCAGGCTGTCCATGATGAAGAAGAACAGTGTCGGAATTGTCATACTGTAAACGGTGATTTTCCAAGTCTCCCTATAGGTGATGCCTTTCCCTAAAATTCTTGCGAAGAAGGTGCCAAAAATAGCAAGGATAAAGGCTTCAATTGCTTTTGATGCAGCTAGGAAGATAAAAAAGACTACGGCCATTATGCCTGTTAGCATAGGTATTATAGAATCGAAGTATTGGGCAAGATCCGTCAGGTCGCTTTTAGTCGCAGTTATATTTCCAAAATAGGAATATTCAAACGACTGTGCTTGCCCTGCTGTCACAATTACAAACTCTTTTTGAAGGAGTGCGACAGTATTGCCAGAGGAGCTAATATTCTTTTCATTGTAAGTCCCTGTAGAATCAATGATAATTGTTAAATCCTCTTTATTGATTACTTTAGGCTCCTTTAAATCTGAATGAAGGGAATTGTCTTCGATTCGGAAATCTGGGACATCCTCTTCCATTGTGGAAGCCAATGTATGTATTCCATCATTCATGCCCTTGTTCAAATAATAGATGGTAGGAATGGAGGTAACAATAGACAGGATGAGCAAGTATGCGATTGTTTTCCAAATCCCTTGAGTTCGGAAGCTTGCTATATCTTTTGGTGAATAGAGGCTCCGATAAAATTGCTTAAAAATATTCATTCATTTGACACACCCTTATAAAGATTCACTACTTATTTTATCTTTGCCTAAATGCATATACAAGCATAAGCCGTTGATTCACGAAAAAAACTATGTTAAACATATGATAAGAATGGAAACATTACTTCTTTTCATAAAATCATTTTGAGGAGGCGAACAATGGATATCATCTACTGGGTAATAATTGTAGCACTATTTATTGTAGCGTATATAGGATTGGTATACCCAATTATTCCAAGCGTTATATTTATTATTGGAGGTTTTTTGCTTTATGGACTGTTCTTTACCTTCCAAGAATTTTCATTATTGTTCTGGATTGTTCAAGGAGTGTTCGTCATTTTATTATTTATCGCTGATTATATGACAAACTTAATCAGTGTTAAGAAATACGGCGGGTCCAAAGCAGGTATATGGGGGAGTACGATAGGTCTCTTAGCAGGCCCGTTTCTCATTCCAGTTGCAGGTATACTAATTGGTCCATTTGTAGGAGCGGTTATCGCAGAGTTACTCGTTAATAAATCGCATTGGAAAGCAGCCCTTAAGGCAGGTGTTGGGTCACTAGTCGGTTTTTTAGGAAGTGTCGCAGCAAAAGGGCTCATTCAAACAATTATGATTGTCTACTTCCTTATTGCCATTTAATTAATATAAAGGAAGAAAGCTATGTAAGTGTATGCATTTTAGTTAAGACCGCACACTTCAATGGGACAGCTTTGGCAGTCGACAGCCCTTTTTAAAAAGCTAAGATCTTTTACAATAATCTTTTGGGAGGATGTAGAGATGATTCCGTCATCTCTTAAATCCTTCATTAAACGCTGAATAACTTCGCGAGTGCCGTACGTTAAGTTTGCTAGTTCTTGATGTGTAAGGGGAAAATCAATGAGAATACCATCACAAGTTCTCTTTCCGAAAGAATGGCATAGCCTGATAAGAATGCTATACAATCCACCTTTTTTTCCATTCATGATTAAATCTTGACATTTAATATTTGCTTTCAAATAGCCAGTGCTTAAATAGGAAGTGAGCGAGGCAAGCAGCGCTTTGTCGCGTAAAGCACAGTCCTCGAATTCAGCCCTGTCAATAACAAGCAGCTCGCAATCTGTGATGGGCTTAGCGAAGTGATAATACTTTGGTGCACGCTTGAATATTTGATATTCTAGAATTAAATCTTCTTGTGTAAGAATCTTCATAATAAACTCCTTGCCGTTTTCATGAATTCTTCCTACTGACATTTTTCCATCCAAAAGGATATATATATTATTGACAAAGTCACCTTCTTGAAAAAGTAAGCTTCCTTTTTTATAAACCTGAATATTTTTTAACGAAAAAAAATGCTGCAGCAGCAGACTGTAAAGTGATAATGTCCCTTCCTTCATAGTTAGCACTCCCTTATTTGTCTCTTAAGTTCGATTAAAAAATATTGTGAATATATTGTCAAACTAATAATGTATCGTTTTAGGTTGTTTATTAAGCGTTGTTTTCAAGAATCCTTTATATACCAACGGATAGTCGTTAATGTGTCTATTTAACGAAATTTTTTAAACGGGAACTTCTTTCTTGTTAGGAAAAGATGTTTGTTATTGTAAGCAAGTTGGTATAAAAAGAGTAATCATTAAGATACTAACCGAAGTATACAGAGCTAATTTTAAGACAAGCCGTCAAAATAAAAAATAATCCTTCTAAATAAGGCAAATTATTTGAAAGGAATGGCTTAATTTGGTACTGTTTTAATAGAAAAACTTCTCCCGTAATTATTGTCAAAATAGTGATAATAATTTTAGGGGAAGCAAAAAAATATACCTATACATAGGAGGAATAACAAATGTCTTTCTCATTACCACAATTACCATACGCTTATGATGCATTAGAACCGCATATCGACAAAGAAACAATGAATATTCACCACACAAAACACCATAACACATATGTAACAAACCTAAACAACGCTTTAGAAGGAAATGCAGAATTGCTTTCTAAAACAGTGGAAGAAATTGTGTCTAATCTTGATGCAGTTCCAGAAGCAGCACGTACAGCTGTACGTAACAACGGTGGCGGTCATGCTAACCATTCATTATTCTGGGAAGTAATTTCTCCAAATGGTGGCGGACAGCCTTCTGGCGACCTAGCTTCAGCTATTGACAGCAAGTTCGGAAGCTATGAAAACTTCAAAGAAGAATTCGCTAAAGCTGCTACAACTCGCTTCGGTTCTGGTTGGGCATGGCTTGTAGTTAACAATGGCGAAATTGAAGTAACAAGCACACCAAACCAAGACAGCCCGCTTATGGAAGGTAAAACACCAATCCTAGGCTTGGATGTTTGGGAGCATGCTTACTACTTAAACTACCAAAACCGTCGTCCAGAATACATTAATGCATTCTTTAATGTAATTAACTGGGATGAAGTTTCTAAAAGATACGCTTCAGCAAAATAATGCTTACATGTAAAGCTTGTCGACTTATAAGTCGGCAAGTTTTTTTATGTCTTTTTAAAATGTTGCATAAGCCATCCCTCTTTGTTAAAAACTAGCGAGACAAAGGGGAGTTTTTATCATGAAATTAGGGAAATTGATAGGCGATATTAAGTACACAAAGGAATTAGGATTATTGCTGACAATCGGAGGGCTCTATTCGCTTAGCGTTGCTCTTTCCAACACATTCGTAAATATTTTTCTATGGAAACAATCCGGAGAATTTAAGGATTTAGGCTTGTATAATATGGCTATTATTGTCTTTCAGCTTATTACCTTTACATTGGCAGGGCGTTGGGCAAAAAAAATCGACAGGGTTATCGTTTTCAGAATCGGTGTTATTTTCCTTGCAATGTTTTATTTGACAGTGCTGTTCATTGGCGATAATGCGTCCACATTTTTACTGCTGTTAGGATGCTTGCTAGGCATTGGGAATGGCTTTTATTGGCTTGCTTTTAATGTACTGACATTTGAAGTGACTGAACCAGATACAAGAGACTTTTTTAATGGCTTTCTTGGCATTCTTGGATCTGTCGCAGGCATGGTTGGCCCAATGTTGGCAGGGTACATCATTTCAACATTAACGAAGACAACTGGGTATACGATAATATTCGGCATCTCACTCGGTTTGTTCTCCCTTGCGGTAGTACTGAGCTTCTTTCAGAAAAGGAGACCTGCAAGCGGTCAGTATTTATTGAAGCGGATTATCAAGGAACGGAAAAACGATATAAATTGGAAATTAATAACGAATGCACATTTTTTTCAAGGAATGCGCGAAGGAACATATGCCTTCGTCATTACTGTATTTGTCTTTATCGCAACAGGGAGTGAAATGGCTTTAGGAACATTTGGGCTCATAAATTCAGGGATTTCCTTTGTAGCGTACTATATCGTTTCAAGAAGCATTAAAAATGAAAGGCGCACTAAGTCAATATTAGTAGGGGGGATTCTGTTATTTTTATCCATTTTCATTATTGTTTTTGATTTTTCCTACATTCGACTTCTTATTTATTCGGGAATCATTGCTATCGCCTATCCATTAATATTAGTTCCGTATACGAGTCTGACATATGATGTAATAGGAAGAGGCTGGAATGCTGGAGAAATGAGAATTGAATATATTGTCGTCCGCGAATTGTACTTGAATTTTGGACGGTTAGTGTCTGTGCTAATTTTTATTGCAGGTGTGATGATATTTAATCCAGAAAAGTCGATTCCCGTTATGTTATTTATTCTTGGCTGTGGCCACTCTGTTATTTATTTCTTTACACGAAAAATAAAGCTTTCTCCTGCACCGCGCCTTCATGGACAAGAGTAGCGAAAAATGACTATACATTCTTTTATCGACCTTTAAGCAGTCGGCAAACTCGTAATTATAAGTTTGCCGATTTTTTTTAATTTTGGTCCAAAAACTATATCCTAGGAATAAAGAGAACACGGTAAATTCCAGTTAAAAAGAAGACTATGTTAAAATTGTGAATTCTGTTAAATATTGATAGAAAGAACCATAATTTTACTTTAAAATAGAGGAGAGTGATATTTAAAAAGAGAGGTATATATATGGGGGAAAAAAAGAGAAAGAGGAAATTTCAGCTTTCCTTACGGTTAAATCTATTGTTTTTGGCGATTTTTTTGCTTTTTTCAGCATTGATTTTTCGGTTAGGTTTTGTGCAGATTGTATATGGAGACGAATATAAACGTGCAGTAGATAAAACAGAGGATATTGTTATCAGCACGACTGTTCCAAGAGGAGAAATTTATGATAGGAATGGAAACAGTATCGTAAGCAACAAAGGCAAAAATGCCATCCTGTTTACGAACTGGAAGTACAAACCGAATCAACTGAAGGAAACAGCTGGAAAGCTTGCAGACTTAATTGACATGGATTCAGACAAGGAGTTAAAAAAAATCACAGACATAGACAAACAGGATTTTTGGCTACTTCTGCATCCGAAACAAGCAGCAAAGAAAGTAACTGCTGAGGAAGATGCGGCGTTAAAAGAAAAGTACGGCAGCAAGGAATATCAGAAGAAATTTAATGAGCTTCTTCGTGACAGGGTAACGAATGAAGAAGTCGAAAGCTTAACAGCACATGATTTAGAAACATTGGCTATTTACAGACTTATGAGCAGCGGTTATTATTATGCTCCGCTAATAATCAAAAATGATGGAGTAACAGATGAAGAGCTTGCAAAAGTCAGTGAAAATCTATCCTCCATGCCTGGTGTTGATACTGCTAAAGACTGGGACCGAACTTATCAATATGGGGATACACTTAAAACGGTTCTAGGTAAAGTCAGCTCCACACAAAAAGGAATACCAGCAGAGCAAAAAGAAGAATATCTTGCAAAAGGCTATAACATGAATGACCGTGTTGGTTTGAGCTATATTGAAAAACAATATGAGGATGTTTTGCGCGGAAAAAAACAAATAGTCGAGTATGTAAGAAATAAAAAAGACCAAATTGTCTCATCAAATACTGTTTCACCGGGGAAGGCAGGCAGTGATCTGTACCTGTCCATTGATATGAACCTCCAGCTCGAAGTCGAAAAAATAATTGAGGAAGAATTAAAGAAAACTAAAGCAGGCTATGCAGGTACACAGTTTTTAGACAGAGCATTTGTCGTGTTGTTGGACCCACATACAGGGGAAGTATTAACGATGGCAGGGAAGCAGCTTGCCAAGGATGATAAAACAGGCAAGCAGGAGGTACAGGATTTCGCATTAGGCAATATTACAACCTCCTATAATGTCGGCTCTGCAGTCAAGGGAGCAATGGTGCTTACTGGATATAAAGAGGGTGTGATTCACCCGTATACGACAATGCTTGACGAGGTGATGAGGGTAAAGAAATCACCTGATTTCAAATCATGGACTGTGATGAACACAATAAATGATTTGCAGGCACTCCAACGGTCTTCCAACGTATATATGGCTAAAACAGCTATTGCAATCGGAAAAGGTCATTACGTAGCAGGGCAGCCTCTTGATGTCGATCCAAAAGCATATACAACTATCCGTAATTCTTTCGGGGAAATGGGCCTTGGTGTGCGAACAAATATAGATTTACCAAATGAGATGACCGGATTTAAAGGAGAAGTGAATCCAAATCAGCCGGGTAACTTGATGTTTCTATCAATTGGCCAATACGATACGTATACAAATATGCAGCTTGCACAATATGTTTCCACAATTGCTAATGGAGGTTACCGAATCCAACCTCATATTGTTAAGGAAATTAGGAACTCATCCAAGAACACAGAGAAATATGGTGTTCTAGAGCAGGAAATTAAGCCAGTTGTGTTAAACAAGCTTGATATGAAAGAAGAGTGGATGAATCAAGTGCAAAAAGGCTTTAGAATGGTTATGCAGCCAGGTGGAACAGGCAGTGTCTTCGCAGGAGCTTCCTATACACCTGCAGGCAAAACAGGAACAGCACAGGCTTTTTACGATGGTCCAGAGCGTGATAATTATAAGGAGCCACCACAAGTCATGAATGTCAGCCTTGTTTCTTATGCACCATACGAAAATCCAGAAGTTGCAATGGCAGTCATGGTTCCATGGGTGTATACGACTGCCAATGGTCCATCCCCAAACTTAACGATCGGAAAAAAGGTCATGGATAAATACTTTGAGATGAAAAAGGATTAACAGGAATTGATTAGCAATTTCCTGTTTTTTTTTTGTAATTTTCGCCAAAATTCCACAATATAGAAAGGCAATGATCGCATTTTTCGACTTTTGCAGTATATCCCAGCAGGTTATTAATAGAAATATTAACGAGATTCCATTACAATAGAGTTAGAATGATTGAAGGAAGTGTGGTATTACATTGGGAAACAAGAAGAAGAAAAGGACGTTACCGATTCGCCTTAACCTTATCTTTTTTGCAGTCTTTTTGCTCTTTTCTGCCCTGATTTTAAGGCTTGGATTTGTGCAGATTGTTTACGGGGATGAGTATAAAAGGAAATTGGAAAGAACAGAAGATGTTACGGTTGATACATCTGTACCCCGCGGGAAAATCTATGATTCGACAGGAAAAGTAATTGTCGATAATAGTGCAAAAAATGCAATAACGTACACAAACACTGGCGTCAAATCAGATGAAATGCTGAAGACCGCCGAAACGCTGGCAAAATATATTGATAAGGATACAAAAAAGGTTACCGAGCGTGATAAACAGGATTATTGGATTATGAAGCATCCTGATGAAGCAGAAGCCTTGGTAACAGATAAAGAAAAAACCGCGCTTGCGGAAAAATATACAGATTCGGATGAGTATAATTCAGAAGTATATAAATTGCAGCTGGATCGAATTACAGAGGATGAATTGAAATCTATATCCGAAGATGACCTTGAAGTATTGGCTATCTACCGCGAGTTTGCAAGTGGCTATAAAATGACACCGCATATTGTTAAAAATAATGATGTGACAGACAAGGAAATGGCGGTTGTAAGTGAAAACCTTACTTCATTAAAAGGTGTTGACACAACAACAGATTGGGACAGATCTTATGCATTTGATAATACACTTCGTTCCGTTCTTGGCAGTGTCAGCTCATCAGAGGAAGGTCTTCCAGCTGAATCCTTATCCTATTATCTGTCAAAAGGCTACAGCCGAAATGACCGTGTCGGAAAAAGTTATTTGGAGCTTGAATATGAGGACGTTCTAAAAGGTCAAAAGGAAAAAATCCGCACGCAAACAGATAGTGACGGGAAAGAAACAACAGAAGTGATAACAGAAGGCAAGCGCGGAAATGATCTCGTGCTTGCAATAGACATGGAGCTGCAGCAAAAGGTTGAAGATATTATAGAAAAGCAGCTAAAGAGTGCTAAACAAATGTCTGGAACTAAATTCCTTGATCGTGCTTATGTTGTTCTGATGAATCCAAATACAGGTGACGTTTTGACAATGGCAGGAAAAAGGCTTGTTACAGAAAACGGAAAAACAAAAGTGCAGGATGATGCACTTGGAAATATGACGACATCCTACAACGTTGGTTCTGTTGTTAAGGGTGCAACCGTATTAACAGGCTATAAATATGGAGCTATTAGCCCTGGAACAGTTATCAATGACACAACAGTAAAAATAGGTGACACGGAGAAGAAATCTTGGACACAGATGGGGCCAATTAATGACTTAACAGCATTAATGCGTTCCTCAAACGTATATATGTTCCAAACTGTCATGAAAATAGCTGGTGCACATTATGTTTACGGCCAGCCATTGTCTGTAGACGCAGAGGACTTTACAACAATGAGAAATGCATATGCTCAATACGGCTTAGGAATTCGAACAGGCATCGATCTTCCGAATGAACAGACAGGCTTTAAAGGTACAGATACATCTGTTCCTGGTAAGTTACTCGATATCGCGATCGGTCAGTATGATACGTACACAAATATGCAGCTTGCTCAATACATCTCGACGATTGCCAATGGCGGAAACAGAATGGAGCCGCATATCGTGAAGGAAATTCGCAGCCCTATCTCAGAGGATGGGAAGCTTGGTGCGATTGTTGATTCCATTGAGCCGAAGGTGTTAAACACAGTTGATGCGAAGTCTGAATGGATTGAGCGCGTACAAACAGGCTTTAAGATGGTTGCTCAAAGTCCGAAGGGAACTGCCTATACGTATTTAAGCGGCAAGTCATACTCTCCTGCTGCTAAAACAGGTACAGCAGAGGCTTTCTATGATGGTCCACAAAAAAGCAATTACAAAACATTGCAGGAAGTTATGAACTTGAGCTTGGTTAGCTATGCACCTTCAGATAATCCGGAAGTGGCAATGGCAGTCCTTGTCCCATGGGCATATAACGGCTCTGTCGATAATAAAGCAAACTTAAAAATAGGTGAACAAGTATTTGATGCTTATTTTGACTTAAAAAAAGAGCGTCAAAAGGATGAGGAATAATCAGTATTATCCTTTAATGAAAAAAGGGCTGTCCGAACGGACAGCCCTTTTTACGTCATTTTGTAATTTTTTCGGCGATTTCTCTGAAACTCATGTCACTATATACGCGGAATGTACCAACTTGTACCTTCGTATGGTAGTCGTTATCAATTAAAAAAGCTTCAAACTCGTCTTTGTCTTTAATGATTTTTTGCTTTGCTAATGTCTCCGCAATTTCGGCAGGATTCATGCCGCTTTTTATCTTAAGCTTATAGGATACTGGCTGGTTTGAATCAGCCTTGTCTGTTTCTGTTTCCTTTTGCTCTGCTGCTTTTTTTTCTGCATCTGCTTTTGCCTGTTGTGCAGCCTCAGCTGCCTTGTCTTTGGCAGCTATAAGCTCATCATATTCGTCTTTTGCAATAGCAGTATAGCCTGCAGCTGAAAGTACTTTTTCTGCTTGCTCTGTTGTAATCTGTTTGTCTGTTTTCTCTGCAGTGCCAGAACCACTGTAAACAGTATACGCACCAATGATGCTGGATGCTGCAAACAGCCCGAATGCAAAGGAACGTAAGCTACGTTTATTCATTCCGCAAATCCTTTCTTGACACCCTCAGTAATAATTTGCTGCACTTGATCAGTGGATAAGGATGATTGGGAAGCGATTTTTTCAATTGATACACCTTGAGAGGCAAGGGACCAAACTTGGTTTTTAATGATGGCATGAATCGGATTGGCTGAATTGTCTGTTATTGTCTGTCTGTCGACAACAGGGATTGCAGGATTCATATCCACCTCATCAATAAGCAGCTCTTCTTCAAGTACCTTCAGTTTCTTTTTAATTTTATATATTTCTTGCACTTGTTGGATAGAAAGCTGGTCAATATCCTCTTGCAGCTTTTTATAGGGATCCTTCATAAACAACGACACGATGAAAAGAAGTACAGCTATCCCTAATAAACTATACATTAATATGAACAAAATGAGACACCTCTGCTAAATAGTTTGTAAAATACAAGACTTTTTCATTCTACCACTACCTCTGCACATTTCCTAACAGAAATATAGAAAATAATGCTAGTCTGGTCATAGGAGAAATGTGAATATGGGCAGCAGAATATGTCGGATACAAACTAATTTTATTAATAGTCATTGTCGAATTGCTGTTTTTTATACAACATGCAAAAAATTTTATCACCCTTCATCTTAACAGGGAGAATCATTAGCATGATACGACAAATTCCGTTTATTGTAGGTTCTATCATTCGGTGATACCATATAGGAAGAAGCAAGAATCAGTAAATCGACTAGTAGACTCCAAATTCGACCGATACAATGCGTTCAAACATAAACTTTAAAATAGTATGAAATGAAAGGTGCTGATTCCATTGTTAGAACAGATTATTCATTTAAGGAAGGAAGGCATGTCTTTCCGCAAAATTGCGAAAGAACTGGATATGAGTCTTGGGAAGGTTCAATACCAGTGGACAAAATATACGAAAGAAGTGGAGAAGTCGGAGGAAAAGGAAAGCTCACTTCCTAAAGATTATGCAGAAGCAAGTCCTGCTATACCACCTTTTTTATGGACAAGTATTCAAACATTAAAAAAGAGTAACGGCATGGAGGCGTGGGTCGCAGGAGAAAATAAAGCATTTATTTTCTGGAGTATCCCAACAGCTAAATGGAAGCTTATTTCCTCGTACTGCGGATTCCTTAATGATGATTTGTCATTAAAAATGCGCATCTACGATATTACTAGCATTTATTTCGATGGAAGTAATGCTCATACAACATTGGAAATCCAGTTAGATCATGATAAGAATCAGCTTGTTTTTGAAGGGTTACAGCCAAACAGAAGCTATTGCTTTGAAGTCGGCATACAGGATGGAAGTAGATCTTTCATGCCATTATTAAAGTCTAATCCCCTTCATACACCAAGGACGAGTATATCCCAGTCAGGTGAAAATACAAAGGATGTTATAGATTGGAGCGAAGGGAAATCACCCCTGCCAAATTGGATTGAGCATGTCAGCACATACAGTTATTATGAGACAGAGGCAAAGGAGAGTGTGAAAAAGCAATGAACGTATCGTATTTTCAATTAATCGTTCATGCAGACCTTCCTGTCATGAATTATTATTCCAACAAAAAAGAAGACAAACAAGCATTTTACAAAGCATCCATCGCCTTGCTTACTTTCTTGAAGAGCATGGAAAAGAAGGTATTGCCATACAGTGTTTCCTTTGTGCTACCTCCTGTCTATATAGAACTAACAGAAACAGAAGGCTACCAAGAAGAAATAACTGAATATTTGGAAAAGAATAAATGGCAATGGGAAGAGGAGTATTCCTATTGGCTAAGAATAGACCGTAAAATCACAACAGGCTTAAAAAAGCTGATTTCTGCCCACAAGATAGAGATACTTGCAACTACAGCATCCTATACCTCCATGACAGCTCTTTCGACGAAAAACGGTGTGAAGCTCCAAATGGAAACAGGTCTTTCACTCATAGAGGATCATTTACATATCCGTAATGGCGGGTTTTGGCTCCCTAATGGCGCATATACACCAGGAATTGATTTGCATCTTAAGAAGTCAGGTATTCTTTTCAGCTTCTTACACCATAGCACATTGGCGTTGACTGACCCACTTCCTGTTGTTGAAGGCATGCCGGTGAAGTCACCACATGATTTATGTCTGATTCCTTTAAGACAATGGGCAGAGCTTGGAGAAACAGTAACAGAGAAGATTAGCTGTCTGAAGGATATAACAAAAACAAAAGATACCCTGAATGCTATTGCCTTGAGCTTAACAGAAGTAAATGAGCTCAGTGCTGAAATAGGAGAGGTTTTTGGTGAGAATGAAACGCTGATGCCATTATCACCTGAAACTTATATTCGTCAATTTAGCGATAGCCTAGAGAAGGTTCATATTAGCTCCTCTGCTTTTGATCAAGAAAAGACTTCAAGGTTACTAAAAGACGGTAAGAACTATGCAAAGCTGTCTTTCCTTGAAAAAGAAATAGAAGCATGGCGAGAGCTGAAACTTCCAAATGAAGCGGAAAGAGTACTGAAGCAGCTTGAAAAGGAATGGCTGATGGCCCATGCTGTAATATCCCAAAAAGATTATCAGGATACGTTTTTGCAGGGATTTTACGATGCAGCAGACAAGCTTAGTGCATTTTTTAAAGGCGATATCGATGATAACTGGTTGCAAGAAAGGGAAAGAAAACAGTCTGTCTTTCTCGTACTTCCTTCTGCTTTACCAAAAACGAGCTTACCGCTAGTGAAAAAAGGAAGCAAGAAAAAGATTCTCCTTCTTTCTTGGGAATATCCGCCTAATATAATTGGAGGACTTGGAACACATGTAGCTGGGTTGGCAGAAACGTTAGCAAGACAGTATGAAGTCCATGTTATTACAGCACAGGATATGAATAAAAATCCAGCAGATGAATCCGTGCATGATTCGCTGTTTGTGTATAGAGTTAAGCCTTTGCATCATAGGGAAAAAAACTTCCTCACTTGGATTGGTGGCTTAAATTTAAGTATTTGGGAAAAAGCAATGGAATTGGCTGCTTCTCATTCCTTTGAATTAATACAAGGCCATGATTGGTTAGTAGGTGCAGCTGCTGTATCCTTAAAAGATGAGCTTGGCATACCGTTAGTTACAACAATGCATGCAACAGAGCATGGCAGAAACGGCGGGATCTTTACAGAAATGCAGAGGTTCATTCATGAGAAGGAACGACAGCTTCTAACAGCATCTGATACAGTGATTATATGCAGCGAATATATGAAAACAGAAGTATCCTCTCTATTTTCAATAAGTGGCAGCAAGCTCCATGTCATTCCAAATGGAGTAAAGCTGGATAAAAAGCCACTGCAAAATCCAGCAGAAGAACTAGGGTTGGATCCAACAAAGAAAACAGTCTTTGCAATCGGGAGAATGGTGAAGGAGAAAGGCTTTGAAACATTGCTTGAAGCAGTGACAATGCTTAAAAGAGATGACCTTCAATTTGTCCTTGCAGGTGCAGGCCCGATGTTCAATGAATATAAACAATTTGTGTCATTACATGGCTTAGAACATAAAGTACACTTAATTGGTTATTTACCAGAAGATAAAAAGAACGGCTTCTTTCAAGCTGCAGATATAGTTATTATCCCAAGTTATTATGAACCTTTCGGAATTGTAGCATTAGAATCACTGCTGTTTGAGAAACCGACAATCGTTTCGAATACGGGAGGACTAAAGGGAATTGTAGAGCATGGAAAGACTGGCATGCTGATGGAGCCAGGCAATACAGGAAGCATGCTAGAGCAATTGCATTCATTATTGGAAGATCAGCTTTTGGCTGAGGAAATTGGCAGAAACGGGAGAATCCTTGTAGAGAAGCTGTTTGGCTGGAGTAGAGTCGGTGATGAAACATCAAGGGTTTTTGAAGAAACAATCTTAAATTTGAGAATGGCTGAAAAAGCCTCTTTAAAGGAATAAAAAACTTAATGAAAAAAAGGTGAGTAGGATGAAAACGGAGATTTCTTTACAGTCTGATTTTCAGAATGTCGACAAAGAAATGACAAGAAGCAAGTTGGTCAGCACTCCTGGATTATGGATTAACGGCAAAATTTGCTGGCTCCAGAACGGTTATGAAAAAATACTGCCAGAATACTCAGTTTCGGTACATGTTAAAAGTGTTCAAAAGCATTCGAAGGTTCAATATAATGAAATTTATGTGAGAAATCATTCAAAAGAGAATATTGAGGTAAAGGTGCTGCTTCTCAGTCATTTCTCCAAGTCCGATCCGAATCATCTTGCTTTTGTTTCACCGACAGATAACGTCATTTTTCATTCTGTTGAGGATCAGCTAATGCTTGTAAATGGAGAGTTTAATGGAACAAGCCTGGAGCAGAGAACGGTTCAGCCAATTTGGAATGTCCATACAGATTTAATATGGAAGAATCAAGAAAATGGCAGCCTGAAATATTTGCCGATGGGCAAGGGCGGATATGTCAGTATTTGTTCTCTTCATATGAAACTAGCTCCCCAAACCTCCAATGTGGGTAGGACATGGACAATATATGGTAACAATAAAGAAGTGATTATGGACTTAAATCATATTCTATTGAAAAACAGTACTAGCATTTCATAAAAAAAAATGTTATCATATAAAAGTCGTATGCACGAACTAGTATAGCAATAGTTTGGAGGGAAATAACCATGCGTGTCAACATTACGTTAGCTTGCACAGAATGTGGAGATCGTAACTACATTTCTAAAAAAAATAAACGAAATAATCCAGACCGTCTTGAGCTTAAGAAGTATTGCTCAAGAGAAAAACGCACTACAACACACCGCGAAACAAAATAAGACAGAGGGGGGTAACCCTTCTGTTTTTTTTGTATATAAAAAACAATACATATAATAATAAATGGGGGAATTTGCTATGACAGAAAGTAAACAGGAAATTAGAAGCAGGGTCCTTGCAGAGCTACGGGCCATCCCTAAGCCAGCATATGAGCAGCTTTCTTATGAAATAGCCCAAAATCTATATAACCATCCTCTTTTTCAAAAGGCTAGTCATGTTGGGGTGACCATTTCAAGATTTCCAGAAGTTGACACTTATCAAATTATCAGAGCTGCTTGGGCACAAGGCAAAAAGGTAAGTATTCCGAAATGCCTGCCAAAAACACGCGCGATGGAATTTCGTATACTAGAACGCTTTGATCAGCTAGAGTCTATTTATAGTGGACTTTATGAACCAATGGAAGCAGAGACTAAATTAACAGAAGCAAATGAAATAGAGCTGCTGCTTGTCCCTGGGGTTGCTTATTCTAAGGATGGCTATCGAATTGGATTCGGAGGCGGATATTATGACCGTTTTCTGAAGAGTTTCCATGGCACGACAATCTCGCTTGCGATTGAAAGCCAATTGGAGAAGTCTTTACCGATTGAAAGCCATGACATTCCGGTCCAGCATATCATAACAAATAAAGGCGCAATGGTTGTGGGAGCAAATGATTAGTATCATCATTATCCTGCTTGCTGTCTTTTTTGCCTGGAAAGAAGGATATTTAAGCAAAAGCGGCAGTATAGCAGCCTTTTTTGTCGGAATAGGCATCCAATTTGGCTTCCACTATCAAGGCTTTATTTTACTTGGAGTCTTTTTTCTTACGTCTAGTTTGCTGTCTAAGTTTAAAAAAGACAAAAAAACCAAGATGGAGGATATGCATGAAAAGGGTTCCACTAGAGACTATATGCAGGTGATAGCAAATGGTGGGGCTGCAGCGATTGTTAGTTTGCTTTATGGCTGGAACGGGGAACACGGTCTAATCGTTCTGTTTGCCGTTTTGCTTGCTGCAGCAAACTCAGATACTTGGGCATCGGAAATTGGACCATTAAGCAGAAATAAACCATTCTCTATCAGAACCTTTAAAAAAGCAGAGGCAGGAACTTCTGGTGCCATGAGTGTTACAGGCACATTTGCCGGAATTATGGGGTCGTTGCTGATTGGACTATGTGCATTTATGCTGTTTCCAATAAGTATTGGTGAATTTTTGTTGATTTTTGTCTTTGGCTTTATCGGTAATTTAATTGATACAATCTTAGGTGCCTTTGTACAAGCTGAGTATAAATGTACAGTTTGCGGCGCAAAAGTGGAAAAACGCATACATCATGACAGAAAAGCTAAAAAGATCAAAGGATTTACTGTATTAAATAATGATGCAGTCAATATCCTTTCAGGTGTAATTGCTGCACTTCTTGCTTCCTTTTTTGTCTTGTAATTATCTGAAAAAGTTTGGATAAAAAAAAGCAGCTTATCCCAAACTAATCAATAGGAGGGATGAAAATGTCTAGAATTTTATCCATTGTATTGATTGGTATAGGTGGTTACATGCTGTTAACTAAAAGATACCGCATTTTGAACACTGTATTGAAAAGCCCGATTGTCAGACAATATTTAATAAAGATTGTTATGAATTTTCCAGGCTTGCGCAATAAAATGATGGGCAATGTATTTTCTAAGCCTACTGTGTACCAATAAGTAAAATGATTACCCCCAATCAAAGACAGATTGGGGGTGTTTTATGTTTACAATATGCTTTCTCATCCAGCAGAAATTTGCTGTCTTAAAATAACAGGCTCATTATCTGCTGTTGTGAAGACGACTAGCAGATGGTCCTTAGCCAGTAAAATGACAGGAATAGTGCTTCCAATCGGTTTTGTGACAGTGCCATCCTCTTTTGTTATTCCCAGGAAATAATTTTTGTATAGTCCTTCTGTCAATTGTCCGATAATTGTTGCCGTCTGAGCCTGTGTAAATCCAGGAAATGGTTTGTCATTATAGGCAGCAAGATCTGTTAGTAAAATTTTGTTAGGATAATCCTCTGAATTAACAGAGAAATGCTTTAATGCATCCTTTACATGATAATTAATAACATCCTCTGTTTCTTTATCTAGTAATCCTTTCCATTCCTTTTGTGCCTCTGATTGAGGTGTGGAAAAGCTGAATGCACCTTTATCAAACTTAGAGTTAACTACATACATATGATTGGAGGAAAGCTTCTGGGAGCTAAAGATACGATCATTTTCATCATGGATTTCGGCATAATGGAAGGCGATAGCTTGAAACAGTCTGCTTTCTCTTTCTACAACAGTTTTATCCTCTGTCAGCTCCATCGTATTTTGCTTCCAAGCACCCATTGTGTTTAGCAAACGTCCGTTTGCATAGAGCAGCCCCATGTTTTGCCTTAAGTAAGCTTTTTTATTAACATTGCTCTTCGTTTCCCAAAGAACACTGTATTCGTCATATCTTTGTTTCCCAAGCTCCAAATTAGTTGCTGCTGTTGGAAAAGAGACACTTGTATCAATTGGAAAATAGGTTATGCTTTCTTTAGCAATTTGATTTTGCTGAAAAAAATAAACAGAACTAATGATAATTACTAATGATATGGTTAAAACAATATAATCCTTCTTCAAAATAAACACCACTTTTCCCATTGGATAAACGTAAAGGACAACCTTTTTCATTTGTTACAATATATGAAGAGAAAGGGGCAGAAATTCATTGTTTTTTTTTACGTTTATTTATTGGAGAAGTGCAAACTAGAGCAATATCTCGTTCTTGAGTAAAAACGACTTTTCAATTATACTAAAAAATGAAAACGATTTAATGAGGAAGGAAATTCCCTTAACTAGGGAAGGTTTTAGGGCGCAAAATGAAAACGATTTACGATGTGCAACAATTTTTAAAAAGGTTCGGAACGATCATATATGTAGGAGACAGATTAGGTGATTTGGAGCTAATGAAGGCAGAGTTAAATGATCTCGCTCATACAGAAATAATTGAGCAACAAGAGTTTGAGATGGCTGTTTTACTATTAAATCAAGAAATACAGAAATTAAAAGAGAAGCAGAAATAGAAATAGAAATAGATTGGGGAGAATGCAAATGCAGGAAAAATGGGTGGTTGGAATCGACTTAGGCGGTACGACAGTAAAAATTGCTTTCTTAACAATAGATGGTAGTATGATTGATAACTGGGAAATTCCTACTGATAATTCAAATGAAGGTGCAAATATCACTAGTGATATCGCAAAGTCTATTAATGAGAAACTAACAGAATGGAAGCACAACAAGGAAGATGTGCTAGGCGTCGGAATGGGAGCTCCTGGTCCCTTTGATTATGAAACAGGGGTCATTTATAATACGGTTAATTTGGGCTGGCCAGATAATTTTCCACTTAAGGAAAGCCTAGAAAGAGATCTCGACTTGCCTGTAATCCTTGATAATGATGCAAACTGTGCTGCTCTTGGTGAAATGTGGAAGGGTGCTGGTGAAGGCTATAAGAATCTTGTCTGCGTAACATTAGGCACAGGAGTTGGCGGCGGTATTATTGTTGATGGAAAGATTGTACAAGGAGCAAAAGGTGCTGCTGGTGAAATCGGCCATATTACATCAATAGTGGAAAATGGCGCACCTTGCAACTGTGGAAAATCAGGCTGTTTGGAAACCATTTCTTCAGCAACAGGAATTGTTCGAATTGCAAAAGAGAAGCTTGCGGAAAATCCTAACAGCAGTATGCAGCAAATTCTCCAAGACAATGGCAGCCTTTCTGCAAAGGATGTATTTGACCAAGCAAATGCTGGAGATGTGCTAGCAAATGATGTTGTTTCTTTTGTAGCACTTCATTTAGGTCTGGTCCTTGCTAATATTGCTAATACATTAAATCCAGAGAAAATAGTGCTTGGCGGCGGTGTTTCAAAAGCAGGAGATGTTTTATTAAAGCCTGTTAACGAGTACTTCAAAAAGTACTCCTTCAGTGCTGTTGCTCAGTCAACTGTAATCGATGTTGCTACATTGGGGAACGCTGCAGGTGTTATTGGGGCAGCATTGCTTGCAAAAAAATAAAATAATCAGTATTGAATATTGATAACCTCAAACTATTATGCGATGTAACAAATGGTTCGCGTAATGGTTTGGGGTTTTTTCCTGTTTTTCAGGGCAAACTGCTTCTCAATTACTTTTTAGTGGAGCGGCGGACGCTCATCTCCTTGACCCTGCAGGTGAGTTAAGTATTATACGTTTCTTCAGTGAAAGGAAGCGGATTTAAAATAAGTTGAATTATTTATTTCATGTTGTGATATAACCTATTTTTTATGCGCAGAAGGAGGTATATGTTACAATTGGAATAAATTAGGTTTTTGTTGATAATTGAAGGATAAGAAAAAGAATCGTTTTCATTCTCCCATCATAAGTATATACAGATGAAAGGAGTGTATATTTATGGAGGTTGTGGCAAGGAATGGTGACACTCTATCGTATTACAGCAGGCTGTTTATGATACCAATCCAGCTGCTCATTGACAGCAATTCAGCTTGCAATCCAGAAAGCCTTAATAAAGGAGATTGCATAAAAATCCCAGGGTTCCAAGCAGAAACGCTCCATTTACAGGATGGAGATGCATTATGGAAAATAGCAGGAAAAAGAAATATTTCAGTAGATAGTTTGCTTTTACTAAATCAAGCTTTAAGCATGAAGGACATTCATGCTGGAACAGCAGTAATTGCACCAAAAAGAGTAATGCAAAAATCGGTGGATGCAAGAAAGAAGTACGATTCACAAGCATTAAAAAACGACTTAGAAAAGCTAAAGGAGCATTATCCTTTTATTCAAATAAACATCTTAGGGAAAAGTGTTCTTGAAAACGATATATATGAAATTAGAATTGGCCGTGGAAGCAGAAAAGTACATATGAATGGAAGCTTCCATGCGAATGAATGGATTACTTCGGCAATCTTGATGTCGTATGTTAATGATTATCTGCTGGCTGTTACAAATGGTGGTAAAATCAATAATTTAGAAACATTTCCTATATATCAAAATGTAGATATCTCGATTGTACCAATGGTTAACCCTGATGGAGTCGATTTGGTTCTTAACGGACCCGATGAGCGTGTTTTCGATAAAGTAGTTACAATAAATGAAGGCAGCATGGACTTTACAGGATGGAAGGCAAATATAAACGGCGTGGATTTGAATAACCAATTCCCTGCGTATTGGGAAATAGAGAAGGAAAGAAAAGAACCGAAAAGCCCTGCTCCACGTGATTATCCTGGGGAGGCTCCACTTTCAGAGCCTGAAGCGAAAATCATGGCAAAGCTGGCAGAAGAACGAAATTTCAGCAGAATGATTGCTTTCCATACACAGGGGAAGGAATTCTATTGGGGATATGAAAATTTCGAACCGTCGGAATCAGCAATGCTTGCAAATGAGTTTGCCAGACTAAGTGGCTATAAAGCAGTCCAAAATGTCGATAGTCATGCTGGCTATAAGGATTGGTTCATTCAGGAATTTCGGCAACCAGGCTTTACCCTTGAATTGGGGAAGGGTATTAACCCGCTTCCATTATCACAATTCGATGATATTTATAAAGACGTGCTTGGAATATTTTTGGCATCCTTGTATTTGTAAAATCTACTTCATAAAATAAGCGGAAATTATTAGAAATGGTCGAATATGTTCACACTTTTTATGTTAATATTCAAGGTAGTGAACTGCTAGAAAACATAATAAAAGGGTGTGAAAAGGATGGTATGCCTTTCAAAGAGAAATGTGCATGGATTATTTCTTCTCTTGCTCATTTTCACACTTGTTTTATCTGGATGCTCCCATAAACAGAAGGAAACAACGAGTAAAGAGGATGAGAAAGACAATCAAAAAAAAGAAAAAATACAAGCATTGGCATTGCCAATGCAAGCAGAAAATGGGGAACTTTTGGAAGTGTCTGGATGGCTTGATGACCATACAATTTGCTATATAAGCAAGGGCGATAGCTATTATGTTTTTAAATATGATATTTATTCAGGCAAGCATACACTTTTGTATACGAGTGCGAATGAAATATCAGCCTTGAAAATTAGTCCTGATTATTCGAAGCTGCTTGTTTTTACAAATGAAGAAAATTATCAAGGAACGATAGCAATTTTAAACAATGAGGGAAAACAGCTTTTTTCTAAGCAACTTAAAAGCTATGAAGCAGAATTTGTCTGGAATCCTTTTGATGAAGATAAGCTGTTAGTTTCTTCCTTTACAAAGGAGTGGGCCAGCAGTTCTCATCTGCTGTCGATTCAAAAAGGAACATTGGAAGAAGTAAGTCTAGATAATCCGTTTATTGTTTGGACAGACAAAGAAACCTTCGCTTATTTAGGCTGGCAGGAGGATATGGCGTCTATTTCTTCACCAGTAACAAGTAAAAATATTTATACTGGGGAACAATCGGTATTAGAAAGCGACGCATACTCTATCGGAAGTAAAGGCTCTTCCGTCTTCACCATCTCAGATGATCCAGAAAATATGCAAAAGGCTCATTACACCTTTTATAATAAGCTGAAAGCAAAATCAGAGATTTCTCTGCCGCGTTTGTCTAATTTTTCGGATTGGCTTATCCCATACTATGATATTGCTGACGATAAGATGTACACCTTTTATCCCGAAGAGTCAGGAGATGCAACGACATATGCGGGAACGTATACTTTTGTCACCATTGATATGTCAAGCGGGGAAACAGAAAACGTGATAAAAAAAGACTTGGAGAACGAGCCAATCAGCATTTCACCTGATGGAAAATGGTCATTATACGGATTTTATATGGGAAATATCATAAATCTTGAAACAGGGGAGATTATTCCCCTGTTTTAATGTTTACATCGTTGATGCTTGAGATTCGTTAAAAATTATGACATTATTAAAAATACAAAACTAAGTTACAAAAGGAGTTTTTTTTGATGGCAATAGTAGATGTAACAGTGATACCAATAGGTACAGAATCACCAAGTGTCAGTGCGTATGTAGCAGATATACAGAAGGTATTAAAATCGTACGAGGAAAAAGGGGCAATTAGATTTCAGCTGACACCAATGAATACAATAATTGAAGGAGAATTGCCAGTCTTGTTTGAAGTGATTCAAGCAATGCACGAGGTGCCATTTTCTAAAGGATTGGTTCGTGTCGCAACAAATATCCGAATAGACGACAGACGTGATGTAAAAAGAAAGATGGAAGAAAAAGTCGACAGAGTTCTAAGCCATCTGCAAGATTAATTAAAGGAATGTGGTGACATAAATGATTCAATATAAACAGATGCCATTAGGACCAATACAAACAAATTGCTATGTAATTTGGAATGAACAAAAAGAATGCTTGATTGTTGACCCAGGCGATAATGGAGCGAAAATCATAAAAACGATTGGAGAAATGGGTGTGCAGCCAATTGCCATTCTGCTTACACATGCTCATTTCGACCATATAGGTGCTGTTGAAACAGTTCGTAATGAATTTAATATTCCTGTTTTTATACATAGTAATGAAGATAATTGGCTTACAGATCCGAAGTTTAATGGTAGCTCTGCCTTTAGGCTGCCAAATCCTGTTGTTTGTGAGCCTGCAGACCATTATTTGGACGAAAATCCTGCAATGAAAATAGGCAGCTTTACTTTTGCCGTTTTGGAAACCCCTGGTCATTCGCCTGGTAGTGTGACGTTTTATTTCGCAGAAGAGGGTGTAGCTTTTTCAGGTGATGCATTGTTTTTTGAAAGCATTGGCAGAACAGATCTCGCAGGCGGAAATCAGCGTACATTGCTTAGCAGCATAAATGACAAGCTGATGACATTGCCTGAAGAAACAGTCATTTTATCAGGGCATGGTAAAAGCACAACAATTGGTCACGAAATGGATCATAATCCTTATATTAATGGGTTCTAAAAAGACAAGCGGATAGGGCAGCCTATCCGCTTGTCTTTTTCATTTTTAGTTACTTATGTGAGCAGGTTCACATACATACGCCTTATACGCACATTGTTGACAGCCTGAAAGCATATTTTGCCGTTCTGATAAGCGGACATCTGGGAACACAGCTTCAAACATGCCAATGAAAAACTGTTGATGCATCATGCATACCTTATCTTTATTCAGCTTCGCTGCTTCCTTGAAGGGACAGTTAAATACTTCGAAATAGATGCTAGATTCCTCTTCATCCCATTCAAATTCAGGCTTCAATCCTGCCAATATGGCGGCATGCTTTAATAGTTGGATTTTATCTTTGTTAGATAATTCTTCGATACTGCTTGATAAGCGGTGAAGCTCTTGCCCCATCATTTCCTTGCCGAAGGAGTATCCAGTTTCATAAAGTGCTTTGCTGCCTTCTGGACCAAGCTTCTCTAATGATTGAAGCAAAATGCTGCTTAATAGCTGGTAGTTGCGAAAAGGAAAGCTTAATTGGATAACCTCTGCTGACAGACGGTATAATTTGCTTGGCCGGCCACCTCTGCCAGTTTTTTTTGTTTCAGCATACAGCATGCGCACATCTTCGAGCTTGGAAAGATGTAGTCTTGCTACATTAGGATGAATAGAGAATTTGTCGGCTATTTCCTGAACAGTCACATCACGATGACAGTTAGTAATATACTGATAAATATAAAATCGAGTTGGATCTGATAATACATTTGTGATTTTTAATGTATGTTCCATAAGTATTTACCTCCTGGAATTTCAGTATTTTTGTTCATTATAATATAGTAAATCACCATATCCACCGTACTAACTATTTGTTTTTAAAAAGTTCACATCTTAGAAAATAATTTTTCACAAAATAGTCACTTTTACAGCATTTGTACAATTTTCATATTGTTAACCTTTTGCCAAGGACAAAAAAAGTACAAAAAGCTACGCTTTTTGTACAAGACTGGGCTAGCTGGATTCGAACCAACGAGTGACGGAGTCAAAGTCCGTTGCCTTACCGCTTGGCTATAGCCCAAAATATTCACTTTGTATTTATATTATGGATATATTGTTATTTCTTTATACCCGTCATTTTTTAATAAACATAAGAAGTACCGATGATGATCAAAAGAATGAACAACACAACAAGCAATGCAAAACCTCCGCCAAATCCAAAACCTGCTTCTCCCATTTCTGTGCACCTCCACTTTTTAAAACATAATGTATCGTATGCCCTTAGTGGATGTCCTGTTTTCTAAATAGGCTCTTTCTTGGCAAAATAGACATATGCCTATATTAAAGAGCTGCTGAATTATCAGCAGCCCACAGTATTATTTATCCGTTTTGTTTATCTTTACATGCTTTGGTCGTTCAGGGTAGGAAGCTTCATTAGCTTTTGGTGCGGTAAGGGTGTTTCTTTTATCCAAAACTTTTCCTGAAAACTCAACTGGATCGCGTCTATCCATTCGAAAACCACCTCCTCTTTATAGAATGGTCAATGTGGGCAACGTAATGCATTGAAAAAAGGAAAAAAAGAATGGAAAAATGGAAAAATTAAAAAAGGAATTTAGCAAGTATTGTCGAAATTTACATATAACCAAAAAGGAAAGGATGTGCAATTTTTATTGATTTCCATTGAAGCTTTAGCAAACCGACTCATAAGGGAGGCTGTTGAAGCGAATGCTACAGATATTCATATTGTCCCCAAAAAGAAAGAATCCCACTTGCAATTTCGCATTTCTCACTCCTTACATCACAGAATGACATTGCCTCAAGCTCAATGTGACAGACTTATTTCACACTTTAAATTTACTGCATCAATGGATATTGGTGAAAGAAGACGGCCGCAAAGCGGTGCTATCAGCACAAAGCTAAATGGTCAGGACATTAGCCTCAGGCTCTCCACATTACCTGCAACTCCACATGAAAGTCTTGTTATTCGTTTGCTTGCTGACAACAGCACCATCCCAATCGACAAAATTTCTTTATTTCCAAACACTTCAAAAAAACTGCTGTCACTGCTGAAATATGCACATGGTCTTGTGCTATTTACAGGACCGACTGGTTCAGGCAAAACCTCCACATTATACTCACTTCTAAACAGCAATTCCCATCTTTACAAGCGAAAGGTCATAAGCCTCGAGGACCCCATTGAAAAACCACAGGATAATGTTCTGCAAGTGCAAGTAAATGAAAAAGCCGGAATTACGTATGCTTCTGGCCTGAGGGCTATTTTACGGCATGATCCAGACATTATTATGGTCGGAGAAATAAGGGATGCAGATACTGCCCGGATAGCTGTAAGGGCATCGCTGACAGGACATCTTGTTCTTGCCACAATGCATACAAGGGATGCAAAGGGAGCTATTTACAGATTGATGGAATTCGGCGTCAGTAAGGTAGATATACAGCAAACCCTTATAGCTGTCACAGCGCAAAGATTAGTGGAGCTTGTCTGTCCGTATTGCAGCACAGATTGTCCGCCTTTTTGCTTTAGCGACCAACATCGCAGCAAAAGGGCAAGTGTATTTGAAATATTGACAGGAAAGCTTATACAATCGCTTCTTGCTGAAACCTATGTTCAAAACTTACACCCCAAACCTGCATTAAAGGAGGCAATCGGCAAGGGGATTGCCTTAGGCTATGTAAAGGAGACTGAGTATGCTCGCTGGATTTATGAAGATTAAGAAGGACAGCTGGAGTTTACGCGAACAATCGCTGTTTTTAAAATGTATTGGCGAGCTGCTGACACAAGGCTATTCCCTTTCGGAAGGTGTCCGCTCAAGTGTTCATTATCTCCCTGCTGATAAACAGGAGGATATTATGTCGGTTCTTGGATCTTTGAAAGGAGGAAATTCCTTTTGTGATAATCTGGCAAGACTAAAATTCAATCAGCAGACGATTAGTTATGTTTATTTCGCTGAAAAACACGGAGGATTTGCGAAGGCATTTCTTGATGCCAGCAACATTATGCAAAACCGGCTGCGAACGCTCCAACAACTTAAAAAAATTCTTTATTACCCCCTCTTTCTAGTCCTTTTCACCATCATTTTGTTCTATTTTGTCCATCAAGTTTTGTTGCCCCAGTTTTCCTCTTTATTTTTATCAATGAGTGTAGAAACAAATTTATTTATGTCCTTCATAATAGGTGCAGGCAGAGCAATGCCTTTTGTTTTGCTGTTAATTGGTGCCTTTCTCCTGTCATTACTCTACTATTACCTTCGAATTTTCCGCAAAAAAGATTCTTTGGAAAGGCTGCGGCTTATGGCGGCTATTCCAGTCATTGGCAAGTGCTTTTCTCTTTATTACACCTATATTTTTTCCTTGCAGCTGAGCCATTTGCTGCAAGGTGGATTTTCTATCTTCGAATCTCTTAAGTTCTTTCAGGAAGCCAAAGAGAATGCTCCCTTGGCACTTGCTGGTGAGAAAGTCATAGATCATTTGAAAAAGGGAGAGAGGATGGAGCAGGCGTTTTTATGCCTTACTTTTTTAGAAAAGGAATTTTGCAGGATTTTGCAGCATGGACAAGAAAATGGCAAGCTGGATCAGGAATTGCATTTTCTCAGCCAATTTTGTATGGATAGCTTGCAGGACATGGTAAATCGTCTTATGAAGAAAATACAGCCAGTTATATATGCCGTTATCGGCATCCTGGTTATATCTATTTACTTGGCCGTTTTACTCCCGATGTTCCAACTATTGAATGGTTTATGAAAGGAGAAAAAATGAGAAACGAAAAAGGCTTTACTTTAATAGAAATGATGATCGTTTTGTTAATTATATCCGTTTTATTAATTGTAACATTACCAAATATCACAAAGCATAATTCAAAAATCAATTCGACAGGCTGTGAGGCGTTTATCAAGATGGTGGAAGCAGAGGTTCAAGCCTATTATATGGACAACAGCAGCTATCCTGACTCTACGGAGGATTTAGTTGCAGAAGGCTACTTAAAAGAAGGTCAGACGACTTGTTCTAATGGGAAGGAGTTATCGATTAATAATGGCTCGGTAGATGTGCAGCAATGAAACAAAAATTAACCGAGTCTGGTTTCACCTTGCTAGAGATGTTAACAGCTTTATCCATTCTACTTGTAATCCTGGCGGTCATTCCGATGCTGTTAAGACCACAATACGAGCTTCTTCAGGAAAGAACCTTTTTTACTCAGTTGCAGACAGATTTGTTATATGCTCAAAATTATGCTTTATCCCATCAAAAAATTATCTATGCTCAATTTAATCCGATGGAGAAAAGATATTATTTTCGTGCTGATTTGAAAACTGGGATGATTGTGGACAGGCATTATCATGAGAGCATTACAATAAATGAGGATTCAACTCCAATTAATTTTACAATAACGCCAAGCGGGAATGTATCTAAGTTTGCTTCATACCGAATAAGTATTGGAGACAATAAATACATTTTCACGATTCAAATTGGAAGAGGGAGGTCATATGTTAAAGAACAGTAAGGGGGTTATTTTGCCTGAGTTTTTTCTTGCCTTTAGCACATGGCTTGTAATTGCCTTCTTTTTTGTACCAGCTTATATGCAGCTGCATATGCAAATGAAGGCAATCGAACATGATCTGCTGGCACATCAGCTTTTATATGAAAGCTTATTGAAATGGAAGGCAGAGGATGTATTTATGGAGAGCCACATTATAAAGGAAGATAACATCATGTTCAGATTCAGGTGGGATGAAGGGAAGGAGGCGTGTATAGAGTATGAGGGGGTATCGGAAAAAACAACCCAGGTTTGTGAAAACATATAAGGGAGAGACAGGCTTTATTTTGGCAGAAATGCTTGTTGCCTTATCGTTGTTTTTAATAATATGCGCCTTTTTTCCTCTTACAATAAAACTCATTACAGACGGCAATGCGGTTTCCCACAGTCTTCGTAGTCTTGAATGGGACGTATTTATTCATCAACTCAAAAAAGAAGTTCGTTTGGCTACATCTGTGCGCGTATCAGAACAAAAGCTGAATTTAACGGTAGAAGGAGAAAATGTTCAGTATGAGAAATATGAAAACAAAATAAGACGAAGAGTGAACGGCTCTGGACATGAGGTATGTCTTCAGGAGGTAGAGAAGGTAGAATTTGAAGCAATAGAGAGTGGTGTGAGAATACTAGTGACAGATACTTCGTTGGATAAAAGAATTGCGGCAGCCCGCTCCTTTTTGAGCCTGAATGAGGCTGAGCTGAAATGAGAAAGTGTCAAAAAGGGTTTATCTATCCCGTAACCTTATCTATTTTTCTGCTTGTCCTCAGCTGTTTTTTGGTGATAACCAGTCTGTTTTTAACAGAAAAAAGAATGTATCACAATTCGAAGGAGCTTCTTGTTCAGGAATATTATTTTATGAGTTCAGTAAAGGCTGTCGAGAAGGAGCTACAAATGGGCGAATATGCGCAACAGGGAGCACTCCAATTAAAAAAAGGTACGGTTGATTATTCGATTGAACAAACGACAAATACTATTTTAAAGGTAGAATACCGCCTCCGCACAAAAAATGTTGAAACCGTTGGTTACAGTTATTTTGACAGGCGTGAAAACAAAATGACAAAGTGGGTCGAGGCGAAGTAACGTATAAAAGAAGCAGTTACAGGAGAGACTAATATCTAAAAGGACGATGTAGGTGAATTATGAAAACAAATGATTATGTAAAATATTTAACACAAACATTTGTGCAATACATGGATCAGCCGAAGGAAGAACGAAAAAAAATAAAGCAAGAAAGACGGGTAAATAAAGAGCCTTTCATGCTTAGATGGTTCGGCATTCTTCCATATGTATTTGCCTATTTCTTTAAGAAGAAATACTGAAAAGAAAAAGGATGAATCCTAAACTGGATTCATCCTTTTTTACATTGCCTCGGAAGCGAGATAGAATAGCCCGCCATTTATAATGGAAACATTGACTTTCGGCTCATATTGCTCTTTTAATGCAAGTCTTTCCATTTCAAGGCTCTCAATAAGCTCCTCCTCTGCATCCTCATAAAAATGCTCCAGCAGATTTAAGTCCTTCGCCCATCTTTCCCTTGCATCTGCAGCCCATTGATGATCTTCCTGCAAAACAGCTTGTCTAATTGTGTTTTCGATCCGAATCATTCCACTTTTTGGCATGATCAGTGGGGAAAGTGTAAAGCAATAGTCCGGGATTTTGGCAGAAAGATTAAACTTCTGGACTGTTTCATGAAAATTATCAACAAGCTGACCGTTGATAAGCTGTAATCCAATCGACCGGAAAACATCTCGTTTGCGGTCACATTGATAGGAAATCTTCACATTCATGGAAAGCCAAGGCTTCAACGCTACATGTTTACTCATTTGTCCCGGAATATTTTCATATAAACGAATATAACCAGACAGCTTTTTGGCACAAGCAAATAGTTGATGCAATCTAGGTGAACCAAAATGAATTAACTCGCCCTTTAAATCCTTTGGTGCATGATTAGGATCTGTAATCAATGTAAGTCTGGCAGGATTGGGAACCCCGCCAGTTTTTTCTAAATAATGCCAATAAAAAGGGCGATTCATCAGCTCTTTATCTAAATCAATGGTTAATTGCACAATCATATAGCCTTGTTGGTCTTCAACAAGCTCACAATCATTAGCTAGAAAAAAACGTTTAAGAAATTGATGAATTTCCTGCTGCTTCATAACTATCACCATCCTTGAGATTTTGGGCAAATTCAATCATGCTAGTCAGGTTATCCATTTTGATTCTCATTTCGCCTTCTGAGTTGGAATTAACAAAAATATCGTTCATATAATCATCCATATTGCCGAAATCAAGCTTTGTCAGAATATCATCTAAGTCTCCGATAACTTTTTCAAACAAGTGAATTTTTTCATAGAGCAATTTAAGAATATGATCTTCTACAGTGTCTTTAATGGCGAAATTATAAATCATAACATCCTTTTTTTGTCCAAGTCTGTGAATCCGGCCGATTCGCTGTTCAAGCCGCATTGGATTCCACGGAAGATCGAAGTTAATAATATGGTTGCAAAATTGCAGGTTAATCCCTTCACCGCCAGCCTCTGTTGCAATTAGTACTTGAGCATGGTTTTGGAATAAATCCCGCATCCAGTCCTTTTTGCCGCGTTTGAACCCGCCTCTAAACGGAACAGAAGTAATGCCATGCTGTTTTAAATACCATTGAAGATATAATTGAGTCGCTCTGTATTCTGTAAAGATAATTACTTTATCATCTGCCCTTTTTATGATTTCAAGGGCTTTTTCAGCCTTGGAATTTTTTGTAATAGCATTGATTTTGCTTGTTAACAGATTTATCGTATCCTGAAATTCCTGAGAAGGATTTTCGGTTTTTTTCATCATGTTTTGTATAGTATAATAGACGGATTCTCTGCTGCTGCAAGCTTCCCTTTGTAAGGTAATCATAGAAAAAGGACTCCTTGTTCGAGCGGCATTGTCATCTGCCTCATAGCCTTTAAGCGACTCTATCGTGTCATAAAGAGCTCTTTCCTCCTCTGTAAATTCGATTGTGACAGCCTCAACAACTCGTTTCGTCCATTCGATGCCAGTATCACTTCTTCTGTTTCGAATCATTACTTTATTTACAAGCTCTTTTAAATGCTCATCATCATTAACAGAACGGGAATCCTTTTTATATTTTTCATAGAAGGCCGTCTCACTCCCTAAATGTCCAGGCTTCAATAAGGAAACAAGGTTGAAGATTTCACTTACCCTGTTTTGAATAGGGGTAGCAGTTAGTAATAGACAGAATTTCTTTTTTAGATTTTGGACAAATTCATAGTTTTTTGTCTTATTATTTTTTAGTTTATGTGCTTCATCTATAATGACAAGGTCGTAGTCGAGGCTATTAATTATTTCCCGGTGTGGAGCTCTTTTAGCTGTATCAATAGAAGATACGACAATATCACATTGCTCCCAAACATAGCTTTTCCGTTGTGATACTGCAGGGATAAAAAACTTAGTATTTAGCTCTATTGCCCATTGCGTAACAAGGGAAGCAGGAACAAGAATCAATACCTTTTTCACCAAACCACGAATCATGTATTCCTTTAAAATAAGCCCTGCTTCAATTGTTTTTCCAAGTCCTACTTCATCAGCCAAAATAGCCTTTCCGTTCATATCCTCAATAACCTTTTTCGCAACCTCAAGCTGATGTGGCAATGGGGTTAAATCAGACAGGTGTTTCGGTGCCTGCAAGCCTTCGAATTCAGGAATGATTGTATGCTGCTCTACTTCTAATGCTAATTGGTAAAGTTCCCAATTTGCCCATGGTCCATCATCATTCATACGTTTCGGCAATTCTTCATTCCATAATTGATCAAAGTTGATTTGGATTGTCATATGCTGCATCCTTTCTTGTTTGTTAAGGAAAAAGATAAAGCCAAGCAAGTTGGCTGAATTATTGAAAAATATTTAAAAATCATAAAAAAGTTATTGCCTTGATATGATTGCAAATGTTAGGATGAAGGTGTAAAACGTTTTCTGTTTTGTAGTGATTTTTAATTTTTTATATGCAAAACATGAACGAAATTAATAATAATATATATAAATAATCGTCTTTATTTGGCATAAAGCCTATAAAGATTTTTTCATAGTTACATATTAGTATGGCCATATTGCAGCAATCTATCCATTTACAAGAAGAAATGCTTCAAAAAAGCCAACAAGAAACTGGCACATTTACCGTATATTTTATAAATACATATAAATATAGCGGATGATAAATAGGGGAGAGACTACGTATGTAGCGCCGAAGGAGCAAGCAAAATTTTGTGAATCTCTCAGGCAAAAGAACTCTATTTTGACGCAGCTCTGGAGAGTGCTGGGATTTCGATACTAATCTGAAATCAGCTGAAGTAATTTTGCGCATACTTCTGCCAGCCACCAAAGGGGACACCCGATTCATTCGGCAAACTTTCAGGTGCAAGGACAGAGACCTTTCTTTATCCAAGGATAAAGGGGAGGTTCTGTCCTTTTTTGCGTACACTTTTTTTATAAGTACACATTCCTTCCTTGGATAAAACTTTAGCGTAGTCATAAATGTTCTATATGCTTTCAACAAATTCATTTGGAAATGGGGATGAAAGGATGAATGAATTAAAACAAACCCCTTTGTATGATTTATACAAGGAGTATGATGGCAAAACAATAGATTTTGGGGGATGGGCGCTGCCTGTACAGTTTTCGAGCATAAAGGAAGAGCATGAAGCAGTTCGTACGAAGGCTGGATTATTCGATGTTTCCCATATGGGAGAGATTGAGGTGAAAGGCAAAAACAGTTTGGACTTTCTCCAAAAAATGCTTACAAACGACGTTTCTAAAATACAGGCTGGTAAAGCGCAATACTCAGCAATGTGCTATGAAAACGGCGGAACGGTTGATGACCTACTTACATATAAGCTTGGTGAAGATCATTATTTATTGGTTGTGAATGCATCCAATATTGAAAAGGACTTTGCATGGCTTGCAAGTCATGTGGAAGGAGAAGTGGAGCTTTCAAATCTTTCTGGTGACTATGCTCAATTGGCATTGCAAGGCCCGCTGGCAGAAGAGACGCTAAAAAAACTTGCTGCTGAAAATATAGAGGATATTGGTTATTTTCAATTCCGGCATACAGCCATAGCAGGTAAGGATGTCCTTTTATCGAGAACAGGATATACAGGAGAGGATGGCTTTGAGATTTATTGCAGCAATGATGATGCTGTGCACCTGTGGAAGGAAATATTGCACGTAGGCAAGGATTCTGGTGTGCTTCCATGCGGTCTTGGCTCAAGAGATACTTTAAGATTTGAAGCAACTCTAGCATTATATGGTCAAGAGTTGACAAAGGATATTTCACCATTGGAGGCTGGCATTGGGTTTGCTGTTAAATTGAACAAGGAAGCAGACTTTATCGGAAAAGCGGCTTTATTAAAGCAAAAGGAATCTGGTTTGCAAAGGAAGCTTGTTGGAATTGAAATGGTCGACAGAGGAATTCCACGCCATGGCTATAAAGTTTATAACAATGGCCAAGTGATAGGGGAAGTGACAACAGGTACACAGTCACCTACTTTAAACAAAGCAATCGGGTTAGCCTTGATTAGAAGTTCTTTTGCTGAAGCAGGCAAAGAGGTACAGGTAGAAATTAGAGGGAAGCTTGTAAAAGCGAAAGTAACAGCTACTCCATTTTATAAAAGGAATAAAGCTTGAACATGACAGGAGGAAAAACGATGAAACACCGCTATTTGCCAATGACTGAAGAAGACAGAAATGCCATGCTTAAAGCGATTGGGGCAGCTTCTGTGGAAGAGCTGTTTTCTGATATTCCAGAAAGTGTTCGTTTTAAAGGGGAATACAATATTAAGAACGCAAAAAGCGAATCTGCACTCTTAAAGGAATTAAGTAAGCTTGCTTTGAAAAATGCAGACAGTAAATCCAATGTTTCCTTTTTAGGTGCAGGTGTATATGATCATTACGCACCAGTAATTGTTGATCATGTCATTTCAAGATCTGAGTTCTACACAGCTTACACTCCATATCAGCCAGAGATCTCTCAAGGAGAACTACAGGCAATTTTTGAATTTCAGACAATGATTTGTGAATTAACAGGCATGGATGTTGCCAATTCCTCCATGTATGATGGCGCAACATCTTTAGCTGAGGCAGGCAGCTTAAGTGCTGGTGTAACGAAAAGAAAAAAAATTCTCATGTCTAGCTGTGTCCACCCTGAAGCAAAGGAAGTAGTGAAAACATATGCAAAGGGTCAATACATTGAAGTGATCGAGGTGCCGCATAAGGATGGTGTTACTGATACAGAAGCGTTGAAGCAGTATATGGGTGACGATGTTGCCGCTGTTATGGTGCAATATCCTAATTTCTTTGGCAGAATCGAACCGCTCAAGGAGCTCGAGGGAATTATTCATGCTCATAAGGCGATGTTCGTTGTTTCAAGCAATCCTCTTGCTCTTGGTGCCTTAACTCCTCCAGGCGCATTTAAAGCAGATATTGTTGTTGGTGATGCTCAGCCTTTCGGTATACCAGCCGCATTTGGCGGACCGCATTGTGGCTATTTTGCTGTTACCTCTAAGTTAATGAGAAAGGTACCAGGCAGACTAGTAGGACAGACGGTTGATGAAAATGGTGCAGTTGGATTTGTTTTAACCCTTCAGGCACGGGAGCAGCATATCAGACGTGATAAAGCGACTTCTAATATTTGCTCCAACCAAGCATTAAATGCATTAGCTGCCTCTGTAGCTATGACTGCATTAGGCAAAAATGGTGTGAAGGAGATGGCTTTGGCGAATATTCAAAAGGCATATTACGCTAAGCTGAAATTCAAAGCAGCTGGTTTTGACATACGCTTCGAAGGTCCATCCTTTAATGAATTTATAGTAGAATGCAAGTCTTCGGTTTCTTCCATTAATAAGGCATTGTTGAAAAAAGGGATTATAGGTGGCTATGACCTCGGCAGAGATTATGAAGGATATGATCAATGTATGCTTGTTGCGGTGACAGAGCTGCGCACAAAAGAAGAAATAGACGAACTTGTCAAAGAATTGGAGGATTATCATGCATAAACATCAACCGCTCATTTTTGAAAACAGCACAACTGGACGAATTGGCTACAGTCTGCCTGAAATGGATATTTCAGAGCTTGATGTTAGTGAGCTTATTCCTGCTGATTATATCCGATCTGAACCTGCTGAGCTTCCAGAAGTATCTGAATTGGACATTATGCGTCATTACACAGCATTGTCCAAAAGAAATCATGGCTTAGATTCCGGTTTTTATCCACTCGGTTCATGTACGATGAAATATAATCCAAAAATAAATGAAAATGTGGCTAGATTTAATGGATTTGCCCATATTCATCCGTTGCAGGACGAAAGCTCAGTACAGGGAGCTTTGGAGTTGATGTATGACCTTCAGCAGCATTTAATAGAAATTACAGGAATGGATGAAGTAACGCTGCAGCCTGCAGCAGGTGCACATGGAGAATGGACTGGATTGATGATGATCCGTGCCTTCCATGAAGCGAATGGGGATGTTAACAGGTCAAAGGTCATTGTTCCAGACTCTGCACATGGTACAAATCCAGCTTCTGCAACGGTAGCAGGATTTGAAACGATTACAGTCAAGTCAGATGAGAATGGTCTTGTGGATTTAGAAGATTTGCGCAGAGTGGTGGGGGAGGATACAGCAGCATTAATGCTGACAAACCCGAACACACTTGGTCTTTTTGAAGAGAATATTTTGGAAATGGCTAAAATTGTCCATGATGCTGGCGGGAAATTATATTATGACGGTGCCAACCTAAATGCCGTTCTTTCAAAAGCAAGACCTGGTGATATGGGCTTTGATGTTGTTCATTTAAACCTCCATAAAACATTTACCGGCCCGCATGGAGGGGGTGGACCTGGTTCAGGTCCAGTTGGAGTTAAAACTGATTTAATCCCGTATCTTCCGAAGCCAGTTATAACGAAGATTGGAGAGGAATATGTATTTGATTATGACCGCCCATTATCGATTGGCAGGGTGAAACCGTACTACGGAAACTTTGGAATTAATGTGCGTGCATACACTTATATTAGATCAATGGGTCCTGATGGATTGAAGGCAGTGACGGAAAATGCTGTTCTTAACGCGAATTATATGATGAGAAGATTAGCGGAATATTATGATTTACCTTTTGACAGACATTGTAAGCATGAATTTGTATTAAGCGGCAGACGTCAAAAGAAATTAGGTGTGCGCACATTGGATATTGCAAAAAGGCTGCTAGACTTTGGCTATCACCCACCGACAATCTACTTCCCGCTTAATGTAGAAGAGTGCATCATGATAGAGCCAACGGAAACAGAATCGAAGGAAACGCTCGACCAATTTATTGATGCCATGATTCAAATAGCGAAAGAGGCAGAGGAAACTCCAGAAATCGTGCAAGAGGCTCCACATACTACAGTAATCGGTCGTCTTGACGAAACGCTCGCTGCAAGAAAGCCAGTTCTTCGCTATATAAAAGCATAATAAACAGATGCGCCCATTGCCTTAGCAATGGGTTTTTTAATAAAGGCTCGACCATATTTATTTGGTGATTTTATATTCATGTTAATGAAAAAAGGAGGTTATTCTTTGTTAGATTATATTTGGATTGATGACAGGTCACCTATATTAAAACAACTTCCGAGCAACTTTAAATCCGCAGCCATATTACTCCACCCTTTTATCCAAATGCCTTCAGGATGGGAGGTGATTAAGAGGGAAAACACTTGCCAACACATTTATCCAAGTAATGAAGAGGCCTCTACTATTGGAAATCCTGTTTCTTGGCGGCAAATAATGTCTTATAGTGGGCTAGAGTCTTACAGAGCGCTTGCATTAGCCTTATTAACCTCAATCTGTGCTTTAAAAAAAGATTATAAAAGAGAGGACTTGTCTAATAAGTTAAATTCAAGCCTAAAACCAGACCTTTATTATCCAACAGATGATAGTACCACTGTATTTTTATTAGATAGATTACTGAAAGTCCTTAGCTCAAAAGGGGCTTGCAGGCTATATTATTTAGATCCGATCTTGGATAACTGTGGGGAATTAAATATAAATGAAACTACTGCTTTGGATATAAGTAATCTATTGTATAAAGAGATAATTGTGACTGATGAAAATAGGGATTTCGCTTTTATGAGTTTGTATGAATCCTTTACAACCTTATTATTTGCAAGAGACAAAAATATAGAACATATTGTTCGATCGATGAATTGTGAAGCAATTATATGTGACGAAACAACGTTTATTAACTGGTATTTTAAATAAGGAACTTCTAATGTAGCTGTTTATGGTTTAAATAAAAAAGGACACTCATTAAAGTGTCCTTTCGTTCATTTATGAATTTTTTGTTTTCACTTTTCCAGACCATTTTTTGAAACCGCCTTGAAGTTGTGACAGCTGTCTGTAGCCTTTGCGGTGTAAAAATTGAGCCGCTCTTCCACTTCTCATGCCATTTTGGCAATATAAGTAGACAGGCTTGTCTGAACGGATTTCCCCTTTGCGCATTTTTAATTGGGAAAGTGGGATATTTCTAGCTCCGAGTACGTGACCAGCACTGAATTCATTTGGTTCCCTAACATCAATCAGCTGGGCTTTTCTGTATCCTTGACGGAACTCATCTTCTGAAATCGTCTTAACTATCTTGCGTTGATAGAGATATACGATTATAGAATAGATAGCAAAAATGGCTATCGCGATTAATAGAGTATAAACTGCTTGCAATCTTCATTTCTCCTTTCGAATACATGATGCTCTACTTCTATTATATAAGTGAAACCTTATAGTAGTAAAGCAATAGTTTATAGGGAATGCTGGCAAGTTTTTTTATGTGCTTGTTCCTTTTCAAGCTTGTTCGTTTTTGTTAGACTTATTCACGGGTATATTTACATATTTTAACGTAAAGAGGGTTCACGATGACGAAAGAAACATGGAGATTTATTGATACTGGAAACAGTTCCCCTTCTTTTAACATGGCATTGGATGAGGCACTTTTAGATTGGCATTCGACAGGAGATTTTCCGCCAGTCATTCGTTTTTATGGCTGGAATCCAGCAACATTATCGATTGGATATTTCCAAAAAGTAGAAAAAGAAATTGACATGGATGCTGTGAAGGAATTGAACCTAGGCTTTGTCAGAAGACCAACAGGAGGAAGGGGAGTGCTGCATGAGCATGAATTGACATATAGTGTCATTGTCTCAGAGGAGCATCCTGATATGCCGAAAACAGTGACTGAAGCCTATCGAGTCATTTCAGAAGGCATTCTGCAAGGTTTTCATTTGCTTGGTCTTGATGCTTATTTTTCTGTGCCGAAAACAGAGGAGCAAAAAGCGTCACTTAAAAACCCGCGGTCTGCTGTATGTTTTGATGCACCAAGCTGGTATGAACTAGTTGTCGAAGGCAGAAAAGTAGCCGGAAGCGCTCAAACAAGGCAAAAGGGAGTTATCTTGCAGCATGGTTCCATTCTGTTGGATTTAGATGAAGACAAGCTGTTTCGTCTTTTCAAATATTCAAATGACAGAATTAAGGAAAAAATGCAGGCTGCTTTCAAGGAAAAAGCAGTTGCGATCAATGCAATAACAGATAAGCAAATCACGATTGACATGGCGAAAAAAGCCTTTAAAGAGGGATTTGAACGTGGTCTTAATATTGAGCTGCAGGAGTATGAGCTAACCCGAGAGCAGCTTGCATATGTAGAAAAGCTTGCAAAAGAAAGATATGAAAATGATGAATGGAATTTCAGAAGATAATAAAGCGTACTGGATGGGGGAAATTCCCTGTCCTCTTTTTTATATTTTGGCAAACATTATATATTATAGTCAGAAAAATAAAAGAGAGGGCGATTTGCCGACATGAAGCCATTTGTACCACAATTAGTTTATATAGAGCCGAAAGCATTGGAATATCCGCTCGGACGTGAATTAAAAGAAAAATTTGAGAAAATGGGTGTGGAAATAAGAGAAACGACCTCCCACAATCAGGTCAGAGGAATTCCTGGTGACACAGAGCTCCAGCAATACAGGGTTGCAAAATCAACTCTTGTGGTCGGCATAAGAAAAACATTGAAGTTTGAAACCTCCAAACCTTCCGCAGAATATGCGATTCCTTTAGCAACTGGCTGTATGGGACATTGCCATTACTGTTATTTACAGACTACCCTTGGAAGTAAGCCGTATATAAGAACGTATGTCAACCTGGAAGAAATTTTTGACCAGGCACAGAAATACATGGATGAAAGAGGCGAACAAATAACAAGATTTGAAGCAGCCTGTACGTCTGATATTGTCGGTCTTGACCATTTGACCCATTCCTTAAAAAAGACAATCGAATATTTTGGGAAATCCGACAAAGGTCGTCTCCGGTTTGTAACAAAATATCATCATGTCGATCATTTGCTTGATGCAGAGCACAATGGGCATACTCGATTCCGATTCAGCGTCAATTCTCGCTATGTTATTAAAAATTTCGAGCCTGGAACTTCCACCTTTGATGAACGGCTTGAAGCGGCAAGGAAGGTTGCTAATGCAGGCTATCCGCTCGGCTTTATTGTTGCGCCAATCTATTTGCATGAGGATTGGAAGGAAGGATACTTCGAATTATTCCAAAGGCTGTCAGATAGCCTGCAAGGAGTTAATCTTTCTAATCTGACATTTGAATTGATTCAGCACCGCTTTACAAAACCAGCTAAAAGAGTAATTGCGAAAAGGTATCCGAAGACAAAGCTTGAGATGAATGAGGAAAAAAGAAAGTATAAATGGGGCAGATACGGTATTGGAAAATACGTGTATCAAGACGACGAGGCGAAAGATTTGGAAAATACAATCAGAGGATATGTAGCGCAGTTTTTCCCTGAAGCAGAGGTTGCTTACTTCACATAATGTATAAATTGGAGGGCGCATAAACTTAGTTTATGCGCCCCATTTCATTAATAATAATATCCACCGTATGGATAACCAAAGCCTCCATATGGAGGATAGCTATATCCACCGTATATTGCAGGACCAAGAAGTGCTCCTGTTGCAAGCCCGCCAAGTACACCTAGCCCAAATCCTGCACCTCCGAATCCAGGTCTTCCATAACCAAAACCAGGTCTGCCAAATCCAATTGGTCTTCGCACATTATGATTCATGATGCTTACCTCCTGCATTTTCTAATTCTGTTCATCATAATATATGTGCATTAGTCTACCTGCGATTGGATGAACGTCACGACTGTAAAAAAATCAATGGTGTGTTGTGGATTTATTAAATAAATGGCTTGCCTGCTGTACTATTTTTCTGATTTGAAGATTAAAGTGTATCAATGCTGCAATAAAAGGGGAGAAGGCATTATGCACATTGATGGCGTTTTTTCAGGAGGAGGCATAAAAGGTCTTGCCTTAATAGGGGCATACGAAGTGTTGGAGGAAAAGGGTTTTACGTTTGAGAGAGTAGCAGGGACAAGTGCTGGTTCCATTGTGGCTGCTTTTGTGGCCGCTAAATATACTGGTAAAGAAATAGCCGGGATGCTCGAGCAGCTTGACTTGTCCACATTATTGGACGAAAGAAAGCTTCTCATTCCTTTTCCTTTTACGAAATGGCTGTTTTTGTATTGGCGACTTGGTTTATATAAAGGCATTGCCTTAGAGAAATGGCTGGAGGAAAAGCTAGCAGATAAGGGAATCAGGACATTTTCAGACCTACCGAAGGATTCTTTAAGAGTAATTGCTTCTGATATTACAAATGGAGTCATGCTAGTGCTTCCAGATGATCTGCCTAAATATGGGATAGAACCAGCCAGTTTCTCTGTAGCAAAAGCAATTAGAATGAGCTGCAGTTTGCCGTTCTTTTTTGAGCCTGTAGCCCTTGGCACAAAGCAAAACAAAAGCATTATTGTGGATGGCGGAGTTCTCAGTAATTTTCCGATGTGGCTGTTTGATAAAGAGAATGTTAAGAAGATAAGACCAGTAATTGGGATAAGGCTTAGCCATAAGCAGTCAGAACACCCGAAGCATATGATTAAAAATGCCTTTCATTTGTTTGGTGCGATGTTTGAGACAATGAAGGATGCACATGATTCCAGATATATTTCGAGAAAGCATGAAAAAAATATTATATTTATCCCGTCAGAAGGAGTCATGACGACAGAGTTTACTTTAACGAAAGAAAAGCAAGGAGAAATAATTCAGTTTGGAAGGGATTATGCGAAGAAATTCCTGCGAACATGGACGTACTAAAAAAAAAAATCGAGCCTGCCCATTGGAGTAGGTCGATTTTTTTACGGCACTTGGCTTATTTTGAAATTAGAAGCATTTATATTAGGCAAAAAGGATGCAGGGATTTGCCTTCTTTAAAACAGGTCAAAATGTTGCCCGGTTTTTCTTTTTGCTCTTTTTTCCTTCGATAACAGTCAAGTGTGCACTGCTTGCGCTTCTTTTTTTGCCCTTGAAGGTTGCTGTTTTTGCTTGAGCACCTTGTTTAGGCAATATTTTTCCTTTTGTGTGCTGTTGTCTTTTCTTTGATCTTTTTGCCGCTTTAACAAAAGCCTTTTGCTCTTTTCTTTCAGGGCTAGCTTTGTAAAATCGTCTAACAATAAACCAGATGAGTAGTCCAATAACAACTAATGAAAGTATGTTTTGCATAAACCCAACAGGATTGGAAACGACTGATGATACTAATCCTATTAAAGCTAATAAGCAGACAATCCCAATAACAAGAAAAGGAATTCGATTCTTCAAGAAAAGCCACCTCCCTAAAAGCATGATGAGCATTTTTTACAACTTTTAAACTTCTATTAAAAAAAGTTTATTCACATCATATAAATTTGTTGCTTTAATGAAGCGCTAGACAAAAGATTTTTTTAAAAGCCTTTTGTTAAGTTATATCCCCTGATTTTAGCGGTGTTAATCCGCTGCAAGAATGGCTTTTTCCGATTCTTCTTCTCTGCGCTTTAATTCCTTAAAGGAATAGATGGCTACTTCCACCTGATCGTCAGTCGGCTCTTTTGTTGTTAAAAGCTGCAGCCAAAGACCTGGCAAGCCTAAATATTTCAATACAGGAATATCGCGAAGTTTATTGGTTAATTGAAGAACTTCAAACGAAATACCAAGGACAACAGGAATTAAAGCAATTCTGCTTAATATCCGTTCTATAAAGGAGTCTGTTGGGAAAAGTAAATACAGAAACAGACCAACAAATACAGTGAACAATATAAAGCTGCTTCCACAACGATAATGAAGTCTTGACTGTGCTTGCACATTTTCTACTGTAATGTCTTTGCCATTTTCAAATGCATTTATAACCTTATGCTCAGCTCCGTGATATTGAAATACGCGTTTAATAAGAGGAGTCAGTGAAACAAAGTAAATATAACCAAGTAAAAGAAGCAGCTTAAAGAAGCTTTCGAGTAATATTTGAGCAACGTGTCCGCTGATAACAGGCTTAAAAAATTCCGCCAAAAAGGCAGGCACTAATGTAAAGATGAATTTGCCAAACAGGAAGGAAAGGATTCCAATTGCTGCAACTCCTAAAATCATCGTCATTTTGGATGGTTCTTTTTCTTCCAGCTGGACGTCTTCGCTTGGGTCGACATCATAGCGGTCTGTTGAGAAGTTTAAATGCTTTGTCCCATTCCCGCTTGATTCAATAATAGCGACAATCCCTCTTATGAAGGGGATTTTTTTTAGTTTGGTCAGCTTCGGATTGTGTTTTCTCGGCAAATGAAAATAATCAATGGATTGATCCTTGCGTCTTATTGCAGTCACGTAATGATTTTTGCCGCCAAACATGACGCCCTCAACTACTGCCTGTCCTCCGAATACTGGTTTTTGCTCATTTGACATGAATATTTACACCAACCTCAGGTTAAATTAGGGTGGAAAAGCAAATGATTAATTGTTTTCTCTGTTGGATGGATATGTTGTTCCATCACTATAATTCCCCTATTTACATATTACTAAAAATTTAGAGAAACAACTAGCCTAACGAATTTTAAGTAATTTATAGGTCTTGTTAACAGAGAAGAAAGATAAAATATTCATAGCGGGAGGCATATGGAAATGACAAAGGAAAAAGAAGCGGAAAATCACAGTGGAATAGCAAAAGAGCCATCTATGCATTTCATTACACTTGTTATATGGACAGGGCTATTTGGGGGGATATTTTGGTCCTTCATGGGATTTCTCGCTTATTATTTCAATATGACGGAAATAAGACCAAATGTCATATTGGAGCCGTGGGCAATCGGAAGCTGGAAAACTGGTTGGCTTGGAACACTTATTAGTATTGGTGCAATCGGATTTTTTTCATTAATGGCAGCATTTGGGTATTATCTTTTACTTAGAAAATTTAAGTCCTTTTATATTGGCGTCGGTTTTGGAATAATGGTATTTGGCGTTGTTTTCATCATCTTAAATCCAATTTTTCCGAGCATCAAGCCATTTATGCAGCTTAGTTTAAATACGATAATCACTTCTATATGTCTTTATGTGCTTTGGGGAGTATTTGTCGGCTATACGATTTCTTATGAAGAAAGTGAAATTAGGACGAAAAAACAAAAAGAAAACAAACGTGAGGCGAACATTTCGGGTAGTGAAGGATAATTAATCTATGATAGAATGTTCTACATGAGCATTCTTTTTTTATCATTGCCAATGTTCAGAAGCTTTTACATAAATTCTATCTTTTTAGTGGAATAAAATTTTAGTAAATAATTAGTATCGGGGAGAGAACCTTAATGGAGAAATTAACGAAATTACGGGAAGCTTTAGCAACTGCTGGTGTGGATGGCATTGTTATTGCCAGCAATTATAACCGCCGCTATATCAGTAACTTTACAGGTTCTGCTGGTGTGGTGTTAATCAGTGGAGAGGGAGCTAAATTCATTACAGACTTCCGCTATACAGAACAGGCTGCAAGTCAATGTGTTGGTTTTGACATTGTAAAGCACAGCGGTCCTATTCAAAAGGAAGTGGCAGAGCAGGCAGAAAAACTAGGGATCAAGAAGCTTGGTTTTGAACAGGATTACTTGACATTTACGGAATACAGACTGTATGAAGCTGTATTTAAAGGCGAACTAGTTCCTGTTTCTGGTCTTGTGGAAAAGTTACGCTTGATTAAGAGTAGGGAAGAGATTAAGATATTAAAGGAAGCAGCGGAGATCGCAGATGCCGCTTTTGCCCATATCCTTGAGTTCATTAAGGTTGGGAAGACTGAACTGGAAGTATCGAATGAATTAGAGTTTTTTATGAGAAAAGCAGGTGCGGTATCATCGTCCTTTGACACGATTGTTGCTTCTGGAACTAGATCTGCATTGCCACATGGTGTGGCATCAGAAAAGTTAATCGAAGCAGGCGATTTTGTGACAATGGATTTCGGGGCATATTATAAAGGATATGTGTCTGATATTACGAGAACAGTTGCCGTTGGCAAACCAGACGAAAAGCTAAAGGAAATATATGATATTGTCCTCCAAGCTCAGTTAAAAGGAATGGCAGGAATTAAACCGGGACTTACTGGCATTCAGGCTGATGCATTGACGCGCGATTACATAAGTGCACATGGATATGGTGAATATTTTGGCCACTCTACAGGTCATGGAATCGGTTTAGAGGTCCATGAAGGACCAGGACTTTCTTCTAAATCGGAGACAGTTCTTGAGTCAGGCATGGTTGTAACGGTTGAACCAGGCATCTATATTCCAGGTCTGGGCGGGGTTCGCATTGAGGATGATACTATCATAACAGATGATCATAATGAAGCTTTAACCCATTCACCAAAAGAATTGATTATTTTATAGGATTAACAGGAGGATCATTTATGATTTCAGTAAACGATTTTAAAACAGGTTTAACAATTGAAGTGGATAACGGAATTTGGCGTGTATTGGATTTCCAACATGTTAAACCAGGAAAAGGCGCTGCATTCGTACGTTCTAAATTAAAAAACCTTCGTACAGGAGCAGTTCAAGAAAAAACGTTCAGAGCAGGCGAGAAGGTTGCGAAAGCACAAATTGATAACCGTAAAATGCAATACTTGTATGCAAGCGGTGACCAACATGTGTTCATGGACCAAGAATCTTATGACCAAATTGAGCTTTCTGCAGATGCAATTGAATATGAATTGAAGTTCTTGCAAGAAAATATGGAAGTTTATATCATGATGTACCAAACAGAAACACTTGGTGTTGAGCTTCCAAATACAGTAGTGCTTGAAGTAACAGAAACAGAGCCTGGTATTAAAGGTGACACTGCTTCTGGCGGTACTAAGCCTGCGATTTTAGAAACTGGCCTTTCTGTGCAAGTTCCTTTCTTCATCAACCAAGGCGACAAATTGATTATCAATACAGCTGAAGCGAGCTATGTATCTCGCGCGTAATTTCAGTTTACGGTTTTTACCATTTGCGTTTCATGTATGGATGCTGTATTATATAAATATAATCGCTGCGTTGTACGTTATCGTATGAAGTTTCAACCTTTATCGTTAATTAGGGAGTTCTATATTAAAGAAGGATCAGCATGCCTTATGATTAGCTCATTAGGACATATGAAGAAATCTTTTGCGAACACCCACCTGGTGGAGCAGGTTTTGAAACTCCATACACCTAAGCGGCAAATGCGGCAAAAAAGAAGAGAACATTGTTCTCTTCTTTTTTTTGTGGAAATTAAATTATTTATGCAGTTAGCTTTCCGGTATGATAAGCTTTTGACCTGCATAAATTTGGTTTATATTTTGAATATTATTCGCTTCAGCAAGAGCAGAAACCGAGACACCGTATCGCTGGCTTATTGCTGACAGTGTATCACCGGCTGCAATCGTATAAGATTTAGCAGGTTTGCTTGGAGCAGTGCTTTGCTGGTTTTGGTTTTCATCTAAATAAGGAATTGGATTGACTGCATTTGATTTAGCGCTATTCCATCTTCCACGATGAAGTTCAAAATGCAGATGCTGTCCTGTCGATTGGCCAGTGTTGCCCATGACACCGATAGTTTGTCCAGCTTTGACTCTTTCACCAACAGAAACCCTTCTTGAACCAGAACGCAAGTGAGCATAAACAGTTTCCCAAACCTGCCCACCAACCTGATGGACAATCATGATGCACTCCCCATAGCTTGAGGAAACATAGGAGCGAGAAACAGTCCCATCAGCTGCAGCTGCAATCGGGTTTGTGCCAGACTTCGCAAAGTCGACTCCAAAGTGCTTGTTAGAACCAGTAGTTCGGAAAGGGTTGCTGAGATTGGTAACGGATGTTGGTCGCCTAAACATGGAAATCACCTCCAAGATATGTTATGTACAAAAGAGGAGGGAAGCTTGGACACTAATTCTTTTTAAAAAGAAAAAGGCACAGCCTAAGGTTGCTGTACCTTTTGTACATGCTTAATTTCCAAAGTCATAGCCTTTCATATTAGCAATAATCTTTGAAATATCTGTATTATCAATGACTCCATGGAACTTTTCTGCACCTTTTCCATAAGCAAATAAAGCAATCATATTACCTGTATGACCTCCCGTTGTTCTGCTAAGCTGCTGTGTAGTGCCATCCAGTATGCCAGCATGATAATGCCTGGCAATGATTCTTCCTATTTCTCTGCCGACCTTTTGCTCCGGATAAATACTTCCATCCTGCTTTTTTATTCTTTCCTTAAATTGCGCCAACTCTTCTTTTGTTAGCTTAATATTTGCGTATTTTTGAAACAACTCCATAATACTTTCCGTTGTATAATCTTTTGTATTTGCTGCCTTCGTTAATTTTTGTGCCATTAATTCTGGTGTTATTTGAATGTTTTTTAATGCCTTTATGTCCATCGGCTCTGTCACCGAAATCCCCATTGTTTCATGATCTGCTACAACAATCACTAAAGTGTCCTTCCGTTTTTGCGCCCATTCCACACAGTATTTGACTGCTTTATCAAATTCAATTGTTTCTTTCCATATACTCGGAATATCAGTTGAGTGAGCTGCGTGATCAATTCTCGCTCCTTCTATAACTGCAAAGAATCCATTATTACCGTTTGCAAGTGTTTCAATTGTTTTACCAGCCATTTCTGTCAATGTTGGCTCCGTGCTTTTTAGCTCCTTTCGATCTTGTTTAAAGGAAAGGTGCTTGCTAGCGAAAAGACCTAGTATTTTGTCACCATTTGATGAGGCAAGCTCTTTTTCTGATGTGACAAACGTGTATCCTCGATCTTTGTATGCTTCTATTAACTCCCTATTTTTCCCGAAGTACATCGCTCCGCCGCCCATTACGACGTCAATGTTGTTTTTCAATTGCTGTCTCGCAATTTCCTCCTGATCTGCCCATCTATCCTTAACACTAGCTGTAAAGCTTGCTGGAGTGGCATCTGTCACACTATTAGTCGAAACAATTGCCGTCTTATTTCCATTAGCCTTAAATACATCCAGAATACTTGGAGAGTCCTTGCCATCCTTCGTCATGCCAATCATGCCATTGTTTGTTTTTTTCCCAATAGCGATGGCAGTTCCTCCTGCTGCAGAATCCGTCACATTATTATTTGCAGAGTACGTTTTGACAAGGGCGGTGTACGGCAGTGTTTGCAAAAATAACCTGCCTTCTTTTCCATGCTCAAATAGGCTCGCAATTTCCATTTGGCCAAGACCCATTCCGTCTCCAATCAGAAGAATGACATTTTTCGGACCATTAGCTGCTTTAGCAGCATAAGGCAAGCCTCCAAAAGCCATACAAATAGCGAGAAGCAGACAGATACAGTGAACTAATTTTGTTTTCATTCAAAAGACTCCTTTTTAAGTAAATGTTTCTTATAGCTTTTGGAATCTGCGAGCTTTTTAGTCGTATTTATAAAACTGCTAAAGAACGAGAACAGGCAGTCATAATATTGTTCTTCGTGCATACATTTTAATAAGTCGCATTATAAGCCAGTGATTTTAGTTGAGTTGGACAACCTTAAAAAAGGAGAAAAGCGCTGTGAACACATTCTATTCATTCTTGCCCAAAAAAATAGCTGATCAACTACTCACACTCTCTCCTGATGAAAGAGAGCGAATAGAAGAAATCAGAATCCGTATTGGGAGACCATTGGAAATATCTCTACATGACGGTGTTCGATTTATCGATATGGAAATGACGAAGGAGGATGCCGTTCAGTTTCTTAATAAACTCAGTCATTACTCTGTTTATACAATGGATGAAGAGCTGAAGAGGGGCTACATCACCGTCGAAGGCGGCCACCGCGTTGGTCTTGCAGGTAAAGTTATCTTAGAGGAAAGTTCAGTCAAGGCGATTAGGGATATTGCTTCCTTTAATGTGCGAATAGCAAAGGAGAAAATTGGCTCTGCAGAACCATTCGCACCGTTTCTCTATAACGGGGCGAAATGGCTGCATACGATGATTATTGGGCCACCGCAAACAGGAAAAACAACGATATTACGAGATTTAGCGAGAATTGCTTCAACAGGAAATGCAAAGCACAAAATCCCAGCCCTTAAGGTCGGGATTGTCGACGAAAGGTCTGAAATAGCTGGATGCTTGGATGGCATTCCTCAAATGACATTTGGAACACGGGTAGATGTTCTTGATTCCTGTCCAAAGGCAGAAGGAATGATGATGATGATCCGTTCTATGAGTCCAAATGTCCTTGTTGTCGATGAGGTTGGCCGCAAGGAGGATGGAGAGGCGATATTAGAAGCTGTAAATGCAGGCATTCAGCTAATTATGACTACACATGGGACTTCATTTGAGGAAATTAAAAACAGACCAACACTTAAACCGATTATTGAATCGGGAATTTTTGAAAGATATGTAGAGCTGAATAGGGCAAACGGCCCTGGGACTGTTAGTGCTATTAGAAATGGCAATGGACAGATCTTAAGGGAAATGAAGGTGATGTAAATGATGAAAATAATTGGTGCAATCATCATTTTAGCCACCACAAGCCTTGGCGGAATGGAAATAGCAAAATCATTTAGTGAAAGACCGAAGCAGCTTAGGCAATTGAAATCGGCTTTGCAGTCTTTAGAAGCAGAAATCATGTACGGTCATACACCACTGCATGAAGCGGCCAGACGTTTATCGGAGCAGCTCCATCAGCCCTTAAGCACTTTTTTCGAAAATTTTTCGCAAAAGCTCATGACAGAAGAAACAACGGTAAGGGATGCTTGGACAACCTGTCTTGATGACATTTGGAAAAGGACGGCAATGAAAAAGCCTGAATTGGAAATTATGAAGCAGTTCGGTGAAACGCTCGGCAGACATGACAGGGCTTCCCAGCAAAAACAAATTATGCTGACACTAACGCATATTGAAAGAGAAGAGCAAGAGGCAAGAGACCATCAATTGAGATATGAAAAAATGTTTAAAAGCTTAGGCGTGCTTTCAGGGCTATTGATTGTCATTTTATTGATGTAGGTTTAGGAGGAGACATAATGGGTTTAGAGGTGGATATTATCTTCAAGATAGCTGGTGTCGGCATTGTTGTAGCTTTTTTGCACACGATACTAGACCAGGTTGGAAAAAAAGAGTATGCACAGTGGGTAACATTATTTGGCTTTATCTATATTTTATTTATGGTCGCCAACATCGTAGATGACTTATTCCAAAAAATCAAATCGGTTTTCTTATTTCAGGGATAAAGGGGGATACGATCATTGAGATTCTTCAAATAGTCGGAATTGCCCTTATTTCGACCTTTTTAGCCTTAATCATAAAAGAGCAAAAACCCAATATCGCCTTTTTGCTTGTTGTTTTTGTCGGCTGTGTCATTTTTCTTTTTCTCGTTGATCAAATTGCTTCCATCATTGAAATGGTGGAAAGAATCGCTCTTAATGCGAAAGTGAATACCGTATATGTAGAAACAATCTTAAAGATTATCGGAATTGCTTATATTGCTGAATTTGCTGTTCAAATAACAAAGGATGCTGGACAAGGTGCAATAGCATCCAAAATTGAATTGGCGGGGAAAATTTTAATCCTGGCAATGGCTGTGCCAATCCTAACAGTCCTTGTAGAAACAATCATTAATATGATTCCGAATTAATGTAAGATGTTTAATCTTGAGGTGAACTAATGAAAACGAAACTAAAAATTGTACTATTATTCCTATTCACATTCTTTTTATTCATTAATCCAGTTGTACAAGCAGAATCTCCTCAAGAAGATACAGAAGAAGCAGCAACTAGTCAGGCATTTAGCCCGGAAGAGGTCGTTCAATCCCAAATAGACAGTCTTGATTTAACAGAGCTGAAAGGCTTTTGGGAAAGCATTACGAATGAGTATGGAGGCTATCTGCCAGAGATTCAAAAGGGAAGTCTCTATGACTTTATCAAAGGCGAAAAGGATTTTGACTTCAGTATGTTTTTTTCTGGCTTAACGAAGTTTATCTTTCATGAAATTGTCGTGAATGGCAAGCTGCTCGGATCGCTCATTCTATTGACTGTTTTCAGCATGCTGCTACAGATGCTGCAAAACTCCTTTGAAAACAGCTCCATTAGTAAGGTAGCCTATTCTATTGTGTTTATGGTTTTGATTATTTTAGCACTAAATAGCTTTCACGTCGCGATTACCTATGCCAATGAGGCGATCACAACCATGACAAGCTTCATTTTGGCGCTCGTGCCGCTGCTGCTTGCATTGATGGCAGCATCAGGAGGTGCGATATCGGCAGCGTTTTTCCATCCCGTTATTCTGTTCCTAATGAACACTAGCGGGATGCTGATTTCCTACGTCGTATTACCATTATTGTTTTTGTCCACATTGCTGCATATTGTCAGCAGCTTATCAAGTCAGTATAAAGTGACGCAGCTAGGTAATTTGCTTCGCAATATCAGCATTGGCATTCTTGGCATATTTTTGACAATCTTCTTAGGCGTCTTATCTGTTCAAGGAATATCGACTGCTGTTACAGATGGAATTACATTGCGTACAGCTAAATTCGTAGCAGGAAATTTTATTCCAGTAATAGGCAGGATGTTCACAGATACGGCTGATACTGTTATTAGTGCCTCGCTTTTGCTGAAAAACACGGTCGGGATTGCCGGTGTTGCCATTCTTTTGATAATTGTTGCTTTTCCGGCATTGAAAATTTTAGTAATCTCAATTATTTATAAATTTGCGGCAGCCTTGCTTCAGCCGCTTGGAGGCGGCCCTGTTATCAACTGTTTAGACATTATCAGCAAAAGCGTTTTATATGTTTTTGCAGCCTTGGCTATCGTTTCTCTCATGTTCTTTTTAAGTCTTACCGTTATCATCGCCGCAAGCAATGTGACGATGATGATGAAATAAGGTAGGTGATTAATATGAGCTATATAACAGAATGGGTTACTAATATCATTCTATTTGTTTTGCTGGCTACAGTGATTGATATGCTGCTGCCGAATTCTACATTTCAAAAATATGCAAAGCTCGTTTGTGGTCTTTTGCTGATCACCGTTATCCTGACACCAGTGTTTAAGCTTGTTTCAGGTGATTTTGAGAAAGTGCTTGAGGCGGCTACTACAAATCTTCCAGAAGAAAAAAATATAGAAAATTCGATAGAATCGCAAAAAAAAGAAATACAAGCATCACTTGATGAATATACATTAGAAAAAATGGCTGTCCAACTGAAGGAGGATGCCAACAAGGAGTTGATAGCAGATTACGGTGTCGAAATAGATTCCATTAAACTATCGTTAAATGATCAATCAAAAGAAAGCTTTCCAGACAATTTAGACAGACTTGTCCTAGTCCTGAAGGAGGCGGATGAGGAGTCACAGGGGGCAGTGGAAGCAGTCAGTCCTGTATCCATTGATACACAGCAACCCCTTCCAGAAAGCAGTGACAAAGAACAAGTGGATACAGCTAATATTGTTTCATTTCTATCAGGTAAATGGGATGTGCCAGAAGGTGACATCGCCATACTAGCTAAAGGAGGGGAGTAGTGCAGACATGGAAAAAGACAATGACAAGGATAAGGATAAGACCAAGACCAAGGACAAGGACAATCCACAGGGTCCAATCACTTTTCTGAAAAAAATGCTGTCTGGCAACAACAACAAAAAGCAGGGGAAGGCCCAGTATTTAATTATCGTTGTATTGTTCGGGGCTGCCATAATGCTGTTAAGCAATATGTTCTTTAAAGATGGTAACGCAGATGTCTCGGCATTCAGTCAAAACGAGACAGCAAGCACAGACCAGGCAGAAGAGGTATTTGGTCAAAAATCAGGCAAGTCAACAGATATTACTGATTACGAAAAGCTCTACACAGAACAGATAAAAGAGGCAATCAACGCTATGGCTGGCGTGAAGGACGCAGTTGTTTATGTCAATATTGATGGCTCTGAGACGAAGGTGTATGAGAAGAATAAGACCAATTCAAGCCAGACAACACAAGAAGAGGATCCTCAGGGCGGAAAACGAACTGTCGAAGAGAACTCCTCAGAAGAGAGTTTGGTAACAGTGCCAAATGGAGATAAGCAAGTTCCGATTGTGGTGGAAACAAAGAAGCCGACAATTAGAGGTGTTCTTGTCATTGCAAAAGGAGCTGAAAATATAAAAGTGAAAAGCATGATAGTCGAGGCAGTTACAAGGGCATTGGATGTCCCAAGCCACCGGGTATCTGTTCAAGCAAAACAAAATTAAGGGGGATTCATAAATGTTATTGAAAAAGCAAACGGTATGGTTATTGACAATGTTAAGCTTAGTGGTTGTATTGACAGTGTATTACACAACTTCACCAGAACAGACAAATGAATTTGCGGCAACAGAAGATGCAGCAAAGGAAAATACAGCAAAGGAAAATACAGCAAAGGAAGAAGCAGCTACTGAAAATGCTAAAGGAGAGCAAGCGGCAGAAGATGGTAGCTCTGTATCAACTATTGCCTCAGATGAAGTATTTGAAGAAATGAGATTACAATTGGATGAACAGCGTAGTAAAGAAGAAGAGCAGCTGACTGAAACAATGTCAGAAGCAAAGACAGCTGAGGAAAAAAGCGCGGCTCAAGACAAAATTGAGGAGCTGCAAAAGCTGTCTGATAATGAAAAAATGATGGAAACGCTTATTAAAGCGGAAAATTATGATGATGTTCTTGTCCGTGCTGTTGACGGAAAAGTGAATGTGACTGTAAAAGCTGGCGAGCTATCTGCTGAAGCAGCTAATGATATCGTCCAATTAGTTAGAGAAAACTTAAATCAGCCAAATGCCTTTGTTGCAGTAAAAATCGATCCAAAATAAGAAAAAAGGCAAAAAGGGAAGACAGCTTTCCTTTTTGCCTTTTTTTTATATTTGTCAGAAGAAAAAAGGATGTGAATAGTTATTTTCTGCAGAAAATGGTATGATAATTTAGCAGAAGGAATAAAAAACTGCAAGAAAAATGATACTGAATGATAGAAGTGGTTGAACTATTAGAAGGTCTTATCGTATGATATTAGTATCTAGTCATAAAGAATTGTAATGAAGGAGTGCAAAAGCATGTTAAAAATAGAAGAAATCAAGGATCTGATTAACCTTATCAACGATTCAAACATTAGCGACTTCGTATATGAAAATGAAGGAGCAAAAGTAGAAATCAAAAAAAATCGTCCTGAAGTTCAAGCAATCGCAGCTGTAAGTGCACCTGCACAGCAAGTTCAAGCAGTTCAGCCGCAAGCAGCACAAGTAGTCCAAGAAGAAGTGGCTCAAGCTCCTGCGGTAAGCTCAAATGAGAACTTACATAAAGTAACTTCGCCAATGGTAGGAACTTTCTATCAATCTGCAACACCTGATGCAGCTGCATATGTGTCTGTTGGAGATAAAGTGTCAAAAGATACAGTAGTATGTATTGTAGAGGCAATGAAGCTATTCAACGAAATCACGGCAGAGGTTGAAGGGGAGATTGTTGAAATTCTTGTCAAAGACGGCGAGCTAGTAGAATACGGTGAACCTTTATTTTTAGTGAAGGCTCTGTAAAGAGAGGGTTTAACATATGATTAAGAAGCTATTAATCGCAAACAGAGGAGAAATAGCGGTACGGATTATCAGAGCGTGCCGTGAATTGAATATTGAAACGGTAGCAGTATTTTCAGAGGCGGACAGAGAAGCCCTTCATGTTCAGCTCGCAGATGAAGCTATTTGCATCGGGCCGACTTCCTCTAAGGAAAGCTACTTGAACTTTACAAATATTATCAGTGCAGCAATGCTGACTGGCAGTGATGCCATCCATCCTGGTTATGGATTTTTGGCAGAAAATGCAGACTTCGCAGAGCTTTGCCGTGATTGCAACATAACTTTTGTGGGACCAAGTCCAGAAGCTATTAATAAAATGGGAACAAAAGACGTTGCGAGAGAAACAATGCGCGAAGCTGGCGTTCCGATTGTGCCAGGATCTCAAGGCATCATTAAAGATGTTGAGGAAGGCATTAGTCTTGCAAAGGAAATTGGCTATCCTGTTATCATTAAAGCAACTGCAGGCGGAGGCGGTAAAGGTATCCGTGTTGCGAGAACAGAAGAAGAGCTTATCAATGGAATTAACATCACTCAGCAGGAAGCTTTAACAGCTTTCGGTAATGCTGGTGTTTATTTAGAGAAGTTCATTGAAGATTTCCGCCATGTTGAACTGCAAGTACTTGCAGATAACTATGGCCAAGTAATTCATTTAGGTGAAAGAGACTGTTCTATCCAAAGAAGATTGCAAAAGCTTTTGGAAGAGACGCCATCTCCAGTATTGACAGAGGAAATTCGTGAAAGAATGGGTGCAGCTGCAGTTAAGGCAGCAGAAGCTGTGAAATACAGCGGTGCAGGCACGGTTGAATTTATTTACGATTACCAAAATCAACAGTTCTACTTCATGGAAATGAACACTCGTATTCAAGTAGAACACCCTGTTACAGAAATGGTCACAGGTATTGATTTAATAAAAGAGCAAATACTAGTAGCATCTGGAAAACCATTGGCTGTAACACAAAAGGATGTTGAATTTAATGGATGGGCGATTGAATGCCGTATCAATGCTGAAAATCCTGCAAAGAACTTCATGCCATCAGCTGGAAAAATCAATATGTATCTTCCTCCGGGCGGTTTAGGTGTTCGTGTTGATTCAGCAGCATATCCAGGCTACACAATCCCGCCATACTATGACAGTATGATCGCGAAGGTGATTACATATGGCGCGACAAGAAATGAAGCAATCGCACGTATGAAGCGCGCACTTAGTGAATTCGTTATTGAAGGCGTTCATACAACAATTCCGTTTCACTTGAAACTCCTTAATCATGAAAAATTTGTGGAAGGAAACTTCAACACAAAGTTTTTAGAGATGTATGATTTGATGAAATCTGAAGATTAAAGGGAGGAACCAAAATGAGCGAATCAACTATTTTAGATATGAACCAGGAATACACTGGCTTGGGGAAAGTGGAAATTGCTCCTGAAGTCATCGAAGTAATCGCTGGGATTGCAGCATCTGAAGTGGAGGGTGTAGCCCAAATGAGAGGAAACTTTGCTTCTGGAGTTGTGGAAAAGCTTGGTAAAAAGCTGCACAACAAAGGAGTTAAAGTGGAGCTCGCTGAAGATGGCATAAAGGTGGATGTCTACTGTGTAATGAACTTTGGCATTTCCATCCCGCAAGTCGCACAGCAAATACAAGATAATATTCGCCAAACACTGCTCAATATGACAGCGTTAGTGGCAGAAGAAATTAATATACATGTGGTTGGCGTTCAGTTTGAGAATGCTAAACAAGATACAGAAACACAGCAAGAGATGTAAATAAATAAGCTGCTTTGAGGATATGCTTAACTTTTTCTACATATAGCGTTCCAAGCTATGTGTAGAAAAAGCTGCAATGGCTCTTGGCAGCTTTTTTAGTGCGGAAAGTTTCCAAAAGTTTAATGGCGAATAGAAGTTTCTGTCTATATATGCTATTATCTTTTTAGCATGTTAAGATGGTAATATGGAAATGGCCGTATGACATAATGATAAAGAGTCCAAGACATGGATTCTTTAAAAGAATAATGGACAAGCATGTTTTAATCATGCAAGTGTTTAAAGGAGCATAAAGGAAATGAAAAGAAGAACGGCAAGAGAAAAGGCGCTTCAAGCGTTATTTCAAATTGACCTAAGTGAAATAGACAAGAATGAAGCAATCATCCATGCACTTGATGGCGAAAAACCGGATGTATATCTGTCTGCACTTGTTAATGGAGTGCTAGACCACCAAATATCAATTGATGAGCAAATAAGCAAGCATTTGGAAAATTGGACAATCGACAGAATTGCCAATGTAGACAGAAATCTATTAAGAATTGCTGTTTATGAACTAGTGTATGGCTCAGAAGAAGTGCCGGCAAATGTTGTCATTGATGAAGCGGTAGAAATTGCAAAAGCATATGGTGACGACAAGTCCAGCAAGTTTGTTAACGGACTGCTTTCTAAAATCAAAAACAGTTTGTAAAGCTTATGTAGAGGGAAATAGAAAGAATCGTTGACAAATAGAGATACGCGAACACAAAAAAGGGAAAGCAGATACACTGCCATTCCCTTTTATCCTGTAAGGGAGCGTTTAAAATGGAAAATAGGTATTTATCAATACAAGCTTTAACGAAATACATAAAAAGAAAATTCGACGCCGACCCCCATTTGCAGCATGTCCATGTTAAGGGAGAAATATCAAATTTCAAACAGCATAGCAGTGGGCATATGTACTTCACCTTAAAGGACGATAAGGCAAGAATCCTTGCTGTCATGTTTGCCAGAAGTGCCCAAGGAATGAAATTCAAGCCGGAAAACGGCATGAAGGTCCTTGTGAAGGCTTCTGTTACTGTGTATGAGCAAAGCGGCCAATATCAAATGTATGTCCAAGAAATGAGACCAGACGGTATCGGCGACCTGTATTTGGCTTATGAGCAGCTTAAGAAGAAATTGGAGGCAGATGGACTGTTTTCTGCTGCCCATAAAAAACCTATCCCTAAATATCCTGATACGATTGGGATTATCACTTCTCCAACAGGTGCAGCTATCAGGGACATACTTATCACCATCAAAAGGCGATATCCAATTGCCAAAATTATCATTTTTCCCGCCCTTGTGCAAGGAGAAGCAGCAGCACCATCTATCGTGAAAGCTATCAACAAGGCTAACAGCATGGAAACCCCACATATCGATGTATTGATTGTCGGTAGAGGTGGAGGATCCATTGAAGAACTTTGGGCATTCAATGAGGAAACGGTAGCAAACGCGATTTTTGCCTCTTCAATCCCTATTATTTCTGCTGTTGGCCATGAAACAGACTTTACAATTGCTGACTTTGTAGCAGACCTAAGAGCCCCGACACCAACAGGAGCAGCCGAAATGGCAGCCCCACATATGGAGGAGCTTATGGAAAGGGTGCTAACAAGAAAAGCAAGATTAATTCGGGCAACAAAGGAAAGGGTCGATAAGGAAAAGCACAGGCTCGGAAAAATGGAAAAATCCTACGCTTTTCGCTATCCGAAATTGCTGCTTGACCAAAAAATGGAGCAATTGGACAGACAAAATGAATTATTACAGCGCAATATAAATAAACTGTTTTTGCTTAAAGAAGAAAAGCATGAGTTAATCATGAGACGTCTTAGCAGAAGTCATCCGCAAGAGCTGCTGCATAATGCAGAAAAAGACAGAGTTAATTTGGAAAAAAACCTCGTACGAAACATGAATCTAATACACCAGAAAAAATCACATATGTTCCAATCGATTATTGGGAAAATGGATGCGTTAAGCCCGCTGAAAATTATGGAAAGAGGCTATAATCTGGCTTATTCTCCTGAGGGGAAATTGATTTCGAGCATCAAGCAGGTAAAAGAGGATGAACAAATTGAACTGCGTCTATCTGATGGAACAGTGGAGGCACGTGTAACATCTATTAAGGAGTGAAAGAACGATGGCTAAAAATGGATTATCTTTTGAAGAAGCGATGGAAGAGCTAGAGAAAATCGTAGAAAAGCTTGAAGAGGGAGATGTTCCTCTAGAAGAAGCAATTAATACATACAAAAGAGGCATGGAACTGTCTAAGTTTTGTCATGATAAATTAAAAAATGTGGAAGAACAGCTTGCAGAAATTGTTTTAGACAATGGGCAAAAAGAAGCTTTCTCCATAAACGAGGAGGAATAAGCGATTGTCTGGTCTCTCTTTAACAGCTTTTACGGAAAAATATAAAAAACTTGTAGAACAGGAACTGAAACACAGCGTATCACAGCTGGCAGCGCCAGAAATCATCTTGGACTCGATGCATTATTCGCTTTCTGCTGGAGGGAAAAGAATTCGTCCATTGCTAACCTTTGCGACGATGTCTGCATTCGGAAAAGATCCGGAAACGGGTATGCTTCCTGCAGCAGCAATTGAAATGATTCATACATATTCATTGATTCACGACGATTTACCAAGCATGGATGATGATGATTTGCGAAGAGGCATTCCAACTAATCATAAGGTTTACGGAGAAGCAATTGCCATATTAGCTGGTGATGCTCTTTTAACATATGCTTTTCAGCTAGTAACCGCAATGAAATTTGATGCGGAAACAAAGATAAAAGTGCTCGAAATTATCGCTAAAGCTGCAGGTGCAGAAGGAATGGTTGGCGGACAGGTTGGAGATATAGAGGGCGAAGGAAAAAATCTTTCTAAAGAAGACCTTGAATATATTCACGTCCACAAAACCGGGAAAATGCTTGAAGCAAGCATCCTGATAGGCGCAGTCCTTGCAGGTGCGGATAAGGAACAAATGGAGCTTTTGACAAGCTTTGCCTACCACTTAGGTCTTGCTTTCCAAATAAGAGATGATATCTTGGATGTTGAAGGTGATGAAGAACTGATTGGCAAACCGCTTGGTAGTGATGTGCATAATCATAAGAGTACATACCCTGCACTTTTAACGATGGACGGTGCTAAGAAAGAGCTGACATACCACTTAAGTGCTGCTAAAGAAAAACTTAATCAGCTATCACTTAAAACGGGGCTTTTGGAGGAAATGACAGATTTAGTCGGAAATCGCAACAGCTGACTGTGTTTAATACAGGAAGAATAAGGGTATATAGTGAGGAAGAAACCGCTTTATACAAGACGATTTAACCTTATACATGAAGAATATGCTGATATATGGCCGTTATCACTTTGTGTTAGCGGTTATTTTTAGGAGCTTTATGTTAAAATAAACTTATATGTACTATTGACGCGAAAACGGTTCGAAATGATTAATTGCAGCAACCTATTCTTTAACCACATAGTAAGACCTATATAGAATTACTTCCTATTAAGGTTGGTTGAATGGTATAATACATATTTAACATGTATAGCTACTAATAACACAAAAGATTATGCTTAGCATACATAACAATAAACTAATTACGTGAAAAGTAAAAATAAGCAAAAGTTCATAATATAAGGTTTAAATTGAATGAAAGAGAGTTGTTAACGATGGATTTATTGTCAATAAAGAATCCAGCCTTTCTAAAAGACTTATCGGTGGAAGAACTCGAGAAGTTGAGTGAAGATGTTCGTACGTTTTTAATAAATACACTGTCGACGAAAGGCGGACATATCGGCCCGAATCTTGGTGTTGTCGAATTGACAATTGCTTTGCATAAGTGCTTTGACAGTCCGAAGGATAAATTTATTTGGGATGTTGGCCACCAAGCTTATGTCCACAAAATTTTGACTGGTAGAACGAAGGATTTCGATACATTAAGACAGTACAAAGGGATGTCTGGTTTCCCAAAAATGAATGAGAGTGAGCATGATGTATGGGAAACTGGCCATAGCTCCACTTCATTGTCAGCAGCAATGGGCATGGCTGTCGCAAGAGATTTAAAGAAGGAAGATTCTTTTGTTGTGCCAATTATCGGTGATGGTGCACTGACTGGCGGAATGGCTTTAGAGGCCCTGAACCATATTGGTGATGAAAAAACAAACATGATTGTCATTCTTAATGACAATGAAATGAGTATCGCACCAAATGTTGGTGCATTACATCATGTACTCGGTCGATTAAGAACTGCCGGTAAATACCAATGGGTAAAAGATGAGCTCGAAATGCTGTTGAAGAAAATTCCAGCAGTTGGCGGTAAGATGGCAGCAACAGCAGAAAGAATTAAGGATAGCTTAAAATATCTGCTTGTTTCAGGTGTGTTTTTTGAAGAGCTTGGATTTACTTACTTAGGTCCAGTGGACGGCCATAACTATGAAGATTTAATCGAGCATTTAAATTATGCTAAAAAAACAGAAGGACCAGTTCTTTTGCATGTTTTAACGAAAAAAGGTAAAGGTTATTCTCCTGCTGAAGAGGATAAAGTTGGAACATGGCATGGAACAGGACCTTATAAAATTGAAACAGGTGCAATTGTGAAGCCTGTTAATACTGCACCTGCTTGGAGCAAGCTTGTCAGCGATACTGTGCTGAAGCTTGCGAGGAAGGATGAAAGAATTGTTGCTATAACTCCTGCGATGCCTGTAGGCTCTAAACTGGAAAGCTTTGCAGCAGAGTTCCCAAACAGAATGCTCGACGTTGGGATTGCTGAACAGCATGCTGTTACTTTGGCAGCAGGACTTGCCACACAAAAAATGAAACCATTTTTAGCGATTTACTCCACATTCCTGCAAAGAGCGTATGATCAAATGCTTCACGATGTGTGCAGGCAAAACCTAAATGTCTTTATCGGGATTGACCGTGCAGGTCTTGTAGGAGCAGATGGTGAGACACATCAAGGTGTATATGATATTTCATTCTTGCGTCATATGCCGAATTTAGTGCTAATGATGCCTAAGGATGAAAACGAAGGGCAGCATATGGTAAATACGGCAATTTCATATGATGCTGGTCCGATTGCAATGCGTTTCCCACGTGGTAATGGACTCGGTGTCCCTATGGATGAGGAATTAAAGTGTATCCCGATTGGGTCATGGGAAGTTCTTAGAGAGGGAAGCGACGCAGCAATTTTGACCTTCGGAACGACAATTGGTATGGCAATGAGTGCGGCGGAAATTTTAGAAAAGCAAGGAACATCTGTGAAGGTTATAAATGCAAGATTTATTAAACCATTAGATGAAGCAATGCTTACAGAATTGTTCAAGCAGCAAATGCCAATATTAACGATAGAAGAAGCAGTTCTTCAAGGTGGATTTGGAAGCTATGTGCTTGAATATGCACAAGAAGCTGGCTTTGGGTCCACTGTGATTGACAGAATGGGAATTCCTGATCAGTTTGTTGAGCATGGTGATGTAGATTCCTTATTAGCAGAAATTCATTTAACAACAGAAGAAGCAGTTAAAAGAATTAACTCGATTGCGAGAAAAAAACAAAAAAGGGCTTAGATAATAAATGAAGAAAGAACGCATAGATGTTTTATTGGTGGAGCAAGGATTATTTGAAACGAGAGAAAAAGCAAAAAGAGCGATTATGGCTGGAATCGTCTATTGCGACGAAGAGAGATTGGATAAACCGGGAGAAAAAATCGCCGTGGAATCCAAGCTCACAGTAAAAGGTAAAACACTTAAATATGTAAGCCGCGGTGGCTTGAAGCTAGAAAAAGCACTTGAGGTGTTTGATCTAACTGCAAAAGACAAAGTATTGCTGGACATTGGCGCTTCAACAGGCGGTTTTACAGATTGTGCCTTGCAAAACGGTGCAAAATTGTCCTATGCATTAGATGTCGGTTATAATCAGCTGGCTTGGAAGTTAAGACAGGATGAAAGAGTTATTGTAATGGAACGCACGAATTTCCGGTATGTAACTCCTGCAGACTTGGAAGGAGAAATGCCAAACTTTGCATCGATAGATGTGTCGTTCATTTCATTAAAGCTGATTCTTCCTGTTTTAAAAACCTTACTTGCCTCAGGCAGTGATATTATTGCATTAGTGAAGCCGCAATTTGAAGCAGGCAGAGAGCAAGTTGGTAAAAAAGGAATTGTCAGGGATAAGAAGGTGCATGCAGATGTTCTGGAACGAATCATTGCATTTTCCAAAGAAGAAGGCTATCAAATCAAAAACCTTTCCTTCTCACCGATTACAGGCGGAGATGGGAATATTGAATTTCTTCTTCATCTTCACTGGTCAGAACTTGGCGGCGAAGACACTTTAGTTGATGTAAATGCAGTGGTTGATAGTGCGCATGAGGAATTGAAGAAAGCAAAGCAATAAGTTAATAAGGACTCTTCCAAAGGAATAAGTTCAACTTATTCCTTTTTGGATTGCAAAAGAATACATACAAATTATAGAATAAAGATACAATGAAATTACAAGGATATAGCAGTTTTTTGTCGAAATATAGGAATACAGCCTAAATGCCATTATTATAATAGGCTTATTAAAAGGGTAGACACCAAGCTTGCTTTACAAATCTAAAAAAACCAGTGGACATAATGTCCATTAAAGGAATGATAGTAATGAATAAAGGACAAAGGCATATTAAAATTAGGGATATTATCTCCAATAATGAAATAGAAACACAGGACGACCTTGTCGATGAGCTGAAAAATGCTGGATATAATGTAACACAAGCAACGGTTTCCAGAGATATTAAGGAGTTGCATCTTGTGAAGGTACCTCTGCAGGACGGACGATATAAATACAGCCTTCCAGCAGATCAGCGTTTCAACCCGCTGCAGAAATTAAAAAGGACACTAATGGATGCATTTGTAAAAATTGATTCTGCCGGCAATTTACTTGTATTAAAATCATTGCCAGGAAATGCCCAAGCTATTGGCGCATTAATTGATAATTTAGATTGGGATGAAATACTAGGAACTATTTGCGGTGATGACACATGTCTAATTATTTGTCGCACAGCAGAGGATGGCCAAATAATTACAGATCGTTTTCTTGATATGCTGTAAAAGAGGTGACATATTTTGCTTAATGAATTATCTATCAAAAACTTTGCCATTATTGAATCGCTTGCCGTCTCTTTCCGTAAAGGATTAACGGTTCTGACAGGGGAAACAGGTGCTGGGAAATCAATTATAATTGATGCGATTAACCTGCTTGTTGGCGGAAGAGGCTCCGCGGAATTTGTTCGTCATGGAGAGGAAAAAGCAGAAATTGAAGGGCTGTTTTATATTGAAAATGGACATCCTTGCTTTTTGAAAATGCAGGAATTTGGTATAGATATTGAAGAGGGTACGATTATCCTTAGAAGAGATATTTCCGTTTCCGGTAAAAGTGTTTGCCGCATTAACGGAAAGCTTATTACTATCTCCACATTAAGAGAGATAGGCTCAAGTCTTATTGATATACATGGTCAGCATGAGCATCAGGAATTGATGGATGAAACAAAGCATCTCATGCTTCTTGATACGTATGCAGCTTCAGAGCTTGCGCCAGTGTTTAAGGAATATGAAGGTTTATATCGTACGTATACCCAAACACAAAAAAAACTGATGAATTTGACTGAAAATGAACAGCAAATGGCGCATCGTCTCGACTTACTAACATTTCAGCACCAGGAAATCATCAATGCAAACTTACAGAAAAATGAAGATGACGAATTGCTGGAGGAAAAAAAGCGCCTCGGCAACTTTGAAAGAATTTTCGAAAGCATCCAAACAGGATACACAGCCTTAAAGGGTGAGCAAAAAGGGCTTGACTGGCTTGGTGAAGTGATGGGGCATATGGAAGAAGCTGCAAGTCTTGACCCGGAATATGCAGATATTTCCGAGTCTGTGTCTAACAGCTTTTATATTCTTGAGGATGTTGCAAGCAGGTTGAGAAACAGCCTTGATTATCTCGAATATGATCCTGCACGGCTTAATAGTATTGAAGCAAGGTTGAATGAAATTAATTCACTTAAGAGAAAATATGGAAAATCTGTTGATGAAATACTAGAATATGCTGCTAAAATTGAGGAAGAGCTAGAAACACTTCAAAATAAAGAAACACATATTGATATGCTCGAAAAAGAATTATTAAGCATAAAAAAGGATTTGCTTGTTGAAGCAAATGAACTTAGCTCCCTTCGCAAAAAAGCAGCTATTCGATTAACAGACGATATTCATCATGAATTGAAAGAGCTTTATATGGAGAAAACCATCTTTGAGGTAAGATTTAACTCAGACGAGGATAATATCTCCAAAGCAGGGATGGATAATGTGGAATTTTATATATCTACAAATCCAGGCGAACCGCTTAAGCCTTTGTCTAAAATAGTCTCAGGTGGAGAGCTGTCGAGGATGATGCTCGCGTTAAAGAGCATTTTCTCGAAGCATCAAGGTGTCACTTCCATCATTTTTGATGAGGTGGATACAGGCGTAAGCGGCAGAGTCGCACAGGCAATTGCAGAAAAAATTTCAAGTGTCTCAGCTGGCTCTCAAGTGCTTTGTATTTCCCATATGCCTCAAGTAGCGGCAATGTCTGATACACATCTTTACATTGCAAAAGCAATTCATGATGGACGGACATCTGCAACAGTTACTCCATTGGAAACACAGGATAAAATAAAGGAAATTGCGAGAATGATTTCCGGAACTGAAATAACGGATTTAACAAAAAAACATGCAAAAGAGCTGTTAAAATTGGCCCAAAAGGTCAAGAATAAAAGATAGAACAAGGAATCCCCTGTTTAACAGGGGTTTTTATTTTTAATAGGAAAAAATTGTATGAGATCATAACTACTAAAATAAATTGCATTTTGCTTAATTCGTTATTCACGTTTTACAAAATTGCTATTACTAACCAAAGTGTGCAGGTTTTTTATAGTTTTTACAGTAATAAATGATCACCATGCAGGCAAACTTATATATAAGCCAAGAATTTGGTGATTAGAAGCGAGGAGAGTGAATGATATGAAAATGGATTTCCTAAGAAAAATAATTGGTGGAATTCTCCTTGTTTCATTAATTTCTATATGCTTTAACAAACCCTTTCAAGAATATCTTCATATCCCAAAAAGCGTCACTATCTTTGAAGGCCAGAATACAGTGATAAGCAGTTCATCCATACCCGCATCAAGCATGGTTACGGAGGATAACTCAGTCGTTGCCCTAAGTCAAGATGAAGGGGAGTATTCGCTGCATGGTGAAGAGAATGGTAAAAACGAGATGGTTTTAGAGCTGGCAGGCTTTCCGATTAAAAAGGTTGATGTGAATGTTTTAAAGGACTTTAAAGTTATCCCTGGCGGACAATCTATCGGGGTGAAGCTAAATTCAGTTGGCGTACTGATTGTTGGACATCATCAGGTGAATACAGTGGAAGGCAAGGCATCACCAGGTGAAAAGGCTGGCATTAAAGTAGGAGATATGATTACAGAAATCAATGGCAAAAAAATTGAAAAGATGGCAGATGTGGCACCATTTGTCCAAAGTGCAGGAGAAACAGGAGAGCCGCTTAACTTAACAATATTGCGTGAAAAAGACACAATTAAAACTAAATTAGAACCTTTAAAGGAAAAAGGTTCCAACACATTTAAATTAGGCTTATATATTAGAGATTCAGCAGCTGGCATTGGAACGATGACGTTCTATCATCCTGAATCAAAAAAATATGGAGCTTTAGGTCATGTTATTTCTGATATGGATACAAAAAAACCAATTGTCGTGGATGACGGTGAAATTTTACGTTCAACTGTCACTAGCATTGAAAAAGGTGAAAATGGCAACCCAGGTGAAAAGCTGGCACGCTTCTCCTCTGACAAAGAAGTAATCGGCAATATTACCACAAACAGCCCATTTGGAATTTTCGGTGAACTGAATAGAGGAATGACAAATGGAATCATGGATAAGGCTATGCCAATCACATTATCAGATCAGGTGAAAGAGGGACCAGCCCAAATTCTAACTGTTGTTGATAATGATGTAGTGAAGCTATTTGATATTGAAGTGGTCAGCTCTGTACCGCAAAAGTTCCCAGCAACAAAAGGAATGGTAATCAAGGTTACAGACAAAGAGCTTCTCAAGAAAACAGGGGGCATTGTTCAAGGGATGAGCGGAAGCCCAATCATTCAAGATGGTAAGTTGATTGGTGCCGTTACCCATGTGTTCGTAAATGACCCGACAAGCGGATATGGTGTCCATATTGAATGGATGCTGAATGAAGCAGGAATTGACATATATGAAAAAGGAAAGCAAAAAGCTTCCTAAATAAGTAAAAGCGCACCATTACGGTGCGCTTTTACTTATAGGTTTGAAAAGATAAAATCAAGCAAGATGCCGATTCCTAAAAACAACCCAAAAAATGTATTTGTTTGTGCCGTTGATTTCATCGCAATTGGAGTTTCACTGCGACTTCCTTTAAAGCCTTTAATTGCTTGAATCGGTTTTTTAATGCTAAGAAACACAATTAATAACCACGGACTGCTGATACCAAATATCACAAGGCCAAGTACCCAAATATAAGAGATAATAAACAATGCAGCAAGAAGCTGAACAGCTTTTTCAAATCCCATTAAAATGGCAATTGTTTTTCGGCCGCCAAGTGTATCTTCCTCAATATCTCTTATATTGTTAGACAAGTTGATGCATCCGATTAAAATCGCAATTGGCACTGATATTAAAATGCTTTGTTCATTAACAAAACCTGTTTGAATATAGAAGGAAATCAAAATGAAGATCGTTCCCATGCAAATACCTGAAAATAATTCACCAAATGGTGTATATGCAATAGGAAGCGGCCCACCTGTGTAAAGATAGCCAATAGCCATTCCTAACACCCCAACAAGGGCAATCCACCAGCTTGTGCTCATGCAGATATACACACCAAGTAATAGGGAAGCAGTATATAAGGCAATCGCCAAGTTCATCACTGTTTTTGGCTTCATGCCATGCCTTACGATAGCTCCTCCAATTCCTACTGATTCAGCTGTATCTAATCCTCTAATGAAATCATAGTATTCATTGAACAAATTAGTAGCTATTTGAATGAACAAGCAAGCAAATAGCATGGCTAAAAACAAGCCAGTATGAATCTGTTCATATTGTAATGCTAAAACTGTCCCAATAAAAACGGGAACAAAAGAAGCAGTTAACGTGTGTGGTCTCGTCAGCTGCCACAATACTTTATGTGTAGGCTGATCGTTCTTTGCAACATTTTCCATAAAAAAAATCCTTTCTTTAAAACCATTTCTAAAAGTACAATATGTGAAAGTCCACCTTATATAATAACTTAAATTTCCTATCAGCAACAAGAGCGTATTCATAAAATCGCCATCTTTTTTTAGTTATAAAAATCTAAAATGTGCTGTTTTCTTTTATATTCTTTAAAATATAGCGTGTTTATTAATTAATTCTTTATTATTACCATATATAGGGTGTATAATAAATCTATAAAGATTTTTCGACAAATGTTCATCTAGGGATGTAAAATGGCGAATGAGGTCGAAAATGAGAGAATTCATGAGAAAAAACGAGTTTTTCTATATTTTTTTATAAAATCAAAGGAATTTTAGTTACTTTGTCGAAATTGTCATTTAGAATAAAGAATAAATAGAGAGATATGGATATTGAGGAGGAAACTATCATTGAAGAAAATACAAGTATGTGTCGTCGATGACAATAGAGAGCTTGTTGGATTGCTTGAGGAGTACATAAATTCTCAAGAGGATATGGAAGTTGTCGGTATTGCTCATAACGGACAGGAATGTTTGGAATTATTGGAAGACATTCAGCCTGATGTAATGCTTTTGGATATCATTATGCCTCATTTGGATGGTCTGGCGGTTTTGGAAAGAATGAAGCAGCTGAATATTCCTTCGATGCCAAACGTTATTATGCTCACAGCCTTCGGACAAGAGGATGTTACGAAAAAAGCTGTTGATCTTGGCGCATCCTACTTTATACTTAAACCATTTGATATGGATTATTTAGCTAGTCATATCCGCCAAGTAAGCGGCAAGTCGAATAGTTTTGCTCGCAAAAGCACAACATCCACTTCTTATAGATCACAACAAGAGCAAAAACCAAGAAATCTTGATGCAAGCATCACAAGCATTATCCATGAAATCGGCGTACCAGCACATATTAAAGGATACCTTTATTTAAGGGAAGCAATCTCCATGGTATACAACGATATCGAATTGTTAGGATCCATCACAAAAGTACTTTACCCTGACATCGCTAAAAAATACAATACAACTGCAAGCCGTGTAGAGCGGGCTATTCGTCATGCTATTGAAGTCGCTTGGAGCAGAGGCAATATCGATTCCATCTCCACCTTGTTCGGCTACACTGTCAGCATGTCCAAAGCAAAGCCGACGAACTCAGAATTTATCGCAATTGTGGCAGATAAGCTGAGATTGGAGCATAAGGCTTCTTAAAGAAGTGGCCCTGTTTCTGACTAAGTTTTGTTTTAATTAGTTTTATTATTTGTAAAAGTACTTCCTGGTTATTGAGTTTATAATGAACTTAATAAACAGGAAGTGCTTTTTTCTTTAAAATTAGTTATATTTTTCGGATTAAAATAGCAACCAATACATTTGCAGTATTGGGTAAATGCACTAACTTTCCATTCCATAAAAAAAAACGGCTTTAATAGCCGTTAATTGTAGTAACCGTATTAATATCATTTACTTAACGCAGGTAAATATTTTTTATCCATTTTAACGGCAATAATGGCTAGAAACTTCTGTACAGTCATACTTTCCTCTGCTTTTGTGTACCAAGATAACTTGGAGCCATAATCTTCCCCATCATAATTTACGCTGCGGGGCGTATAGCTTTTCAGTTTAGATGTTTCGGTGTAATCAAAATCAATAATTAAAAACTTGCCGTCTTGTGTTTCCATTTTAACAACATATCTAGGACGTGCGTAGTCAGGTTTGTACTTTGTCCCTATAATTTTAGCTTTAGTTCTCATAATGATCTCCTTTATCGGGATTAACACCTACCACAAGTAATAGTAGAGAAACAAGAAATTTACTAAAATTATTTAAAGTGCTTATTGACAAGCATACCACAGTAAATTAAATAAGTATATGTAAGGCGAACAATGGCTCTTGTTAGTAAAGTAATTATTACTATACATATAGTAGATCTTTTACCCATTCATAAATAGAAAGTATAAAACGAATAGGAGAAGCTTTAAAAGTCACTTTCCGTTTTTTTAAGCGATTTTAAGCATTTATGCTTCCTAAAATAAGATCGAGAAATCTCTTTGCTTTCATTAGCAAGGAGGTTTTTTTTTGACAAAACAACGCAATATTCAGCCGGAAAATACTTATGTAAGTAAAAAAAGTAAAAAAAGAGACCGTGGTTTGAAACGGTCTTTCAAGCTGGGCTGGAATCACATCCATTTTTTTGCCCATAATTCTACTACATCCAATGCTTTGCCTAGTTCATGGCCTTTTTTTGTTAAGGAATATTCGGTGCGTATCGGTCTTTCTGTAATAACATTGCGAATGACGATGCCGTGATGCTCTAGGTCCTTAATTCGTTCATTAAGCATACGTTTGCTGAGATCTGGAATAAAGCTGTGAATTTCGCTGAATCGCTTCGGCTCATCCATCAGTGCATGGATAATAAGGCCAGTCCATTTCTTGCTGATGAATTGGTACAGCTTCTCCACCTTTTCACTTAAATTGCGCGGAGTCTTTTCTTCGCTCATTTCATTCATCCTCATTTTTTTAGTTATTAATGATAACCAATATATTATAAATAACATAGTTAAATAATTAAAAAAATCACCCTTACTTACATAATATCATATAAAGCGGTTTCATTAAATTGGTTTGTGACAATTCTGTGGCAGTGACCGTTGACGAAGAAAAAATAGGGGAGTAATATCTGTAACGTAAATTAACCAGTTAACTTTAAGTAACCAAGTTGAAGGAAGAAGGAATAGAAGATGAGCAAAGTTATTTTCTTAGAAAAAGACGGTTCCATTCATACAGCATTAAAAGGTAAAGATGTTTTAGCAAATCCATTGCTGAACAAAGGAGTTGCCTTTACAGAAAAAGAAAGAGAGGAGCTTGGCCTAAACGGTATCTTGCCTCCGGCAGTGTTGACTCTTGAAGAGCAAGTGCAAAGAGCGTATGAGCAATTCACATCAAAGTCGACTAATTTAGAGAAAAACAATTCATTAAATGATTTGTTTAACCGTAATGTCGTTTTATATTACAGACTGTTGACAGATCATTTAAGTGAAATGCTGCCAATCGTTTACACACCAACTGTTGGTCAATCTATCCAAGAATACAGCCATGAATACCATCGTCCAGGTGGAGTTTACCTGTCTATTAATGATTTAGACGGTATTGAGCAAGCTCTTGCAAATACAGGTGCTTCTTCAGATGATATTGATTTAATCGTAGCAACTGACTCTGAGAGCATTTTGGGTATTGGTGACTGGGGTGTTGGCGGTATCAATATTGCAATCGGAAAATTAGCTGTTTATACTGCTGCAGCTGGTATCCATCCTAAACGTGTATTACCAGTAGTGCTTGATGCAGGTACAAATAATGAAAAACTAATTAACGACCCATTATATATCGGTAACCGTCATGAAAGAATTCGCGGTGAAAAATATAATCAGTTCATTGATGCATATATCGAAAAATCCCTTGAAATGTTCCCGAATGCATTGCTGCACTGGGAGGATTTCGGTAATGTAAATGCGCGTCATATTATTGAAAAATATAAAGATAAAGTTTTAACATTCAATGATGATATTCAAGGTACAGGTGCTGTTACATTGGCAGGTATTCTTTCTGGTCTTAAAATCAAAAATGAATCATTGAAGGACCAACGCATATTAGTGTTTGGACCAGGAGCTGCAGGTATTGGGAACGCAGATCAAATGAAAGATACGATGGTTCTTGAAGGTTTGACAGAGGAAGAAGCATGTGCAAGATTCTGGGCTGTAGATCACAGAGGTCTTTTAACAGATGGAATGGATGGAATTTTAAGCTTCCAAAAACCATATGTACGCCCTGAAGCAGAAGTTGCTGACTGGGAAAGAGAAAATGGCATCATTACATTGATGGAAACAGTTAAACATGTGAAGCCAACTATTTTAATTGGTACGTCAGGTGTTGCTGGTGCATTCACAGAAGCAATCGTGAAAGAAATGGCTAAACATGTGGAGCGTCCAATTATCATGCCAATGTCCAATCCAACTCATCTTGCAGAAGCAGTTCCTGCAGATTTGATTGAATGGACAGACGGTAAAGCGCTAATCGCAACTGGAAGCCCATTTGAACCTGTTGAATATAAAGGTGTAAGCTACGAAATTGGTCAATCCAATAATGCTTTCGTATTCCCAGGTCTTGGTCTTGGTTCTATTGTAGTTAAATCAAAATTAATCACAGACAGCATGTTTATTGCTTCTGCTGATGCAGTTGCGAAGCTTTGCGATACAAATAAAGAAGGAGCTTCCTTGCTTCCAAGCATTTCTCAGCTTCGTGAAGTGTCCTATGAAGTAGCGGTTGCTGTTGCTAAAGCAGCAATTGCAGACGGTGTCGCACAAAGCATACCTGCAAATGTAGAGGAAGCAGTGAAGGATGCTATGTGGTATCCAGTATATAAAGATATCGAAGTACTATAAGGATAAAGTTTTCAAGAAATAAGGCTTTAAAAAGGCGGCTTTTAATCATAGATAATTGATTAAAAGTCGAGCTTATTGCCTTTTAGAGCAGTCTCACTTATTTTTTGAAGTGAATAAAAACCTACTTAGATAATAGGTGGAGTAATAGTTTAATGAGCGTGTTTTAAACACGCTATATTTTGGGGGATTTGAATTATGGGTATAGGTCAAATATTTATTATATTAATACCAATTTTCTTTGTCATTATTTTAGGATACTTGGCAGGATATTTTAAGAAGTTTGATGCAGCATCATCTAAAGGTTTGAACACACTTGTGACTAAGTTTGCGTTGCCTGCGCATTTATTTGTCGGGATTACAACAACTTCTAAACAAACTTTAATTGATAAATGGCCGTTCTTTGTAACGATGTTCATTGGAATTATCGGCTTCTATGTTGTACTTTTACTGATTTCACGTTTCGTATTTAAAACATCTACAACTCCTGCATCTATGTTTTCGTTAAATTCTACGCAGCCATCATTTGCATTTATGGGTATCCCTGTATTAGGGAGCATCTTTGGTGCAGATGCAGTTGCGATTCCTATTGCGATTACTGGTGTAGTAGTTAATGCGCTTCTTGATCCTTTGGCTAGTATTATCGGTACAATTGGCCAGTCAAGTGCCAATGCGAAGGAAAAGGGACAAAGCTTGTGGAAAGTAACGATTTCTTCTATCTTGCATGGATTGTCTGAACCACTTGCATGTGTACCGTTGCTTGGTGTCGTTTTAATTCTTTGCGGTTTCCATTCACCAGACATATTGGCAGACAGCTTAGACGAAATTGGTTCCATCACTTCAGGTGCTGCTTTGTTTGCAATTGGTGTAACAATCGGTATCCGTAATATTAAGTTTAGTAAAATTGCCATCGGTATTGCTTTCATTAAAGCAATCATTCATCCACTAGCGATGGTTCTGATTGCTCTTATGATGGGATTATCTAAAACAGATATGACAAATGCAATCCTATTGGTTGCTTTCCCAGGATCAGCAGTTGCTGCCATGATTGCAACTAGATTTGAGACATTGGAAGCTGAAACAGCATCCTCCTTTGTCCTGAGTGCTATCCTGTCCTTAATTACATTACCAATCTTCTTGTCCTGGTTAATGTGACGAAAAGACAAAAGATGGCTTGGGCATTAGTGTATAAGCTCTAAGTCGAAGAGGCTAGGACATAAGTAAGTGAACCAGCGTATAGACCGAACTACTTAATCAACTATTGATTAAGTAGTTCGGTTTTTTGTTTCTAGTTTAAATACAAAAAATCAGAAATTTTAGTGGAATGGAGCGGAGGCCACTCGACTCGGGGGAAATAGAGGAAAGGATGAGACCCCGCAGGCGAAGACGAGGAGGCTCCATACCTCCCCGCGGAAAGCGAGTGGGTGCAGCGCAATGAAACGAACTAACTTTAACTCAAAATTCTATTTAGACACAACCTTCATTTTCCAAACTTAGATGTAATTTCTATTATTCGTGTTTAGAAAGCTTATCTTTTGTTTTGTCCCAGCCTCTTTTTTATTTACTATGCTTTGTTTAAACCAATAATAGAACATCTTACTGAAAGGGAGCGGAGACCACTCGAATCCAGTGGGGGAAATAAGACGATTTAGACCGCGCAGGCTAAGAAGGAGGAGGCTACATTCCTCCCTGCGGACTCCTCGAGGGCGTGCGCTCTATGAACCGAACAAAGTTTCAAGGGTTACATTATTTATAAACAAACGGTCCTATGTTTATTAGATGAAATTATTATTCGTATTGAGATAGGAGAATTTTATTTTATCTTAGCCTCTTGTTATCGATTTTTTATAGCTAATTTGATTAAAAATGTAAATTTTTTTAAGCTTTTTGTAAACTTTGGTGGAAAAGTTTGCTTTCGGATGTTTAACCTGTTACTATAAAGGAGACTTATTTTTGTTCGAAGTATATAGTTAGGAAAACATTCTTTATTATTATGTAGAGCAAGGATAGTAATACATAGTGTGTGAAACACTTAGGAGGAAACAAAAATGGCTACAGGTAAAGTAAAATGGTTCAACGCTGAAAAAGGATTTGGTTTCATCGAAACTTCAGAAGGACAAGATGTATTCGTACATTTCAGTGCAATTCAATCTGAAGGTTTCAAAACTTTGGATGAAGGACAAGAAGTTTCTTTTGACATAGAAGAAGGACAACGTGGCCCACAAGCTGCTAACGTTACTAAAGCTTAATTAACTTCAACAAAAAAAGACTCTAACTTCTGTTAGAGTCTTTTTTACTACAATTTGAGTCTATATTATTCTAGTTTAGGAGTGTGTACCCATGACATTGATATTCGCCCATAGAGGTTATTCTGCGCGTTTTCCTGAAAATACAATGAGAGCGTTTATAGAGGCAGAAGGGACTTTAGCAAACGGGATAGAATTGGATGTTCAACTGACAAAGGACGGCGAGATAGTCGTTATTCATGATGAAACAGTGGATCGTACGACAAATGGAACTGGATATGTAGTAGACTATAATTATTCTGATTTAAGAAAATTACAAGCTTCCTATAAATTCACAGAAAATAATGTGCAAATACCCTCATTAAAAGAGGTGTTTGAATGGATGCAAAGCAACAACTTATTATGCAATATTGAATTTAAAAATAATAATGTCCCTTATGAAGGTCTGGAAGAGAAAACAATCGCACTTATAAGAGAATATGGGTTAAGTGACAGAATCATTTTTTCATCCTTTAATCATTATAGTATGGTGCACAGCTACCGAATTGCACCTGACATAGAGACAGCGGTACTTATGTCTGACAGGATATATCAGCCGTGGATTTACGCGGGGGCAATTAAAGCAAAAGGAATCCATCCAAATTATAAAAGGATTACTCTTTCTATGGTTGAGCAGGCTGAAAAAAATGGCATACATGTTAGACCATATACAGTGAACGATCCTAAAAAGATGAAAGAATTCATTCAAGCAGGCATTTCAGCAATCATTACAGATGAACCGATAGAAGCCAGGAAAATACTCGAAGCCCGTTTATAAAAGTGCGAACCTGTAAAAAATTGCAGGTTCTTTTTATTTTTATTAATGTAAGCGTTCTATACAGAGTAGTTGTCTGAATAAATAAATATTAAGAAAAAATTTGCATGGATTTGCAAAAGTGTTTATAGTATAGATATGAAATAAATTGCACGGTAGAAAATATGATGATGCAAAAAGTGAGGTTTTGCAATGGATCTGTCTTATCAATCAATAGAGCAATCCATCTTTCAGGAATTAAAAGAAGCTGTCATCCTGATTGATAAACACGGAAAAATCGTTTGCTATAACCAACAGGCTAAAGTTGTTGCTCAAAGTCAGCACAGCCGGGAATTATCTATGCATGCACATATTCTTGACGTATTTCCAAAAAGTGAACTGATGAGAGTTCTGCAGACAAAAAAGGCAGAAATAAGAAAGTTGTTTCGTCTAAATGACACACTGTCTGTTCACGTATCCCGTTTTCCGCTTTTAGATAATGCAGGGGAACTACTCGGAGCAGCCGCTATCATTCAACAGGACGGAGCTTCTGCAGAAAATAACTGGCAGATCGATGAATACATACAAGAAGGCATGCAGACAGTTTTGCAAAATACATCACAGGCTTTTGTAATTTTGAATGAGCACGGATTTACTATTTTGCAAAATCCTGCACACGAGAAATTTTTGCTCACGCTGCAAAAAGACAGTGCCGCAGAAGCTGTTTGGAAACAGAAGCTAGAAGAGGTGTGTAAGAAGACACTTCAAACAAGACGAATGGTCGAAGAGAAGATTAGGGGCGAATCAATGGAAGGCAGTGTTAAATGTCTTCCTAACTTAATAGATGGTGTGCTGAAGGGCTGTATTCTGTTCATTGACCACAATATGGAGCAAGCGGAGCTGAGGAAGAAACTAGAGCAATCAAGAAGGATTATTCGCGCACTGGAAACGCAAAGCCGGTTCAAGGATTTTACGATAAACTCTGCGAGAATGAAAATGGCAGTCCAGCAAGGGAAAATTGCTGCAGATATGGATTATCCCGTTTTTTTGAGAGGGGCTGCAGGAACTGGCAAGAAGATGCTTGCAAATGCCATTCATAATGACGGGAAAAGAAGATATCAAGCATTTACTGTTGTTGATTGTTTGAAGGATGAGGGAAAGCTTGCAGACTATTTGGGCAGGATGAGTAGTAAGGATATTTCCAGTCATCCGCAAGGAACCGTATATTTTAAAAATATTACAGCATTACCCTTGAACCAACAAATGCAGCTGCATCAAATTGCTCTTAACAGTCAGGGAAATGCAGCTGTCTACCGTTTGATTGTTTCCTCTGATGTAAATGTAGAAACAGCTATGATAGAAGGCGCCTTCCAGAAAGAGCTTTATTATGACCTGTTGCAAACAAGCATCCATATGCCAGCATTAAAAGAAAGAAAAGAAGACATCGCTCCACTTGTGGAAGAGTGGATTCAGATTGGCAATGAGGAATATGGTAGCTGTATAACGTCCATTGACCCAGCAGCAATGGAAGTGCTGCAAAATTTCCCATACAATAATAATTTCAAAGAATTGCGGGCAAGTTTAGAGCATTCACTTGCAAAATTAGATAGAGGGACAACTACATTAAGTGTTAGTCATCTTGCTTTTTTTGCCAATGCTAAGAACAACCAAGAAGAAAGTAATCCTGATACTGGGGATAAGCCTCTTTCTGAGCTGGTTGAAGAATATGAAAAGGTCATTATAAAAAAGACAATGGCGGAGCTTGATGGTAATAAGACACTTACTGCAAAAAAATTAGGCTTATCCGTTCGGAATTTATATTATAAATTGGAAAAATACCAATTGAACTAGCTGCTAATAAAAGGGGAGGATTGTCAAAGATGAAGAAAAAACATCGCATATTAATCATAAATCCGAAAGCGGATGCAACTGCTATTGCATTATATGAGAATGAAGTACCCATCTTTGAACAATCTATCATACAGGAGGATACAAAAGGTTATTCTGCTGTCTCGCTTCAAGCACCAGCTCGGACCAAAAAAATTCTTGATTTTCTTTTGTCAGAAGGCATTAACCTATCCAAAATTAATGCTGTTGCCGGAAGAGGCGGGCTGCTAAAGCCGATTAAAGGCGGTACATACATGGTTAACGACGAGATGCTAGAAGACCTGAGAGCTGGTGAAAGAGGAGAGCACGCCTCCAATTTAGGAGGAATTATTGCTGCAGACATTGCTAGTGGATTGAATATCCCTGCATTTATTGTTGACCCTGTTGTCGTTGATGAGCTAGATGATGTAGCAAGGATATCAGGCTATCCACTCATCTCAAGAAAAAGTGTATTTCATGCACTGAATCATAAAGCATGCGGAAGAAGAGCTGCCATGGAGCTTGGCAAGCGCTATGAGGACTGTCATTTTATTGTGGCACATCTTGGCGATGGGATTACGATAGGGGCGCACAAGCAAGGCAAGGTCATTGACGTGAATAATGGTTTGAATGGAGAAGGCCCTTTCAGTCCTGAAAGAGCAGGCAGCCTCCCACACGGAGATTTGATCGACCTTTGCTATTCAGGTAAGTACAGCTATAAGGAAATGAAAGAGCAATTGCTGTACCATGCAGGGATTTCAGGCTATTTAAATAAGAACGATCTCACCCAATTAGAGGAAGGCATGAAGGATGGGAGCGAGCAGGATGAACTCATTTTCCGTGCGTTAGCGTATCAAGTAGCGAAGGAAATCGGGAGTGCGAGCACGGTCCTGTCAGGCCAAATTGACGCGATTATTTTAACTGGGGTGATGGCATACAGCCATTTACTCGTTGATGAAATTGTGAAAAGAACAAATTGGATTGCAGATGTGTTTACATATCCAGGTGAAAATGACATGCAATCACTTGCGAACGGCTGTTTACGTGTACTTCGCGGTGAAGAGCAAGCAAAAGAATATACACATAAAGTTGGAAAACAGGAGAGTGAATTATATGGCTAATGAATATGATTTAGTTATTTTAGGCGGAGGTACTGGCGGCTATGTTGCCGCAATCCGCGCCTCCCAATTAGGTCTTAAAACAGCCATCGTGGAAAAAAGCAAGCTTGGCGGAACATGCCTGCATAATGGCTGTATTCCAAGCAAAGCATTATTGAGAAGTGCGGAAGTTTATGCCACTGCAAAAAAAGCGGAGGACTTTGGTGTACTTACGAGTAATGTGAGTCTTGACTTTGGAAAAGTTCAAGCGAGAAAGGCTGGGATTGTCCAAAAGCTTCATAGTGGTGTGCAATATTTAATGAAAAAAGGCAAAATAGACGTTTATGAAGGAAACGGAAGAATCCTCGGTCCATCCATCTTCTCACCAATACCAGGAACCATTTCGGTGGAAATGAATAATGGAGAAGAAAATGAAATGCTGCTTCCAAAAAACGTCATAGTTTCAACGGGTTCAAGGCCAAATGCATTGCCAGGACTAGACGTTGATGGAAAGTATGTTCTTAGCTCTGAGGAAGCATTGAAAATGGAGGAGCTTCCTAAATCCATTCTAATTGTTGGCGGCGGTGTTATTGGAGTGGAGTGGGCTTCCATGCTTGCTGATTTTGATGTCGATGTTACGGTAATTGAATATAGTAACACCATTGTTCCTACGGAAGATAAAGAAATCAGCTTAGAGCTGAAAAAACAGCTGGAAAAGAAGGGCGTTAAGGTCGTTACAGGTGCTAAAGTACTGTCTGAGACATTAGAGAAAAAAGAACAAGTTTCAATCCAAGCCGAAATCAAGGGCGAAAAGGTATTTTTTGCTGCTGAAAAGGTGCTTGTGTCGGTTGGCAGAATTGGCAATGTAGAAGGCATTGGGTTAGAGAATACAGATATTATTGTGAACAATAATAAAATAGAAGTTAATGACCATTTCCAAACAAAGGAATCTCATATTTACGCGATTGGTGATGTAATCGGAGGTCTGCAGCTTGCCCATGTTGCTTCTCACGAAGGATTGAAGGCTGTCGAACACATTGCAGGATTAACGCCAGAGCGTCTCGATTATCAAAAAATCGCTAAATGTATTTATACACATCCGGAAGTAGCAAGCATTGGTTATTCTGAGGAAGAGGCTATTGCTAAGGGCTTTGCTATTAAAAAAGGAAAGTTTTCCTTCCAAGCAATCGGTAAGGCATTGGTGCATGGCGAACAGGAAGGCTTTGTCAAAATAATCGCAGACCGCAAAACAGATGACATATTGGGTGTTCATATTATTGGTCCACATGCTACAGATATGATTTCAGAAGCGGCACTTGCGATGGTGCTTGATGCGGCTCCGTGGGAAATTGGAGCAACCATACATCCTCACCCGACATTGTCGGAAGCAATTGGAGAGGCTGCACTTGCAGTCGATGGAAAGGAGATACACGGATGATGCAAATAGTAGGGGATAATAAAGTAAGACAAGGAAATGTAGGAGGTAATAAAATGGTAGAAAAACGCCATTTACAGGCAGGATTAACGGATGAGCAAGTACTTGAAATGTATAGATATATGCTGCTGGCACGCCGCATTGATGAAAGGATGTGGCTGTTAAATCGTTCAGGTAAAATTCCTTTTGTTGTTTCATGCCAAGGGCAAGAAGCAGCTCAAGTAGGTACAGCATTTGCTTTTGACAGGGCGAAAGATTATTCGTTGCCGTATTATCGTGATTTAGGGGTTGTGCTTGCATTCGGACAAACACCTAAGGAAATTATGCTGCAAGGGTTTGCGAAGGCAGAGGACCCGAACTCAGGCGGCAGACAAATGCCAGGACATTTCGGACAAAAGAAAAACCGGATCGTGACAGGCTCTTCACCTGTAACAACACAGGTTCCTCATGCTGTCGGAATTGCGTTGGCAGGAAAAATCGAGAAAAAAGACTTTGTTACCTATGTGAGCTTTGGAGAAGGATCTTCCAATCAGGGTGATTTCCATGAAGGAGCCAATTTCGCTGGAGTGCATAAACTCCCAGTCATTTTCGTTTGCGAAAATAATAAATATGCTATTTCTGTTCCAATTGAAAAGCAATTGGCTTGTGAAAATGTTTCTGACAGAGCAATCGGATACGGCATGCCTGGTTATACAGTCGATGGTAACGATCCGATTGAAGTATACCGTGTCACAAAAGAAGCGGTTGACAGAGCAAGAAGAGGCGAAGGACCAACTTTGATTGAGACAGTATCATACCGCTTAACGCCTCACTCTTCTGACGATGATGACAGAGCATACAGAGGTCGTGAAGAAGTGGCAGAAGCAAAAGCGAAGGATCCAGTGATTACATTCAAGCAATACTTATTAGACACAGGCGTTCTGACAGAAGAAATGGATAAAGAGCTTAATGCTGACATGATGCAAATCATTGATGATGCAACAGAATATGCAGAAAAAGCTCCATATGCAAAACCTGAAGATGCGATGAATTATGTGTACGGGAATTAAGGGGGAAAGAAATAATGGCAGTTATTTCATATATTGATGCAGTTACTATGGCCATCAGAGAAGAGATGGAAAGAGATGATAAGGTATTTATTTTAGGTGAGGATGTTGGCGTTAAAGGCGGCGTATTTAAGGCAACAACCGGATTATATGAGCAGTTTGGTGAAGCAAGAGTCATTGATGCACCACTGGCAGAGTCTGCGATTGCAGGTGTTGGAATTGGTGCGGCAATGTATGGAATGAAGCCGATTGCTGAAATGCAGTTTGCTGATTTCATTATGCCTGCAGTTAACCAAATAGTCTCAGAGGCGGCAAAAATCCGCTATCGCTCGAACAATGACTGGACTTGTCCTATCGTTATTCGTGCACCATACGGCGGAGGTATCCATGGCGCTCTTTATCATTCCCAATCAGTGGAAGCGATGTTTGCGAACACACCTGGTTTGAAAATTGTTATGCCTTCTACACCTTATGATGTGAAGGGACTATTAAAAGCAGCTGTCCGCGACCCTGATCCTGTATTGTTCTTTGAGCATAAACGTGCCTATCGTTTGATTAAAGGCGAGGTGCCAGAAGACGATTATGTGCTGCCGATCGGTAAGGCAGATGTGAAGCGTGAGGGCGAGGATATCACTGTCATTACATACGGATTATGTGTGCATTTTGCATTACAGGCAGCAGAAAAGCTTGCTGAAGACGGGATTTCTGCACATGTATTGGATTTACGCACTGTTTATCCGCTTGATCAAGAAGCAATTATTGAGGCTGCTTCAAAAACAGGAAAGGTACTCCTAATTACAGAGGACAACAAAGAAGGAAGTATCATTAGTGAAGTTGCAGCGATTATTGCTGAAAATTGCCTATTTGACTTAGATGCGCCGATTATGAGACTTGCAGGTCCAGATATCCCAGCAATGCCTTATGCGCCAACAATGGAAAAACACTTCATTATCAGCCCAGAAAAAGTCGAAAATGCAATGCGTAAGCTGGCAGAATTTTAATCGGCTAAGGATAAGGAGGGATACTATGTCCAGTGAAAAAATAACAATGCCAAAGCTTGGTGAAAGCGTAACAGAGGGAACAATCAGCAAATGGCTGGTTTCTGTCGGTGACACTGTCAAGAAGTATGAACCATTGGCTGAGGTAATGACAGATAAAGTAAATGCAGAAATACCATCATCCTTTACTGGAAGTGTCAAGGAGCTGATAGCAGGTGAAGGAGACACACTGCAGGTTGGTGAAGTCATCTGTATCCTTGATGTCGAAGGAGAAGAAGAAGTAACAGTAGTAACTGCAAGCAAGCAAAACGCTGAGAGCAGCAGCAAGGAGGAGAATTCTGTTTCTAATAAATCCAGATATTCTCCAGCTGTGCTTCGTCTGTCACAGGAGGCGGGTCTTGACCTGAGCCAGATAAAAGGCACGGGAATGGGTGGAAGAATTACAAGGAAGGACGTCCAAGCTGCTATTAGCGGAGGACAGAAGCCACAGCAGGATTTACAAGTTCCTACAACAACAGCACCAGTCGTGCAAAAGGAACCACAAACAGAGCCTGTCGTAACTCAAGCGCCTACCCAGCAAATGGAGCCAGTCGTGCAAATACAGACTTCTCCTGGAGATGTGGAGATTCCGGTAACTGGTATCCGCAAGGCTATTGCTGCTAATATGAAAAAGAGCAAGCATGATATACCGCATGCATGGACGATGATTGAAGTGGATGCAACGAAGCTAGTGAATTACCGCAATGAAGTGAAGGATTCCTTCAAAAAGGACGAAGGCTATAATCTTACATATTTTGCGTTCTTTGTTAAGGCAGTTGCCCAAACATTGAAGGAATTCCCGGAAATCAACTCAACATGGGCAGGCGATAAGATTATCCGCAAAAAGGATATTAATATCTCAATCGCTGTTGCAACAGAAGCTGCTTTATACGTGCCAGTGATTAAAAATGCAGATGAAAAGTCGGTAAAAGGTATTGCCAGAGAGATTACAGAGCTTGCCGCTAAAGCAAGAAAGGGTACATTGCAGCTTCACGAAATGGAAGGCGGCACCTTTACTGTTAATAATACTGGCTCATTCGGTTCTGTTCAGTCTATGGGGATTATTAATCATCCGCAAGCAGCCATATTACAAGTAGAATCCATTGTCAAAAGACCTGTTATTAAGGATGGCATGATTGCGATTAGTGATATGGTAAATCTATGCATGTCACTTGACCATCGTGTGCTTGACGGGTTGGTGTGCGGAAGATTTATGCAGCGCCTGAAGGAAAGAATAGAAAACACAACAAAAGAATCAACGCCAATCTATTAATGGGATGTAATCATATTTATTGAAAGTTACATGTCAATTGATAATAATAAGGTATGATGATTGATTTGGACAATTATGTTCTAAACAAATATATCGGAGGGGGCAAAATAATGAATATCGATTTCAATTTATTCATGAACGATGTTGTTCGCCAAGCACGCCAAGACATGGAAGAAGCAGGTTATAAAGAGCTTACTACACCTGAATCAGTGGATGAGGCATTCGCTAAAAAAGGAACGACATTAGTGTTGGTCAATTCTGTTTGCGGATGTGCAGGAGGCATTGCCCGTCCAGCTGCAGGATATTCGTTGCATTATAAAAAGAAACCAGATCATTTAGTGACAGTATTCGCAGGTCAGGATAAGGAAGCAACAGAAAAAGCAAGAGCCTACTTCACAGGATATCCGCCATCCTCTCCATCCTTCGCATTGTTAAAGGATGGGCAAATCGTAAAAATGGTAGAGCGCCATGAAATCGAAGGACATGATCCAATGGAAGTAGTTGGCAAGCTGCAGCATGCATTTGAAGAATATTGTGACGAAGTATAAGCTCGGAGCAATAGGACAAAAAAGCAGAGGAGAAATCCTCTGTTTTTTTCTTTGGAAACTTTTTCAGAAAAATAGTTCTATTCTATCTATCAGAAATTTATTTTTTTAATGAATTTGTATAAAGTGTATTGAATAATTATAAGTTTGTGTTAAAATTCATATAGTTGTATGAATATAAATCTCATGAGAACAGAAAATCATCGCGAAAAATACATCATTATGATTATAGGGGGAAAACTTTAATGAAGAAACTAATGGCACTTATGCTTTTAATGATAGCAATTCTAGCAGGTTGTGGTACTAGCTCAGACAGTGAGGGATCTGACAAGAAAGAGCTTATTATGGGAACATCTGCGGACTATCCTCCGTTTGAATACATCGATTCAGCGAAAAGTGAGGAAATCATCGGATTTGATATTGATTTAGCAAATGCACTTGGTGAAAAACTAGGCTATACAATTAAAGTGAAAGATTTTGATTTCAGCGGCTTGATTCCGGCAATCCAAGCAGGTCAAGTAGACTTGGTCATGTCAGGAATGTCACCAACACCTGAAAGAAAAGAAAATGTTGATTTCAGTGATATTTACTATACGGCACAAGATTTAGTAATCACGAAAAAAGACAGCAATATTAACAGCGTAGAAGATTTAAAAGGTAAAACAATCGGCGTACAGCTTGCATCCATCCAAGAAGATGCTGCGAAAGAAATCGCAAAAAACGTGGATGTGAAAGTGGAAAACCGTGACCGTATTCCACAATTGGTTGAAGAAATTAAAGCTGGCAGATTCGATGCTGCAATCATTGAAGATGTGGTAGCACAAGGATATTTGAAAAAGGATGATTCTTTGAGCTCATTCACTGCTACAGAGGCAAATGATGATGCAGGTTCTGCAATCGCGTTCCCGAAAGACAGCTCGATGACAAAAGAGTTCAATACTGAATTGAATAAAATGAAAGAAAACGGCGAATTAGATAAGTTAATTGTTAAATGGTTTGGTAACTAATATAAATAAATAGCTTAAATAAGAAAAACGTTTAAAGAGGCACTCTTTAACGTTTTCTTATTTTTTGAAAGGATTGAGTTATAGAATGGAATTGGATTTTCAACAGTTTATTCCATCCCTTCCTTTTCTATTAAAAGGAATTACTGTTACATTAAAAATTGTATTTGTTGCCGGGATTTTGGGCTTTGTATTAGGTATTGTTCTATCAATTTTAAAAATAAGCAAATTTCCAGTATTAAGCTGGATTGCTGATGCGTATACATCTATTTTCAGAGGAACACCGCTAGTCCTTCAATTAATGATTATTTATTACGGTACACCGCAAATTACTGGTGTGCAAATTGAACCGGCAGCTGCTGCAATTCTGTCATTTGGATTAAACTCCGCAGCATATATTTCTGAAATTATCCGTGCAGGTATTCTTGCTGTTGATAAAGGTCAGAAAGAAGCGGCACTTGCTCTTGGAGTTAACAACAGACAAGCTATGTTTGATTTAATCCTTCCACAAGCACTGAAAAACATCTTTCCAGCACTTATAAACGAAGCAGTATCTCTGACAAAAGAATCAGCGATTGTTACTGTTATTGGTGTTACGGATATTATGAGACGAGCTTATATAATGGGTGGAGACAAATTTTCCTACTTCGAACCATTATTGTTGGCAGGGGTAATTTATTATGTAATGGTAATGGTACTGACATTGCTTGCGAAGGTTCTTGAAAGGAGAATGAGAAGAAGTGATTAATGTTCAACAATTGCATAAATCATTCGGTTCCTTACATGTCTTGAAAGGAATCTCAACAGAAATAAAAAAAGGCGAGGTTGTGACAATTATTGGACCATCTGGTTCTGGTAAATCCACTTTCCTGCGCTGCTTGAATTTATTAGAGGTGCCTACTGAGGGTAAAATTTTCATTGATAATGTGGAAGTTACTGCTAAGAAGGCTAATATAAAAAAAATGAGAGAAAATGTCGGTATGGTGTTCCAGCATTTTCATCTTTTCCCGCATAAGACTGTATTGCAAAACGTTACGTATGCACCAATTAAGGTAAAAGGCATCAGCAAATCAGATGCTGAAAAGCTTGGGATGGAATTGCTTACAAAAGTTGGCCTTGCTGAAAAAGCCAATGAATATCCTAGTCGTCTTTCAGGCGGGCAAAAACAAAGGGTAGCTATTGCCAGAGCACTTGCAATGAACCCTGAGGTGATTTTGTTCGATGAACCAACTTCAGCACTTGACCCTGAAATGGTTAAAGAAGTTCTGGAAGTAATGAAGTCTCTTGCGAATACAGGGATTACAATGTTGATTGTGACACATGAAATGGGATTTGCAAGAGAAGCTGCAAGCAGAGTTTTGTTCCTTGACGAAGGATCAGTTGTTGAAGATGCACCACCTGCTGAGTTTTTCTCCAATCCAAAAAGCGCAAGAGCAAAAGAATTTCTGGAAAAAATGCTTTAATCCTAAAAGCTGTCTTGATACAAGACAGCTTTTTTTCTATCCTACAAAAACTGGTATAAAAACAAGATGCGGGCACACACTATAAACTAAAAAGGGTGAGTGTCATGCTGAAGTTCTTGGCATTTATGCTGCTGGGATTATCCCCGCTCTGGCCTCTGGGAGATAATCCCTTGCCAGGAGATCCATTCGTTATCATCAATAAAAGTACAAACGAATTGACGCTAATTGATGATAATCGAGTGCAGACCGTTATTAGTGTCGCGACAGGAAAAAGGGATGAGCTGACCCCAGAGGGCTTGTTCACCGTCACAGTAAAAGCGGAGAATCCTTATTACCGGAAGAAGAATATTATGGGTGGAGACTCAAAAAACCCACTTGGCACGAGATGGATTGGATTCGATGCTGAAGGAACAGACGGAAGAACATATGGAATTCACGGGACAAATAATCCTGCTTCCATTGGTCATTATGTGTCTGAAGGCTGTGTGAGAATGCAAAATGAGGTAATTGAATCCATTTTTCAAACAGTACCACTTGGAACAAAAGTATTAATTACTGATTCTAAACAAGGCTCAGAAGCGCTAGCAATTGAATACGGAGCAATTAATCATGAATGAGTTAGAAAATAATAAAAAAAGCTGATTTTAGCCTATTGCGCTAAAATCAGCTTTTTTTTAGAATAACATACCTATGCCAATCAGCAAGGTTGATAGTAACATGATGAAAATCATTAAGTAGACTACGAATTTCTGAAATTTTTTATTTCTCATAAATTCCTCCAATTACTCTCTCTATGTCCTTTTATTTTACTAGGAAAAGCATAAAGTAACAACTATAAAGAAATTTCCAACAAACTTAGAGATTATATTTCAAACATTTGCTACTTTAGGTGTATACTAATAAAGTGAGTAATTATTTGGAGGAACGAAATATGATTAATAATGAACGTTTATTGAACCAATTTTTGGAGCTTGTACAGGTTGATTCTGAAACAAAATATGAAAAAGAAATTTGTGCATTGCTTAAAAGTAAATTCGAGGCACTTGGATTAGACGTATTTGAAGATGATACGACAGCTGTAACTGGCCATGGTGCGGGGAACTTGATTTGTACCCTTCCAGGTACTGTTGAAGGAGCAGATCCGATTTATTTCACTTCGCATATGGATACAGTAGTACCAGGCGTTGGTATTAAGCCTTCCATTAAGGATGGGTATGTTGTAACAGACGGCACGACTATTTTGGGTGCTGACGATAAAGCAGGTCTTGCAGTTATGCTGGAGGTTATCACTGTTTTGAAAGAGCAGTCTATCCCGCATGGTACGATTCAGTTTGTTATTACAGTTGGGGAAGAGTCAGGTTTGGTTGGTGCAAAAGCTCTTGATCCATCATTGGTAAAGGCTAAATACGGCTATGCATTAGACAGTGATGGAAGCGTTGGTAATATTGTCGTTGCTGCACCAACACAAGCAAAGGTGAAAGCAACAATTCTTGGCAAAACAGCGCATGCCGGTGTAGCGCCTGAAAAGGGTATTTCTGCTATTACTATTGCGTCAAAAGCAATTTCTAAAATGCCGCTTGGCAGAATAGACAGTGAGACAACAGCAAATATCGGACGTTTTGAAGGCGGACAGCAAACAAACATCGTTTGTGACCATGTGGAAATATTAGCAGAAGCTCGTTCCTTGATTGCTGAGAAAATGGAAGCTCAAGTGGAAAAAATGAAGAATGCATTTGAGTCTGCTGCTAAAGAAATGGGTGGCCAGGCGATTGTTGATGTGGAAGTGATGTATCCAGGCTTTAAGTTCGGTGAAGGTGACCATGTTGTTGAGGTTGCTCGTAAAGCTGCAGCGAAAATCGGCAGAAGCTGTGAATTACAGCAAAGCGGTGGCGGAAGTGACGCTAATGTCATTTGTGGTTTTGGTATTCCTACAGTGAACCTTGCTGTTGGCTATGAGGATATACATACAACAAATGAAAGAATGCCGATTGAAGAATTGAATAAATTGGCGGAAATGGTTGTAGCAATCATTGAGGAAGTTGTAGCAAGTAAATAATAGAGCAGAAGCACTTCCCCTTTTATGGGGAAGGCTTTTTTATTTAAATTACTATTCAGAAATAATAGGCGAAATATTGGAGGATAATGTCTTGCCCGTTTGCTTAAGCAGGAATTAGGCTTTTTTATAGAGGAAATCAATGAAAATTAGTATAATAATACTAGGTAGATTTCGAAATTATTGATTTTACATAAAAGTTTATAGAGAAAGCGGGAGAAAAACGAATGATAGAAGCTATAGATAAAGCCGTTATATTTCAAGTAGCAGGTGGAGAATACGCTATTTCCATTCAGGATGTTATATCAATTGAAAAAGAGGAGAATATAACTAGTGTTGCCCAGCTGCCATCATATGTAATTGGTATAACGAAGGTGCGAGATGAGCTTATACCAGTGATTGATCTTGAAAATATCCTGTATAACAAAACATCAACTTCATCAGAGCATAACAGACTTATTGTCATCAGACAGGAGGAACTGTCATTTGCTGTCCTTGTTCATGCAGCGAAAGAAATAATTGATGTGAAAGCCGAAATGATCAAGCAAGCTGGCCTGTCCGTTTACCAAAAGACAAGTTATTTTACTGGTGTTTTAAACGTAGAGGATGATCGCTTAATTATGATGATTGATCCGAAAAATTTACTTGATTCACTTGCAGGCCTCAACGATATCAAGGATTATATGAATAAACAGCCTGTGTAAAGATGAGGATTGGTGGGTGCTATGAAGGAGTTCTATCCGAAAAAAGGCAGAGTAATTTTGCATGTTGATATGAACAGTTTTTATGCATCTGTAGAAATGGCATATGACCCTGAATTAAAAGGAAAGCCACTTGCTATCGCTGGAAATGTGGAGGAACGAAAAGGGATTATTATCACTTGCAGCTATGAGGCCAGAAAATTTGGCGTGAAAACAACGATGCCTTTATGGGAAGCGAAAAAACTGTGTCCCAATATGATTATTAAGAAGCCGCAGTTTGACAGATATCGAACAGCTTCTGTTGCCATGTTTGATATTTTGCGTGAGTTTACCGATTTAGTTGAGCCTGTTTCAATTGATGAGGGTTATCTTGATATTACAGAGAGTTATGAATTTGGAACACCGCTAGAAATAGCGGAAACCATTCAAAAAAGAATATACGACAGACTCGATTTACCATGCAGTATTGGGATTGCTCCTAATAAATTTCTTGCAAAAATGGCGTCGGATTTCAAGAAACCAATGGGGATCACGGTTTTGCGGAAAAGAGATGTTCCTTCTGTGCTTTGGCCACTTGCTGTGGAGGAAATGCACGGAATTGGCAAGAAGACAGGCGAAAAGCTTAGGAGCCAGGGGATTGATACAATTAAGGCCCTTGCAGAGGCTGATTCTATCCAGCTGAAGGGATTACTTGGTATTAATGGGCCACGGCTTAAGGATCGAGCAAATGGTATTGACAACAGACATGTCGATCCGCAAAGTGCAAATGAATTTAAAAGTATCGGTAACTCGACAACACTTGCTAAGGATACATCAAACCAGCAGGAGCTATTTCTTACTATAGCTGAGCTGGCACATAAGGTCGCGACGCGCATGAAGCGCAAGAAAGTCCACACAAAGGGGATAAGCATTACAATCCGTTATAGTAACAGAAAGAACTTTTCAAAAAGCAAAAAGCTGAATAATCCACTTAAGTCAGAAAGTGATTTAATAGAGGTCAGCAAGGAATTATTTCTGCAGGGCTGGAATGGAAATCCTATTAGACTGCTTGGTATTACTGCGACAGACTTAGTAGAAAATGACCATGTTGCAAAACAGCTAGACTTGTTTTCATTTGAGAAGGAAGCGGAAAAAGAACCGTTATGGAAAACGATTGAACAGCTGAAGGAGAAGTATGGCACGAAGATTATTGAACCTGCCTCTGAGCGAAACGGTATATCAAAATCTGACGAAGATGTCGGTACTCAAACCAGTTTTAACAAAGATTTCCTTCAAGGAAAGTAGTTTTTAAGATAATTTGCTTTTTGAGAAAATTTTTTTCAAAATTTCGATGAAAGTTTGTTTGGAATGAGCTAGAATAGTTGTATAAATAGTAGAATCTTGCTAAAGTAAAGTGAATTCAACTATAAAGCTAAGGATACATAGTTTAGAAGGGACGTTAAAAGATGACAAAACAGCAATTTGGGGTTATTGGTTTAGCAGTAATGGGTAAAAACCTTGCTATGAACATCGAAAGCAGGGGCTATACTGTTTCAGTATTCAACCGTTCTAAAGAAAAAACGGAAGAAATGCTGCAAGAAACAGAAGGCAAAAACATTTTCGGAACATACACAATGGAAGAGTTTGTGCAATCATTGGAAGTGCCTCGCAAAATCATGCTTATGGTTAAAGCCGGCCCAGCAACTGATGCTACAATCGAACAATTAAAGCCATTGCTTGATAAAGGCGACATTGTTATTGATGGAGGAAACACTTTCTTCGTAGATACGCAACGACGCAACAAAGAATTAAGTGAGCTTGGAATCCACTTTATCGGAACAGGTGTATCCGGCGGAGAAGAGGGAGCTCTTAAAGGGCCTTCTATCATGCCTGGTGGACAAAAAGAAGCTTATGAGCTTGTAGCTCCTATCTTCCAAGATATTTCCGCTAAAGTGAACGATGAGCCTTGTACAACATACATCGGTCCAGATGGTGCTGGCCACTATGTAAAAATGGTTCATAACGGAATTGAATATGGAGATATGCAATTAATCTGTGAAGCATACTTCATCATGAAGCATGTTCTTGGCCTTGAAGCTCAAGAATTGCATGAAGTGTTTGCTGACTGGAACAAAGGCGAGCTTGACAGCTACTTGATCGAAATCACTGCAGATATCTTCACTAAAGTGGATGAAGAAACTGGTAAGCCACTAGTAGACTTGATCCTTGACACTGCAGGCCAAAAAGGTACTGGTAAATGGACAAGCCAAAGTGCATTAGACTTAGGTGTTCCGCTTCCAATGATTACTGAATCAGTATTTGCACGTTTCATTTCTGCAATGAAAGACGAACGTACAAAAGCTAGCAAAGTATTGACTGGACCAGAAATCAAAGCATTTACTGGCGATAAAGCAGCATACATTGAGTCTGTTCGCAAAGCGCTATACTTGAGCAAGATTGTTTCTTATGCGCAAGGTTTCGCGCAAATGAGAGCTGCATCTGAAGAGTATAACTGGGATCTTAACTACGGTGAGATTGCGATGATTTTCCGTGGAGGCTGCATTATCCGTGCACAATTCCTACAAAAAATCAAGGATGCTTATGACCGTGACCCAGAATTGAAAAACCTATTGCTTGATCCTTACTTCAGCGATATCACAGAGCAATACCAATCTGCTCTTCGCGAAGTAATTTCAGGTGCTGTATTAAACGGTATTCCTGTACCAAGCTTTGCTGCTGCACTAGCTTACTTTGACAGCTACCGTACAGAAACACTTCCAGCAAACCTTCTTCAAGCACAACGTGACTATTTCGGTGCACACACATACCAACGCACTGATAAAGAAGGCGTATTCCACACTAACTGGATGAAATAATAAGCCAAACAAAAAAACACCTATATGGTGTTTTTTTGTTTGCTTGCTTTTATACAAATTCAATATCAATACATACAATTTCTGAACGGCTTCCTAAACGAATCGGAGGTCCCCAAAAGCCATATCCAGATGATACAATTGCATGAAGCTGCTCCTTTTGTTTATAGCCCCAATCGAGTTCAAATACCCTTCTAGTAATTAAATGATTTGGTGCCATTTGACCTCTATGTGTATGGCCAGATAAGGATAAATCGATACCCTCCTCCATTGCTTGCACTAACTCTGCAGGCTGGTGATCCATCATAATCACAGGGAAATCGGCAGGTTTTTGTTTCACCAGTTCCTTGATAGGCAAGCGCTTTTTATCTGTCTTATCCTTTCTGCCAACCAGGATAAACCGGTCATCTATTACTTCTGTCTCATCCATTAATATCTTTACACCGACACGATTCATTTCCTCCAAAAACTCCGGAATTTTATTGCCATAATATTCATGGTTTCCTAGCACGCCGTAAATTCCTAAGGGAGCAGTTAATTCCATCATTTTATCGCCCATTCTTTTACGAAGGAAAGGAATAGGGTCATCGTCAATAATATCTCCTGGAAAAAGAATAATATCTGGTGTCAATCCATTGATTTGCTCAACTAAACGGTTTAAATGAGCATTGCCTGAAAGTGTGCCGAAATGCATATCTGATGCCATTGCTATTCTCAGCTTACTTGGTTTTGCTGCTGTTTTAGGGATCATAAGCTCATATTGTTTGACAACAGGGGAATACGCATTATAGCTCCCGGCTATCAGTAAATAGGCAAATACTATAAAGGTGGCAATCCCGACTATAGCAATTGTTTTATCAGCATCTGTATATCGTGAAATAATGTATGCTATCAAGTCAGCTAATGGTAGGATAAGGACAGCATACTGAAGAAAACCGAGCCAGTAAGAACCGACAATTCGGAATACAGGAATGGACCGAATGAGATGGCCGGCAAAATACGAATAAGCGACGATAAGCAGTAAAGCTGTTAAAACAGGAACATATACATTCGGCAGCAATACCTCGAGCCATGTGAAGATATTCCAGCCAATATATAAAATAATTAAATTATACAGAAGAAACATGAGTAAGAACTGCAAGACTATTTTTGTTTTTCCCATCAAACTTCCAAACTCCCATCATTTTATAAGTACATAAAAACGTGAAATCGAGGATTTCACGTTTTTGATATTGTTATAATTATAATCAGCAAACATCTACTTCAAACTGGCTAAGTGGCCACCAGAAGAAGCCATCCTTTTCAAGCAGTTCGTCTGCTTCCTTCGGTCCCATGCTGCCTGCAGCGTAGTTAGGGAAGTTTTCAGCAGTTGTGCTTGACCATGCTTGTGAGATTTTATCAACATAGCTCCAAGAAAGAGCTACCTCGTCCCAGTGGGTAAAGTTAGTTGCATCGCCATGAATGCTGTCATCAATCAGCTTTTCATATGCTTCAGGTGTATTGATGCTTGCAATGCCTGTGTTTGCATAGCTTAATTTAATTGGTGTAGCTTCCATATTTTGACCAGCTTTTTTAGCGTTTAAATGCAAGGTAATGCCTTCTTCTGGCTGAATATGAATAACAAGCAAGTTTGGAGTAAGTGCTTGATCTTTTTTATCGTAAAGGTTCATTGGAATGTCCTTGAACTGAACAACTATTTTTGTAGATTTTGATTCAAGGCGTTTTCCTGTACGGATATAAAAAGGCACTCCAGCCCAACGGAAGTTATCGATCATGACTTTTCCGGCTACAAATGTTTCTGTTTGTGATGCTGGATTAACCATTTGTTCTTCTCTGTAGCCTGGTACCTCTTGGTCTTCGACAAGTCCTTCTCCATACTGGCCTCTGACAAAGTAGTTCTTTACGTCTTCCCCTTCAACAGGGCGCATCGCACGGAACACTTTAACCTTCTCAGAACGGATTTCATCAGGTGTTAGACGAATAGGCGGCTCCATTGCAAGCAACGCAACCATTTGCAAGATATGGTTTTGCACCATATCACGAAGTGCTCCGCTAGTTTCATAGTATCTGCCTCGTTCTTCAACACCCAAAACTTCACTTGAAGTAACTTGAATATTGCTGATATAGCGGTTATTCCAAAGGTTTTCAAAAATGGCATTAGAGAAACGGATCGTTTCAATATTTTGTACCATTGCTTTACCTAAATAATGGTCAATGCGGTATACTTCATTTTCAGCAAATGCTGTCCGGATTTGTTCGTTCAGTTCTTTTGCTGATTCAAGGTCATGGCCAAATGGCTTTTCGATGATAAGGCGTTTAAAGCCTGAAACATCTGTAAGACCATCCTGTTTAAGATGGATAGCGATTGGGCCAAAGAATTCAGGTGCCATTGCCAGATAGAACACACGGTTTCCACCTAAACTGTATTTGTTATCCAGGTCGTCCGCGATGTTTTTCAAAGCAGCATATGAGCTGGAATCTGTAACATCATGTGAATGGTAGCAGAAGTGAGAAGCAAATGCTTCTAAATCCTTGCTTCCATCAATCGCTTCAGCGACAGAGTTCTGTACATTTTGTTTGAACTGCTCATCCGTTAACGTTCTTCTTCCTACACCGACTACAGCAAAGCGGGAAAGCTTGCCTTTTTGATACAAACGGTAAAGGGAAGGAAACAGCTTTCTGTTTGCCAAATCTCCAGTTGCCCCAAAAATCATGATTAACGCAGTAGAATGTTGATTTTGATTCACGTACATGGACCTCTTTTCTATATATATGTATGGATCTCAATGCTTTTATCTCCAATGGTGTTGATCTTGCCATGTTTTTTCTATGGTAAGCATCTTACAGGTATAGAATTTTAGCTGACTAAAATCATTTTAGCAAATATTATGTTTGAATATTTGAAAATTTTAATAAGTAGGCAGCCGCCATATCGATACCTAAAAAATATGTTATCTTTTTAGATATTACATGATAATAGGGAAACTTACTAGGAAAAAGTTTTAATATATTTGGATTAGGTCATTTTTTGCATTATACTGCTAGTATCAACGGTTATTTTGTGCAAATTATACAATGTTAGCATACCTAACCTCTTATAAAGGTAAACAAGAGAAAAAGAGAAAGAAGTGAATGGTTTTTATGCAATTAACATTTTTAGGCACTGGTGCTGGAATACCAGCAAAAGCGAGGAATGTGACAAGCATCGCGTTAAAGCTGCTTGAGGAAAAAGGGAGCATTTGGTTATTTGATTGTGGTGAAGCGACACAGCATCAAATTTTACATACAAATATTAAGCCGCGAAGAGTGGAAAAGGTGTTTATTACTCACCTCCATGGTGATCATATATACGGTTTGCCAGGCTTTTTGGCAAGCAGGTCCTTTCAAGGCGGAGAAACCCCACTGACTGTTTATGGTCCAAAAGGCATTGCAGACTATATTGCTGTCAGCTTGAAGGTCAGTCAAACTTATTTGAAATATGAACTGAATATAGTCGAAGTAAATGAGGGCATTATTTTAGACGATGATCAGTTTTATGTCGAAGCGAAAATGCTAGAGCATGGTGTGCAAAGCTTTGGTTATCGAATTGTCGAGAAGGTTCGGCCAGGCGCTCTTTTGACGGAAAAATTGGCGGAAATGGGAGTTAAGCCTGGACCACTATTCAGAGAAATTAAAGCAGGCAAGGAAGTAACCCTTGATAATGGTACCATCATTGACGGGAAGGACTTTGTTGGGCCTAGTATAAAAGGTAGAATAGTTACTATTCTCGGTGATACTAGAAGCTGTTGTGCTGCTGTAGAGCTGGCAAAGGCTGCAGATGTTTTAGTGCATGAAGCTACATTTTCAGAAAAGGAAGCGGCCATAGCGGGCGAGTATTACCATTCAACAGCAGGACAAGCCGCTTCGAATGCGAAGGAAGCAGGCGCAAAATTCTTGATTCTTACACATATCAGTGCGAGATACGATACAGTAGAAACTTTGCTAGAGGAGGCACAAGCAATCTTTCCGGCTTCATCTGTAGCGGAGGACTTTAAAGAGTATGAGATTCCAGCTTATAAAGAATAGCAAGTAAATGAAGAGGTGAAGCGATGAGAGACTTACAAGGCAAGAATATTATTATTACAGGTGCGTCCTCCGGAATCGGAGAAAGGCTGGCTGAGAATGCAGCAAGGCTCGGTGCTAGACCAATACTTATTGCAAGATCAGAAGACAAGCTGAAGGAAATTGCGGCGAGAATACAGAAAGAGACAGCAGCAGAGCCCCTTTATTTTGTGTTGGATGTAAGTGATTTGACGATGGTTCATGAGGTTTTTACAGAAATATATAAAAAGGTAGGCTTTGTCGATATTCTCGTTAACAATGCTGGCTTTGGCATTTTTGAGTATTTGCATGAAACAAATATGCAGGACATGGAAAGGATGTTTGCAGTAAATGTGCTCGGTCTTATTTCGTGTACAAAAGAGGTTTTACCATCTATGCTGCAGGAAAACAAAGGGCATATTATTAATATTGCTTCACAAGCCGGCAAGCTTGCGACAGCAAAATCGTCTGGTTATTCTGCAACAAAGCATGCTGTTTTAGGCTTTACGAATAGTCTCCGGATGGAGGTAGCGAAAACTGCTATAAATGTAAGTGCTGTTAATCCAGGGCCGATTGATACGAACTTCTTTGAAGTAGCAGATAAGTCCGGCAACTATGTAAAGAATGTGCAGAAATTTATGCTTACAACAGAATACGTTGCGGACCGTATTACGGCACTGCTTTTAAAGCCAAAAAGAGAGCTGAACCTGCCAGGGTGGATGAATGCAGGCAGTATCCTGTACAGTTTATTTCCGCGCATAGCAGATCGGGTGATGGGCGGTATGCTTGATAAAAAATAATTCCTCTTATTTAAAATGGGGGGAGTCTGTTTATAATCATAGACTGTATCTTATAATTTCATACAGGTCTGGTTGAAGTAATATCCATTTGCACAGCAGTTCTTTTTTAGTGTTAAATGGTAGTATCCTACTAGATTTTATTATATACTAGTTTCAATATCTGTAAGGGAAAAGCTTCTATAATAGAAGCATTATTGGGATAGAAAGAGGGCGACAACATGGAAAAAGCGACATTTGCAGGCGGATGCTTTTGGTGTATGGTAACACCTTTTGATGAGCTTCCTGGAATTGGCGGTATTGTGTCAGGTTATACGGGAGGACATATCGAAAATCCTACATATGAGCAAGTAAAAACAGGAACTACTGGACATGCGGAAGTGGTGGAAATCACCTTTGATCCAGAGTTATTTCCCTACGAAAGACTGCTAGAGCTGTATTGGCAGCAAATTGATCCAACAGACAGCGGCGGGCAATTTCATGATAGAGGCTCTCAATATCGTACGGCGATTTATTATCATAATGAAAAGCAAAAACAGCTGGCAGAGGAGTCAAAAAAGGCAATTGAAGATAGTGGCCGCTTCAAAAAGCCGATTGTTACCGAAATTGAGCCTGCTGTAACTTTTTATCCTGCTGAGGAATATCACCAAGACTATCATAAGAAAAACAAGCAGCATTATAAAGAGGACAGAGAAAAGTCTGGCAGAGATGAATATATAAACGAACATTGGAAGTGAGAAAAAAGAGGCTGGGACATAAGTAAGTGAATCCGCATAAAAACCGAACTACTTAATCAACCAATGATTAAATAGTTCGGCTTTTTTGTGTTTTTTAGTTTTAATACACTTATTAGAAAACTTAGTGGAATGGAGCGGAGGTCACTCGACTCCTGCGAGAAATAGAGGAAAGGCTTAGACCCCGCAGGCGAAGACGAGGAGGCTCAGCTTCCTCCCCGCGGAAAGCGCGAGGACGAGCGCGCAATGAAACGAACCAATTTTAAACCCATATCTATTTAGTCACGTGCTTCTTTTTTCAAATTTAGATGTAATTTTATTATTCGTGTTTAGAAAGGTTATCTTTTGTTTTGTCCCAGCCTCTTTTTCGTTCCAATATTAAAATTCTGTTTGCAAAAGTTTCAGAGCTTTAACCAATTTTAAGCACTCTCTATAAAGCATCTGCCTATTATTTCATTACGTACTCCTGCAAAAAGTCATCAATTACTTGCTCGTATTCTTGCTTATTTTCATTATAGCTTTGAGCATGGAATCCATTTAATGCAAGAAATAGCTTCTTCGGTCCCTTTTTCTTTTCGAACAGCTTTTGTGTCATTTCAGGCAATATAAAGGTGTCCTTTTCACTATGGATAAATAGCATCGGCTTCTCAATTTTATCAATTACAGCAATTGGGGAGACTTGGCGGATGGAATATCGCTGTCTTGCCCGCAGGACCAAATCAGCAATTGGCAAGAACAGATTACCCGGCACCTTCATTTCTGCTTTGACTAAATGGTTCAATTGTTCACCAAAGTCGGAGAAGGGACAATCAGCAATATAGAAATCAGCTCCATCCTCGACCATGCCAGCATATAAAATCATTGTAGCAGCACCCATTGATTCCCCGTGAATTCCTAATAGTATATCTTCGCCTTTATCAGCCTTTAACCAATCAACAACCGCCTTTAAGTCAAATTTCTCGAAATGACCAAAGCTTGTTGTTTTACCGCCAGACTCGCCATGTCTGCGATGGTCATAAATAATGACATTAAATCCTCTTTCTAAAAACATGTTCATATATTTGATGGAATTTAGTTTATTTTCAGTTACTCCATGAGCAATAATAATATAGCGCTTATTAGGATATGGCTCTGTAGCAATTGCTTTTAACATATAGCCATAAGGAGACGGAATACTTATTTCCCTTTTTTTTAGTGTCTCTAATGTCACAGGATCAAGCCTTCCGGCGGCCTTTTCTCTGTTAAAGATAAATTCGTCCTCTTTTTTCTTCATATACATCAACCTATTTGTGCAGTAAACACCGATGGATGTAAAAAATATCAAGAATGAAAAGAAATAGCGAAAAAATTTTTTCACATTCATTCCCCCGAACAAAATAATTTCATTTCAAAAAACTACTATGAGTTTACCATTATTTTCTAAAGAAACAAAGCAGGCTATAGTAGTAAATACAACCTTTTTAGGCTACCGATACATATACAAAAATAAGGATACCCGTAATTTGGCAGATTTAATCAGAAGAGCATTTACATATGGAGCTGGTGAAAGATATACTCACTGAAAAATAGCAAGAATAGTAACAGTATACGGCTTGTTCCATTACGTGACACACCGTTTTTCCCGAAAATAGAGCCTGTTAGTGGACAGAAGCGCGGAAATGAACGGGAACTAAAAAATATGGTATGATACAAGCAAGTGCAAACAGAAAGGTTGATAATTAATGGCAGAGCATCATTTTCATTTAAAGGCAAACTGGCCAGGGCTTCGCAATGATATCGGTACAATCGAAAGCGGGAACTTAAAAACGCAAATTTCTATCCCGCAGGAAATGGATGGGCCAGGTGTCGGGACAAATCCGGATGAAATGCTTTTAGGTGCGGCAGCAACCTGTTTCATTATCACATTGGCTGCTATGATGGAAAGAAGCAATTTGAACAAAAAAAGCTTAAACCTAGAATCGGAAGCAATTGTAGATGTGACAAACGGTGTCTTTACATATAAGGAGATAATCCATCGTCCAACAATTATATTGAACGATGAAGCGACACAAAAAGACGTGACGCTTGCAGCAAGGCTTGCTGAGAAAGCGGAGGCATCCTGCATGATTACAAGAGCAATTAAAGGCAATGTTAAAGTTAGCCTTGATGAGACGATACGAATTGGTGAATAAATAGTAGGGGAGATTTACATGAAGAAGAAACAAAACAGACAGGCGAAAAAAGAAACTAGCGACAAGCCAGTAACACTAGGAGATATGCTAAATGAGCAGCTCGCAAAGCAATTAAAGGATAAGAAGCAAGAACTTAAGGCCGAAGAGGAAGAAAGACTAAAAGCAGAAGAAGCAAGAAAAAAAGAAGAACGCCGCCAAAAAGAAAAAAACAAAAGCTTTGAAGAGCTTCTGAACGATACACCGATGAACTGGAAAGAATTCAAATAAAAGCAGCAGGATGACCCTGCTGCTTTTATTATTATCTATGATCTTTATAAATGGATGCCTTTGAAGCCTCCTGAATGATTTTTAGTTCATCTGGAGTAAGTGCAGCACTGTTAACAGCTTTAGCATTCTCTTGCAGCTGCAAGACACTGCTTGCTCCAGCAATAACAGAGGCAACAGCAGGATTAGAAAGATTATATTGTACTGCCGCTTCCAGTAAGGAATGATTGTGAGCTAATTTTTCCTTTAATAACTCTAATGTTGAGCGAAGTTCTTCTTCCGTATATTCCATATAGCCTTTTGAAGAAAGCTTTCTCGCAAAATTGTCACTAAGCAACCCTTTTGCGACAGGTCCCCGTGCAACAACACTGATGCCATTTTCATGAAGCAGCGGCAATGCTTCTTCCTCTGGACGCCTGTCCAATACACTGTATTGCATCATAACAGATACAATATTAGAACGCTTTACATATTCCCTGATGACATTTGGACGAATGGAGGAAATGCCGTAATAACGAATATAACCTTCTTCTTTCAATTCCTCAAACGCTTCAATTGTTTCATCAATAGGGTCTTCCAGTGTCCCGCCATGGAGCTGATATAAATCAATGTAATCAGTGCCAAGACGCTTGAGGCTGTTTTTGGCAGCTTCCTTTATGTGGGATTTGCTGGCATCCCAAGTCCAGCCTTCCTCACCTTCCTGCCATTTATTCCCTGCTTTACTGGCAATGATGATATCCTCACGATTTTGCTTAAAGAATTTGCCGAGTAATTGCTCATTTTGTCCGAGGTCATACAAATCAGCTGTGTCAAAATAATTAATGCCAGCTTCTATTGCTGCCTCCAGCACAGGGAAAGCTGTTTTTTCGTCTGTTCCTAAGCTCATGCATCCAAGACCAAGTGCAGAAATATATAAATCAGATTGTCCTAAACGGTTCTTTTTCATCAAAAACACCTCTCTCATGTTAAGCTTGCCTCTTTATTTTATCGAAAAGAAGGAGCAGAAGACAAAGGATGTGCCCTATTTTTTGGCTTCTTTTTTTCTTTGCGGTGTATCTGCATCTATCCAGTCTTTTACAAACTTATAGTCTTTTTGATAATTTTTAAGCATATGACGCACTTGCCAAGCCTTGCCTGTCAGAATAATTGCGTTTTGTTGTTTATAAATCTTCAAGGATTGCCTCCGTTTCCTTCCCTTTTGGAAGGGGAAATAAGTATAATGAAATATATGAAAACTGGTTTAGAAAATAGAACAGGAGTGAAACACAGATGGAAAATTTAGAAGAAAAAACAATCAGCACAAAGGAAATCTTTAAAGGAAGAATTATTTCTCTGCAAGTCGATGAGGTGCTGCTTCCGAATGGGAACACATCGACACGGGAAATCATTAAGCATCCTGGTGCGGTAGCTGTTATTGCCATAACAGAGGATGATAAGCTTGTTGTAGTGGAACAATACAGAAAAGCCTTTGAAAAAGCGATTATTGAGATTCCGGCAGGTAAGCTGGAAAAGGACGAGGATCCTGCCGTTTGTGCAAGCAGGGAGCTTGAGGAAGAAACTGGCTATGGCTGTAAGAACTTGGAGCATATTACCTCCTTTTATACATCACCAGGCTTTGCAGATGAACTGGTTCATATCTACTTAGCAAAAGGACTTTATAAAAAGGAAGATGCAGCAGGACTTGACGAGGATGAGTTTGTGAATCTTATGGAAATCTCATTAGAAGAAGCGCTTGTTTTAATAAAGGAGCAAAAAATTCTTGATGCTAAAACAATGTATGCTGTTCAATACTGGCAGCTCCTTGGAAAATAAGGTGATAGGGATGAAACACATATTTACAGACCTGCATATTCATATTGGCAGAACAGCAAGCGGTAAAGCCGTAAAAATAACCGGATCTCGGAACTTAACCTTTTTGAACATCATTGAGTATGCGAGTTTTCAAAAGGGGCTTGATATGATTGGGATTATTGATTGTCATTCGCCAGAAGTATTAATGGAAATGGATACATACATAGCAGAAGGCAGAATGACTCAAAAGAGTGGCGGCGGTCTGGAAATGGATGGTATCACGATTATTCCTGGTTCTGAGTTAGAAATATATGATGATGCATGTAGTGGACCGATTCATGTGCTCTGCTATTTGCCGACATTGAATGCAATGAAGGAATTTTCCTTATGGCTGTCTGGTAAAATGAAGAATATTCAATTAAGTTCACAACGTATATATGTGACAGGAATCGAGCTGCAGCGAAAGGTAAAGGAGCTTTGTGGCCTGTTTATTCCTGCTCATATCTTCACGCCGTTTAAAAGTATGTATGGAAGCGGTGTGAAGCAATCTCTTTCAGAGGTTTTCGATCCGTCACTCATTGATGCAGTCGAACTTGGCTTAAGCTCAAATACAGAAATGGCCGACAATATAAAGGAGCTTCATGCTTATCCTTATGTAACAAATTCAGATGCCCATTCACTTGCGAAACTCGGCCGTGAATATCAAATATTGGAGCTGAAGGAAGCATCCTTTCAAGAGCTGGAAAAGGCATTAAAGGGGATGGATGGCAGGAGAATTGTGGCGAATTATGGGATGGACCCGTTGTTAGGCAAATACCATGAAACAGTTTGCTTGAAATGTCATAAGCCACTAGGAGAAGAAGAAGCTGCTTGTAGCAGCTGTGGTCATAAAATCGTAAAAAAAGGAGTTGCTGCAAGGATTCAGGAGCTTTCAACAAAAAGTACGAAACCAGCGCGGCCACCCTATATTCACCAAGTACCACTTGAATTCATCCCAGGTTTAGGAAACAAAACACTAGAGAAGCTGCTTTCCTATTTCTCAACAGAAATGCAAATCATACATGCTGCACCATATGAAAAGCTGGCCGAAATAGTCCCAGCCAAAATAGCAGACTATATCCAAGCAGCAAGAGAAGGCAGCCTGTCCCTCACAGTAGGAGGCGGAGGCCGTTACGGAAGTGTTTATATAAAGGAAGAAAATAAATAAACAGAAAACAGTATGTAAAGTCTAATTCAACACCAAACTATTTGATCATTATTGATTAATAGTTTGGTTTTTTTGTGGTTCCAGTTTAGAAAGTATGATCTCATCCTCTCCCATTTAGCACAAAAACTGAATTTTATATGCTAAATATAATTTGGTAGAAAAATACTAGAGTTACTAGTCATATGCTGCGCTCTTGTTTCATAGAATGAAATAACAGATTGGCACAGAGGAGAGATAGCAATGAAAAAAAATAAGTACCAGAACATTCTAGCAAATCATTTTCGAGAACATTCCTCCATCTATTTATTTATTGCAGTGTTGTTTTTAATGGGTGTCATATTCGGTGCAATTGTGGTTAACAGCCTGACATTAAGCCAAAAAGAAGACCTTTTCTATTATTTGTCACAATTTTTCAGCCAAATTTCTAACGGCAAGGTTGCAGACAGCAAAGACTTGTTTATTCAGAGCTTTTCTCATAACAGTAAATTCATTGGCTTAATGTGGCTTTTAGGCATTTCGATTATTGGGTTGCCTGTTATTCTCATTTTATTATTTATAAAAGGAATGGTTGTCGGGTTTACAGTCGGATTTTTAGTAAATCAAATGGGCTGGAATGGCTTTTTACTTTCTTTTGTTTCTGTATTGCCGCAAAATATCATTATCATTCCTGTGTTCATCATATCTGCAACATTGGCTGTTTCATTCTCTTTCAAGATGATCAGACAGCAATTTATGAAAAAAATGGGAGAACCAATGCTTCCGTTATTCGGGCGATACATGGTATTGTTGGTTGGGGCAATTGTTTCTTTAGTGATAGCTGCAGGTGTAGAAGCGTATATTTCTCCTGGCTTAATGAAATCCATTGTTAATATGGTCAGCTCCTTTATAGGCGGCTTTAGTTTATAAAGTAATAGATTATAATGATTTTAAACAACAAATAATTATTGATTCTTATTTATAATAATTTTTATTAGGATTCTAATCCTTCTTCTGTTATAATGATATGGACAGTGGCTAGGGAGGGACTTTCGGAATGGAAAGTAGAATAGATAGAATAAAAAAGCTGTTGCATTCTTCGAGCTATAAATTGACTCCTCAGAGAGAAGCAACAGTGAGGGTTTTGCTAGAGAATGAAGAAGACCACTTAAGTGCAGAAGATGTTTACCTCCTTGTAAAAGAAAAATCGCCCGAAATTGGATTAGCGACAGTTTACCGGACATTAGAACTTCTGACTGAGCTGAAAATCGTTGATAAAATAAATTTCGGTGATGGTGTTTCTAGATATGATTTACGACAAGAAGGTGCAGCTCACTTTCATCATCATTTAGTATGCATAGAATGTGGTGCTGTTGACGAGATTCAAGAGGATTTATTAGGAGATGTTGAAAAAGTAGTTGAACGTGACTGGAATTTTAAAATAAAAGATCACCGTTTGACCTTTCATGGAATATGTCATCGCTGCAATGAAAAAAGTGCAGATTAAAAAAAGAATGAGAAACCTTTTTCATATGGAGAAGGTTTTTTGATTTGTTTCATAGAATAGGCTCTATTATAGGTATATTTTCTTCCTAAACTGGCATAGCTTTTAATAAGAAACTAGTTTGGAGGAAAATCTATGCTGCAATGGTCTAAAGTTGTCTTTCGGACAGCAAAGGTATTTTTGCTTTTTGTTGGATGTACGATTCTTTTTTATTATGCACTTATATGGTTTAATGAAGAATATCAGGATTTTCATCGCTATGATGAACCGTCTGGAGCTGCTGTGAAAGTGAGCGGTGATGGGGAGGCTGACGAGTTTTCCTGGAAAGAACGAATATTTCTTTTTTTCTTAAATGGGGAGTAATGATAAATGGAACAACAGCTAAAGGACCTTATGCATTATTTATTAGTGGAAAAGGGTTTGGCGAAAAATACACTAGTTTCTTATGAAAGGGATTTGAAATCCTATTGCAAGTATATAAGGGACATAGAACAAATTGGCCTAACTGATATTCAACGCGCACATATCGTTCGATTTTTGGGGTTTTTGAAGGATAAAGGGAAGTCTTCCAAAACAATCGCCAGACATATAGCTTCCATCCGAGCATTTCATCAGTTTCTTTTCCGTGACAGGGTGACAGAAGAGGATCCAACTGTACATATTGAAACCCCGCAAGGAGAGCGGTCATTGCCTAAGGTGCTATCCATGCAAGAGGTGGAGGCGTTGCTTGAATTTCCTAAAAAGCTTGATCACTTCGGAAAAAGGGACAAGGCAATGCTTGAGCTTTTGTATGCGACAGGAATTCGTGTAAGTGAATTGATTCAATTGAACATGGACGATGTTCATTTAATGATGGGATTTGTACGCTGTATCGGCAAAGGGAATAAAGAGAGAATTATTCCGATTGGCGGTGCTGCAACAAAAGCGATAACCGTTTATCTGGAAGAAGGAAGAGCAGATTTTTCAAACAAAAAAGAAAAATCAGATGCGCTCTTTCTAAACCATCATGGCAGAAGACTTTCTCGGCAAGGATTCTGGAAAATCCTTAAACGTCTTGGAAAAGAAGCAGATATCAAAAAGGAAATCACTCCACATACGTTAAGGCATTCATTTGCTACCCATCTATTGGAGAATGGGGCAGATTTGCGGGCGGTTCAAGAGATGCTCGGACATGCTGATATCTCAACAACACAAATTTATACACATGTTACAAAAACTAGATTAAAAGATGTTTACAGCCAATATCATCCAAGAGCATAGGGTCAGCCCTTTCACCACCTATACATTCGTATGGTGAAAGGCTGGCCCTAAAATAATTATAGGAAATAGATGTCAGACTTCTGACAATGTGCTATAATTTTTTTGGTTAAAGATACATACTAAAGGGTAAAATAGGATGATTAATTTTATATTAGGAGGTAAAAAAATGTCCAAATATCCATTTAAAAGGGTATTCCTGATTGTGATGGATTCAGTCGGAATTGGTGAAGCACCAGATGCTGAAAAATTTGGCGATTTAGGTGCACATACCCTTGGTCATATAGCAGAAAAAATGAATGGCCTACATATGCCGAATATGGGAAAATTAGGCTTGAGCAATATTGAGGCAATTAAAGGAATTGATAAGGCTGACAAGCCTTTAGCACATTATACAAAAATGCAAGAGGCATCAAACGGGAAGGATACAATGACAGGCCACTGGGAAATCATGGGCTTGCGTATTGATACACCGTTCCGTGTTTTTCCAGAAGGATTTCCGGATGAGCTTCTGCAAGAACTAGAAACAAAAACAGGCCGTAAAATTATTGGCAACAAGCCTGCAAGTGGCACTGAGATCCTCGATGAGCTTGGAGAAGAGCATATGAAATCAGGCGATTTAATCGTCTATACATCTGCTGATTCGGTTCTGCAGATTGCTGCACATGAAGAGGTAGTACCATTAAAAGAGCTTTATGAAATTTGTGAACTCGCAAGAGAGTTGACTCTTGATGAGAAATACATGGTCGGCAGAATTATTGCAAGACCATTTTTGGGTGAGCCAGGCAATTTCAAAAGGACTGCAAACCGTCATGACTATGCACTTAAGCCGTTCGATAGAACAGTGATGAACGAGTTAAAGGACAATGGGCTGGACAGTATTGCTATCGGAAAAATCTCGGATATATATGATGGGGAGGGTGTAACCCAATCACTACGGACAGTATCCAATATGGACGGAATGGATAAGCTTCTAGAAACATTACATATGGACTTTACAGGCGTAAGCTTCTTAAATCTTGTTGATTTTGATGCCCTTTATGGACATAGACGTGACCCAATCGGTTATGGAAAGGCATTAGAGGAATATGATGCAAGGCTGACAGAGGTATTGCCACTCTTAAATGAAGATGATTTGCTTATTATTACGGCAGACCATGGCAATGACCCCGTTGCTCCTGGCACAGACCACACAAGAGAATATGTGCCTTTGTTAGTATATAATAAGAGCATCAGTGCTTCCCGTGAGCTTCCATTAAGAGAAACATTTGCGGATATTGGTGCAACAATAGCAGATAATTTCCAAGTTACTTTACCTAAGCACGGCAAAAGTTTCTTGAAGGAATTAATATAAGGAGCAGTGAACATGAATTATACAAAAATTAAACAATCAGCAGACTTTTTAAAAGAAAAATATGCAGCAGTACCGAAGCTTGGGCTTATTTTAGGGTCAGGACTTGGTGTTTTGGCAGAAGAAATTGAAAATGCTGTCAAAATTCCTTATGAGCAAATTCCTGAATTCCCAGTATCTACAGTGGAAGGCCATGCTGGCCAGCTTGTATTTGGAACAATAGGCGGTGTTGAAGTTGTCGCAATGCAAGGAAGATTCCATTATTATGAAGGCTATACTTTCGAAAAGGTGACATTCCCTATTCGCGTGATGAAAGAACTAGGTGTTGAAAACCTTATCGTTACAAATGCGGCAGGTGGTGTGAATGAGGCATTTGCTCCTGGGGACTTAATGTTGATTTCTGATCATATAAACAATATGGGAACAAACCCGTTAATCGGACCAAATGATTCTGCATTAGGTGTAAGATTCCCAGATATGTCTGAAGCATACTGCAAGAATTTACGAGCAGCAGCAAAAGATATCGCTGCCAATATTGGCTTAAAGGTGCAAGAGGGTGTTTATGTCGGTAATACAGGTCCTTCCTATGAAACGCCTGCAGAGGTTAGAATGCTAAGAGTTTTAGGTGGAGATGCTGTTGGTATGTCAACGGTTCCAGAAGTAATTGTAGCAAGACATGCTGGACTTAAAGTACTTGGAATTTCCTGCATCTCAAACATGGCAGCAGGCATTCTTGATCAGCCTCTTAACCATGAAGAAGTAATTGAAACAACGGAAAAGGTAAAAGCAGACTTCCTTAAATATGTTAAAGAATTAGTCAAAGAAATCGGCAAATAGTAGATAAGGGGATTCTCACTATGAAAATGCGAATGGTTGATTTAATTGAGAAAAAACGTGATGGACGCGAATTGACGGAAGAGGAAATTTCTTTCATTATTAATGGCTATACGGATGGTACAATACCTGATTATCAAATCAGTGCATTCACAATGGCAGTGTTTTTCCAAGGCATGACAGAAAAGGAACGAGCCGATTTAACAATGGCAATGGTACATTCTGGCGATGTTATCGACCTGTCAGCAATTGAAGGAATCAAAGTTGACAAGCATTCTACAGGCGGTGTTGGCGACACGACTACACTTGTTCTTGGTCCATTAGTGGCAGCTGTCGGCGTTCCAGTCGCAAAAATGAGTGGACGCGGACTTGGTCACACTGGCGGAACAATCGATAAACTAGAAGCTGTTAAAGGCTTCCATGTTGAAATCGATAAAGAGGAATTTATTAAACTAGTAAATAAAAATAAGGTTGCTGTAATTGGTCAAAGCGGCAACTTAACTCCTGCAGACAAGAAATTGTACGCTTTAAGGGATGTTACGGCAACGGTAAACAGTATCCCTCTTATTGCAAGCAGTATTATGAGCAAAAAAATCGCTGCAGGTGCTGATGCGATTTGTCTTGATGTAAAAACGGGTGCAGGAGCATTCATGAAGTCATTGGATGATTCAAGGGAGCTTGCAGAAGCGATGGTGCGAATCGGTAATAATGTCGGCCGTAAAACGATGGCGATTATTTCAGACATGAGCCAGCCTCTTGGATATGCAATTGGGAATGCGCTAGAAGTAAAGGAAGCAATTGATACATTAAAAGGTCAAGGGCCAAAAGATTTATCAGAGCTGTGTCTTACTCTTGGATCTCAAATGGTGTATTTGGCAGAAAAGGCTGATAGTATTGAAGCAGCAAGAGAATTGTTGGAAGAAGCAATCAAGAGTGGCAAGGCTTTGGAAACATTCAAGCTCTTCTTGGAATCTCAAGGCGGCGATGCAAGTGTTGTTGATCATCCTGAGCGTCTCCCGCAGGCCCCGTTCAAGCTGGAGCTTCCTGCGAAAGAGTCAGGCTACGTGGCAGAAATCACTGCTGACAGCATTGGGACAGCAGCAATGATTCTCGGTGCCGGCAGAGCGACGAAGGAATCGGAAATTGATTTATCTGTTGGATTGGTACTTAACAAAAAGATCGGTGACAAGGTGGAGGCAGGCGAATCACTTGTAACCATTTACAGTAATACAGAAAATATTGATGATGTGAAGCAGAGATTGTATGAACATATTAAAGTCATAGACAAAAAAGTCGATGCTCCAGAATTGATTTATGAAGTAATTACTGGCTGATTTTGTGAAACAAGAAGGTCGAGGAAAACTCGATCTTCTTTTTTGTAAACTAATTAGACAATAATCTAATTGCTTTGTTATAATATTGCTAAAAGCGAGGGGTGTGAATGATGAACATTGAACTGACGAGAGTAAAGGTGAAAAACGGGAAATCTTCTAAAGTTGATGAATGGCTAGAGCTTCTCAATAAAGAAATGGATAAAGTGCTTCTTACATTAGAAGCTGAAAAAATGTATGTGGAAACCATTTTTCGGGAGTTTACAGAGAGTGGTGAATTCCTTTATTGGTATTCCATCCAAGGTGATGGGGGAGCATCTCTCCATGAATCAGACTTTGAAATCGATAAACTTCATATCGCCTATTGGGAGGAATGTATTGACGAAGACTATGAACCAGTTCATATGAAGAAGAAAGTATCGATGATTCAAGATAAAGTACTGGCAGCTCTTCAATAAAAAATTATTTTCAGTCAGATTTCCTAACTAATTTGTAGCACGAAAGATGAGGATAAGGTATGCTTTTAAAATACAGAATATTCATACTCTTCATGTGACTAATATATTTTTTAGGAGGCTAATTATGGGTAAAACAGATGTAACGGACTGGCTTAATGAGCACGAACAATTCTTTACAGAGATGGCAAAGGATATTTGGGAACATCCACAGGTAGCATATGAGGAGACATATGCTGCAGAAAAGCAAATGACAGCACTTCAAAATGCCGGCTTTTCGATTAAAGAAAATGCGGGAGGATCAATTACCGCGTTTGTGGCAGAGTATGGGACTGGTAAGCCTCTTATTGGTATTTTGGGAGAATATGATGCATTGCCAGGCCTTTCTCAAAAGGTTTCACCTATTCGTGCTGAAATCGTCGAAAAAGGTCCAGGCCATGGCTGTGGTCACAATCTTTTAGGAACAGCAGGCGTCGCAGCAGTGATGGCGTTAAAGGACAAAATGGCTGCTGAAAATCTTGCAGGTACAATCCGCTACTATGGCTGTCCTGCCGAAGAAGTGCTGTCAGGAAAGACTTTCATGGCTAGAAGCGGTTTGTTTAATGACCTGGATTGTGCCTTAACCTGGCATCCTGGTACAGCTAATATGACTTCTAACTTCAGCATGCAGGCGATGGTTTCTATTAAGTTTCACTTTACAGGCATTGCTGCACATGCTGCTGGCGCACCTCATGCGGGAAGAAGCGCATTGGATGCCGTCGAAATAATGAATATTGGATCTAATTATTTACGTGAACATATATTAGATGGTTCAAGAATTCATTATGTTATCACAAATGGAGGGCTTGCTCCGAATATTGTTCCAGATACAAGCACTGTTTGGTATTATATCCGTGCTGCTACAAAGGAGCAGGTCGATGAGCTGCTTGAAAGGGTAAAGAAGTGTGCAGATGGAGCTGCTTTGATGACAGAAACAGCTGTAAGCTCAGAAATACTAGCCTTTGCCTATGAAACATTGCCAAATGACAGATTAAATGATGTGATGAAAGCGAATATGGAGGAAAACCCGATCTACTTTACTGAAGAAGAAAAGCAGTTTGCTAAGGAGATTATTGCTTCCATTGATCCGAAAATTGTAGAAGGTTCCCAAAAAAGAATCGCTGCCTATACAGATGAACTTCTTCCAACTGTAAGTATTAACGATCCGAAAATGAAGGGAGTATCTGTCGGCGGGTCAACAGACGTTGGCGATGTCAGCTGGATTACACCTGTTGGCCAAGTGACAACAACTTGTGCACCAGTTGGTGTTCAAGCACACTCCTGGCAAGCAACTGCTTCCTATGGAAGTTCCATCGGTTTTAAAGGCATGCATTTGGCCGCCAAAACAATGGCGTTAACGCTGTATGATTTGTTGCAGGATCAAACGATAATAAAGGAAGCTAAAGAAGAGTTTGCAAACTTTGCAGCAGCCAAACCGTATGTACCTGGAATCCCCGCAAATGTTATGCCTCCGAATCAAGTGAAAGAGCTTGTACATGAATGACTAATAAAAGGGAAGCACTGTAATAAGTGCTTCCCTTTTGTTTGTTTATTGCTTTGTTAATATGACTGGTCCATCAGCAGTAATGGCTAAAGTATGTTCATACTGTGCAGATAGACTGCCGTCTACAGTTCGTGCTGTCCATCCGTCTAAATCGACCTTTGCATGATACATGCCTGTATTAAGCATTGGCTCAATCGTAATAACCATACCCTCTTTTAATCTTCTTCCTAAATTTGGCGGACCATAATGAGGAACTTGCGGTTCTTCATGCATATTTCTCCCAATCGCATGACCGACAAAATCACGTACGACAGAATAGCCCTTTGATTCAGCATAGCTTTGAACAGCATGAGAAATATCTCCGACTCTGTTGCCGACAACCGCTTGCTCAATCCCTTTATATAATGCCTCTTCCGTTGTTTTCAACAAATTTTGCGCTTCATCTGAAATGGTTCCAACAGCATATGACCATGCAGAATCAGCCAGCCATCCATCTAAATTAACGACCATATCTATTGTTACAATATCCCCGTTTTTCAAAGAGGTTTTGTTTGGAAAGCCATGGCAAATAACATCATTTACCGAAGCACATGTCGCAAAAGGATAGCCATGATAGCCCTTCTGCTCAGGAGTTGCCCCTCTTTTTGTAATATATTCTTCTGCAAATCTATCAATCTCAAGTGTAGTAACGCCAGGTTTTATCAATTTACGGATTTCCTTATGGCAATCAGCAAGGATTTCCCCAGCTTTTTTCATCTTTTCGATTTGCTCCTTCGTTTTTATATGGATCAACGTTTCTCCTCCTTTATTTTAAAAAAACAGCCAGTAATTTATTGCTTATTTCAAGAGCCGAACTAATAATTCAACAGTTTAAAAATAGCTCAAATGCCTTGTTGTGTCAAGGAAGCCTCATCCATGTCAAATAGTGCATTTATTTAGAAAAAATATAATAAATGTCTGTATAAAAAAACAACGATTGGAAAAAATGGGACAGTATATAGAATGGAGGGTCATGAGATGAAACGCATCGCAACAATCTTTTTAAGCATGTTACTATTTGCTTCTGTGCTTGCACCAAGCACACTTGCTGCAGAAAAAAGCAGTGAACTGGTGGACAATGTAAAATCAGCTATCCTGATTGACAGAGATACGGGTACAGTGCTTTATGAGAAAAACAGCAATGAAGAGCTTCCGCCTGCAAGCATGACAAAAATAATGACGATGTTATTAATTATGGAAGCACTTGATCAAGGTAAACTCAAGATTGACGAGAAGATTAGAACAAGTGAACATGCTGCATCAATGGGCGGATCACAAATCTTCCTTGAGCCCGGTGAAGAAATGACAACAGAGGAAATGCTTAAAGGTATAGCAATTGGTTCTGGTAATGATGCAGCAGTTGCAGTAGCAGAGCGACTTGCTGGATCTGAGGAAGCTTTTGTAGAAATGATGAACAAAAAAGCAACTAGTTTAGGATTGAAGAATACTGCATTCAAGAATGTTACAGGCCTTCCTGTTGATGACCATTTCAGTACAGCACATGATATGGCCATTATGGCAAAGGAATTATTGAAATATGAAGATATCACGAAATTCACAGGTACATATGAAGCTTACCTTAGGGAAAATTCAGATAAGAAATTTTGGCTTGTGAATACAAACCGTCTTGTTAAATTTTATCCAGGTGTGGATGGCCTGAAAACGGGCTTTACAAAGGAAGCGAAATACTGCTTAACAGCAACTGCTGAAAAGAATGGAATGCGTGTAATTGCTGTTGTTTTTGGTGCGCCAACTTCAAAAGAGCGTAATGCACAGGTAACGAAAATGCTTGACTATGCATTTAGTCAGTATGAGACACACCCCGTTTACAAGCGCAATGAAATGATCGGCAAGGTAAAGGTTAGTAAAGGGGAACAAAAACAAGCTGCGGCAGTTACAAGTGAACCAATCTCCCTGTTAACGAAAAAAGGAGAAAAGGTGGATGACGTGGAGAAAAAAATAACGATGTCTAAAAACCTTAAGGCTCCGATATTAAAAGGTCAGGAAATTGGTAAGGTTCAGTTCATCAAGGATGGGAAGGTAATTGTAGAAAGTCCGCTTGTTTCTCAAACAGAAATTAAGGAAGCGGGCTGGTGGACGCTCTTTAAACGAACTGCAGGAATGTTCACAAAAACAGAATAAAAAATGTCATCATTCCTGTTTTTTTAGCGAATCAACACTAGTTTTGTCTTGCTTGAAGGAAATGAAGGATTCAAGGTAGAATTGACTCACTAAACCAAATAGAGGAGGCTATGGATAGTGAGTCTTAATATTGAGCTGGAAACAAAAAACAATGTTCTTTGTATTCGTTTAGCAGGGGAATTAGATCATCACTACGCGGAAGAGCTACGCACAAAAGCGACAGAAGCGATAGAGAGCAAAAATATTCGCCATATTGTTTTAAACTTAGAGCATTTATCATTTATGGATAGTTCAGGCTTAGGAGTTATCTTAGGCAGATATAAACAAATAAAGCAGTTAGGCGGAGAAATGGTGATTTGTGCAATCTCCCCGAGTGTACAAAGGTTGTTTGATATGTCTGGCATGTTTAAAATAATGAAGCTGGAAACAAATGAACAATTTGCACTTGAAAGATTGGGGGTTGCATAAATGAGAAATGAAATGCATTTGCAATTCAGCGCACAAAGCCAAAATGAATCCTTTGCAAGGGTAACTGTCGCTGCTTTTATTACACAGCTTGATCCGACAATGGATGAACTGACGGAAATTAAAACGGTTGTTTCTGAAGCAGTCACAAACTGTATTATACATGGATATGAAAATGATCCTGATGGAATAGTTTATATTTCTGTCATAATGGAGGATTCCTTCATTGATTTGACTATCCGTGATGATGGTAAAGGAATTATGGATGTGGAAGAAGCAAGACAGCCGTTATTTACGACAAAGCCTGAATTAGAAAGATCCGGAATGGGATTCACCATCATGGAAAATTTTATGGACGAAATTGACGTGCATTCTAGCCCAGAAAATGGAACTGAGATCCGCCTGCGTAAGCATTTAATAAAGAGCAAAATGCTAAGCAATTAAGGAGAATCGCTTATGGATGTGGAGGTAAAAAAGGAGAAAGAAACGTATTTAAAAGACCATGAAGTGAAGGAGCTTATTAAAAGAAGCCAAGATGGCGATCAGTCAGCTAGAGATACAATAGTCCAGAAAAATATGCGCCTTGTATGGTCCGTCGTGCAAAGATTTTTGAACAGAGGTTATGATCCTGATGACCTGTTTCAAATCGGCAGTATCGGGTTGCTTAAATCGGTCGATAAATTCGATTTAAGCTATGATGTGAAATTCTCGACGTATGCAGTACCGATGATTATCGGCGAAATTCAACGCTTTATTCGTGATGACGGCACAGTGAAGGTGAGCCGCTCCTTAAAGGAATTGAGCAATAAAATCAGGAAAGCAAAAGATGAGCTCTCCAAACAGTATGGACGGACACCGACTGTCGGAGAGATCTCAGAGCATCTTGATATTCCGCCAGAAGATATAGTGTTAGCGCAAGAGGCTGCAAGAACACCTTCTTCTATTCATGAAACAGTATATGAAAACGATGGCGATCCTATAACCCTTCTTGACCAGATTGATGATGGCAATGAGGGGAAATGGTTCGATAAAATCGCCTTGCAAGAAGCGATTAGGGAGCTTGATGAACGAGAAAGGCTAATTGTGTACCTCCGATATTATAAAGACCAGACACAATCGGAGGTTGCGACAAGGCTGGGAATTTCACAAGTACAAGTATCGCGGCTTGAGAAAAAGATATTACTACAAATGAAAGAGCAGATGGATATTTAAATCCATCTGCTTTTTTTTATGGAATTATTACCAATTATCTTCCCACTAATAAATTACCACTTTCATGCAAATACTACCATCATCACAAAAACATTAGATGTTAGGATGTGAACATGAATGGCTGAGACGGTTTATATTCGGATGAGAAATCGTATCGAAAAAAGATTGAATGAGGATGTGCTGCTGCAAGATTTAGCACAAGTGATTGCTGCTGATGCTCTAATGGAACAATTGGAAGCAATGGTCATTTACCGTATTTCAGAGGGTGACCGAAATATCATTGTCATTGACAGCACAAGAATTATAAAAGCAATCCGCAGCATCAACCAAGACTTGGAGATACAGATTATCGGCCCTGCACAAACCATCATTGAAGTCATCCTCAAAAAAAAAGAAGCATCAATACCGCTTTTTTTGCTAGTTTGGCTGCTTCTTTTTATTGGATCTGCTCTGACTATTATGAACTTTCATGAAGATGTTAGTATGCAAGCAGTTCATCAAAAGCTGTATAAAATCATTACAGGAAAAGAGGTAGAAAAGCCTCTTATATTTCAAATTCCCTATAGCTTAGGTTTAGGCTTGGGGATGATTATCTTCTTTAATCATGTATTTAAAAAGCGTTTTAACGAAGAGCCAAGCCCCCTGGAAGTAGAGGTTTTCTCCTATCAGCAAGCTTTGGATCAATATGTGATCATGCATGAGAATAAAGAAAGCATGAAAAAACTAGATGATCATTAAGATACTTGTTGTGCTTTTTATCGGGGCGGCTTGGGGTATTACAGTCGGAGCTGGTTATGTTGCCTTTTTGACCGTATTTGGCATCATACCGAGACTCACCCAACTAACAAAAACAGGCAGTAAGATTCACTCCTATGAGTGGTCAGTTGTCTGTGGTGCAGTTTGCGGTACGTTTTTATTTTTAAGAGAACCTTCCTTTTCCATTTCGTCCTTTATCCTAATTGTGATGGGTCTTGCAGGAGGCATTTATATTGGCATGATAGCTGCTGCTCTAACAGAAGTATTGAATGTTTTTCCGCTTTTAGCAAAAAGGGTGGGCATGGATGATCGGCTTCTCGTTTTGATGATGGCGCTGGTTTTTGGCAAAATCTTCGGCTCTCTGTTTCATTGGATGTATTTTGCACCGTAGGACAAGCAAGATGCTAAAAAGAAAGGAAAATGCAGATGGGTACAAAAAGAAAAGTCATTTTGATAACAGATGGAGACGAATATGCCAGAAGAGCTGTGGAAATGGTGGCAAAGGAAGTTGGGGGCCGCTGTATATCCATGTCATTTGGCAATCCATCAAGCCATAGCGGTCCTGAAATTTTGAGCTTAATAAAAAAAGCAAAACAAGATCCTGTATTAGTAATGTTTGATGACAGCGGTTATGTTGGAGAAGGGGCCGGTGAGACAGCGTTAAAATACATAGCGGCACATAAGGATGTTGAGGTGCTTGGGGTAATCGCTGTTGCGAGCAGGACAAGAAGAGAAGAATGGACAAGAATTGATGTAGCAATTGACCAAGATGGCAACCTAACTCCATACGGGGTTGATAAGCTAGGTATTCCAGAATATGAGATAGGAAGAATGAGCGGTGATACAGTTTACAGCCTTGATAGTCTTCATTTGCCATTGGTTGTTGGTATCGGCGATATAGGCAAGATGGGAAAACGTGATTCCTATGAAAAAGGTGCACCTATTACACGAAAAGCAGTGGAATATATTTTAGAAAGAAGTGGTTTTTATGAGCAATGAAACAAAGGGTAAGGAAACAAAGAGCGATGAAACAAAAGAAATGACGACCATTTATAAAAAGCTAACAGATGTTGAGAAGTACATGCAGGATCGGGTTGGTTTAGGCGTAAGCTTTGATCTTGGAGTAAGGAAAATCTCTGTACTCCACCATGAAGTAAATGTTTACTATGTTAACGGGTTAGTTGATAGTGTGATTATTTCCAATCTTTTAGAACAGCTGTTGTTTTTAAATGATGAGGAACGGGTTCAGCAATCAGAAGATTTCTTCAAAATTATTGAAAATCAGCTTGTTCATCATCAAGTGAAGCCGCTTGAAAAAATGGACGAACTTGTGGATCAGGTGTTATCAGGACTTATTGTCGCAGTAATGGAAGGCTATAATCAAGGACTTGCCATTGATGTGCGGAGCTATCCTGGCAGAACCCCGCAAGAACCAGATACAGAAAAAGTAATCAGAGGCTCAAGGGATGGCTTTGTTGAAAATATTATTATCAATACAGCTATCACAAGAAGAAGAATCCGTGATGAGCGGCTGAGGTTTGAAATCTTGAAGGTCGGCGAACGCTCAAAAACAGATGTGGCGATAGGCTATATTAGGGACATTGCTGACCCTGACCTTGTAGACATTATTAAAAAGGAATTAGAGAATATTGACGTTGATGGTATATCAATGGCAGATAAGACAATTGAGGAATTTTTGCTAAAGCAAGGCTATAATCCATATCCGCTCGTGCGATACACAGAAAGAGCTGACGTTACTGCCAATCATTTGCTTGAGGGGCATGTAGTTATTTACGTGGATACATCACCGAGTGTTATTATTACACCAGCTACCTTTTTTCATCATCTGCAGCATGCTGAAGAATATAGACAAGCTCCGATGGTTGGGACATTTGTACGCTGGGTCCGTTTTATTGGTGTCTTAGCATCCTTGTTTTTTTTGCCAATGTGGTTTCTTGTCACACTTGAGCCATCACTGCTGCCGGAGAACCTGGCTTTTATTGGACCGACTGAACGCACCCATTTACCAATAATTGTTCAGCTGTTTATTGCTGACTTTGGTTTGGAATTCTTACGGATAGCAGCCATTCATACGCCAACACCACTTTCGACCGCAATGGGCTTAGTTGCGGCAGTTATGATTGGGCAAATTGCCATCGATGTCGGTTTGTTCGTGCCAGAAGTCATATTGTACGTATCTGTTGCTGCAATTGGCAATTTCGCAACCCCGAGCTATGAGTTGGGTATTGCTAATAAGCTGGTGCGATTTATGCTGTTGATTTTAGTTGCGATATTCCATACGCCAGGCTTCGTTGTCGGCTGTACATTGTATGTTTTGTTTTTAGCAAGCTTGCGTACATTGAATGTTCCGTATTTATGGCCATTCATCCCGTTTTATCCGAAGGCATTTTCTAATATCCTAATTCGCAGAACGGTTCCAGGAAGTAAATTGAGACCGAGCCATGCTCACGTACAAGATCGGAACAAATAAAATCCAATAAAAAGAGGATTGAGAATTGGGTATATTTATGATACATTTGTTTAATCAAGTAGGCTGTTAAATAAATTGGACGGTAAAGCAGACAGTTCGAAAGATGAACTGTCTGCTTGTTTCTTATTTTCATCTTAGCCTTTAGTATCTATCTTAGGGAGAATCGAGGGGGATATATGCATTATTATGGAACTTCTAGTGTGAACGAAGCTGGGCATTTGGAGATTGGCGGCGTTGATACAGTAAAAATAGTCGAAGAATTCGGAACACCAGTATATGTATATGATGTTGCGCTTATTAGAGAAAGAGCGAGAGGGTTTAAGGATACATTTGCAAAACGCGGAATCCCTGCGCAAGTTGCTTATGCAAGTAAAGCATTTTCAACAATTGCGATGGTTCAGCTTGCCAATGAAGAGGGGCTGTCTCTTGATGTAGTATCCGGCGGAGAGCTTTATACGGCAATTGCCGCAGGATTCCCTATGGAGAGAATTCACTTCCACGGCAATAATAAAAGCAAAGAAGAGCTATTGATGGCAATAGAGCATAATATTGGCTGTATCGTAGTAGATAATTTTTATGAGCTGACACTATTGCAAGAGCTTTGCGAACAGAAAAACAGCAAGATGGCGATTCTACTTCGTGTAACACCTGGAATTGAAGCACATACACATGACTACATCCTGACAGGACAAGAGGATTCTAAATTTGGATTTGGTCTGCAAAATGGACAAGCAGAGGAAGCCTTGCTTAAAGCAATGGATTCTCCAAATCTAGAGCTGTTAGGGCTGCATTGTCATATCGGCTCGCAAATCTTTGAAACAACAGGTTTTGTTCTTGCTGCCAAAAAGATAATCGATACGCTTCATCAATGGAAACAGGCCCATGGCTATGAAACGAAGGTTCTCAACCTTGGTGGAGGATTCGGTATCAGATACACAAATGAAGATCAGCCTATTCAGCCATCAGAATATGTCGAAGAGATTATTACAGAAGTTGAGAAGAATATGAAGCAGTTCGGCATGAATATGCCTGAAATTTGGATTGAACCTGGCCGTTCTCTTGTTGGAGATGCTGGGACAACTCTTTATAAAATCGGATCTAGAAAAGAAGTTCCGGACGTTCGCCAATATTTAGCAATTGATGGCGGCATGACAGATAATATTAGACCTGCACTTTATGATGCTAAATATGAAGCTGTGTTAGCGAATAAACCTTTGATGGAAGCGGAAGAAACCGTGTCAATTGCAGGTAAATGCTGTGAGTCCGGAGATATGCTTATTTGGAACCTGCCATTGCCAAAAGCAAATGATCAAGATATTTTAGCAGTGTTTTGTACAGGAGCATACGGATATTCGATGGCGAATAATTATAATCGCATCCCAAAACCTCCAGTAGTGTTTGTTGAAAATAAAGAAGCTGTCCTTGTTGTTAAAAGAGAGACTTATGAGGACATCGTGCGTCTCGATTTGCCACTTAAGGAAAAAGCATCGTTGAAAAAATAAAATAAAAGGAAGTGCTTTTTAGCACTTCCTTTATTTGTATTAAGTGAAAAACGATTTAATAGCATCTACAATACTTGCGAAAAATTCCTTCACTTTTGCAAGAAATCCTTGCCCTTCCTCGCTTTCAATAAAAGCATTGAATTTATCCTTTGCGTCCTGCAGCTGATCACCAACTTGATTCCAATTGATATCCAAATCTTTTAGTTTATTGAAGAAATCCATTAATGTCTGTTTTTGGGCATCTGTTAAAGTAATGTTTAAGTCGTTTGCAGCATCATCAATAATTTTTTGAAGCTCTGCATCAGTTGACGGCTTGTTTTCGGCTATCTTTTCTTTGATTTTTGCCATTAAGGCGGAAGCTTTATCTGTACCGATTTCCTCCCCAAGATTAGCAGTTTCCACCATTTCCTCGTTGGCAGCCTGCTTTACTTCTTCAGGTATTTTAGTGTCTGTGGATACCTCGTATGCTTTAATAATTCCAGTGAGTGCTGCTGTTCCTGAAACCTGTATTGGTGCTGTCACATAAATGTCTGCATCTTTAACACCAGCTGTAATAAGTGCATTGATGTACATTTCATCTGTAACCCAATTAATGTTTTTTGTTTTTACATTTATTCCGCTTCCAGCATCTGCAATTGTTATCGCAGAGGAAGAAATAGCTTTTGTGCCAATTAATCGTTTCGATATGTAGCTTCCTAAATATTTATGTTCTTCTTCATTTGTCACAGTAATGATTTCTGCATCATCAGGGGCCTTCATTTCGGTTAACAGCAATTTTTTCTGTTCCTCTGTCAGGTTTGCTCCTAACGTAATAATCATATCGCCTGTAGCTGCATCTGCAAATGCGCGAATAGGGAGCAGAAGCAAAAGTGATAAGACTAGCACAGCCCATTTTTTTCTGTTCATCTGTGTTCCTCCTAATGTAGTTCTATGCATATAGACGTGCCGATCAATAAAAAAGTTTCCTTATCCCCTTAAAAACGCCTATTTGGTGAGATTTTCCTTAGCTATTATAATCGAAAAGATGTGAAATAAAAATAGTAGCTGAATCAATTGTTTTAGCATACTATTATAGTGAGAGATGCTATATGGAATATTTCCAATCAATAGGGAAAAGGACACAGAATTTCTAATGTTACTTTATCCTTATAATATTTTCATTGAAGATTATCCATAATTTATGTATGATAGTATCTATAACAGGTTTCGCCAAAGTAAGCTAAATTATGCTATATGGCGATTTTTTCATACTAGTTCCGGTTTCTTCATATTTAGAATAGAATATTGTTTGGAAACAATCCATTATGGGAAAACTTACAGGTAAATATGCTTTAATAATAATGAGGGATACAAATGATTATTCGTTATAAAAAATCTTTTGAGAAAATTGCAATGGGCCTGCTCTCTTTTATGCCAGCTGAAAAAGACTTAAAGGTGCTCCAGCAAACGATTAAACAATACGAGGCTAATGAAAATTGGCAGCTTTTTTTATGGAAGGAAGAAGAGGACATTATCGGTCTGATCGGTATCATTTTTGAGGATGAGACGAGTATCAGCATTCAGCATATATCCGTTAATCCTTCGCATAGGCATCAAGGTGTTGGAAAAGCAATGGTGCAAGCAATTAAGTCACAATATACCAACAAAAAAATAGAAGCAAACGAATTGACTGTAGGATTTCTTTCTAAATGTATGAATATGGAAGAAAATCTTAATTCGTAATAAATAAGCCCCTAACCAGAAAAGTGGTTAGGGGTTTTTTGCTGTTAAACTAATCAATGCGGTTTTTCCGCTCCTCGATGGCAGCGGTTCTTTCATTTATTACTTCTGTTCTGTCTCGTGTCAAATGACGATGGATTATATCATCCAATGGAATGCGAGAGGACTGCCACTCCATTCCAACAGATTGACACCATTTCACACATTCCAGCTCTAAGGTTTTAGCATTGATTGGCAGACTGAAAGGAATGTAGGCTAGTTGATTCCTAATATCTAGCTGTCTTTGATCCATTCTTTCGAGCAATAATGCCTTATCAAGTCCGAAGTCATTCCAGTTCCAGTCACCGTGCCGAAACATGCTGGTTGCTTTCTCTAATGTTTTACCGGCACCACGAAAGTTTCCCCGACGATGGTGATAGCAGGATACAGCTAAAAGGATAAAGGCAACCCAAATAGAGTCTTTATTGCCAGGGTCAACCTCCTTCCAATATTCCTCTAGAATTTCGTGGCACTCAAAAAAATCCTGATCTCCATGGAAATGCCCCAAATACTCAATATATTCATGTGGATACACCAACACTTGCTCCTTTCCAAACGAAATAGCTAATAATTATTATACTGTGTCTAAAGGAAGACATAAAAGTCTTCTAATCCGCTTATTTAATCACTTGGTATAATTTATTATTGGATAACTTTGTCGAATCATCTATACTTATACTAGCATAGGAAAGACTTAGATGTTATTTTATTAGGATTTTGGTGAGATATAATGCAATATAATGTAAAAATTGATAGCTTTGAAGGTCCGTTGGACTTGTTACTGCATTTAATAAATAAATTAGAAATTGACATATACGATATAAACGTCGCAGAAATTACAGAGCAATATTTAGAATATATTCATGCAATGTCTGTGCTTCAGCTTGATATTGCCAGTGAATTTTTAGTTATGGCCGCAACGCTCCTAGCCATAAAAAGTAAAATGTTGCTGCCTAAATATGATGAAGAGCTGATTGATAATGATCTTGTTTACGAGCATGAGGAAGACACAAGAGAGGACTTAATCGAAAGGCTTGTAGAATATCGCAAATATAAGGAAGCAGCCGGTGACTTGAAGGAAATGGAGCTGGAAAGAGGCTTGATTTTCACAAAACCTCCTAGTGATTTGTCCGATTATGCCCAAGGTGCAGAAGAATCAGCAAAAAGTGAACTTGATGTTTCTTTATACGATATGCTGGCAGCCTTTCAAAAGCTGATGCGCAGGAAAAAACTGCAAGCGCCACTAGCAACGAAAATAACGAGACAGGAAATTCCGATAGAAAGCAGAATGGAGGAAATCCTTCATTTCATTAAAAGCAAACGAGGCAGAATCCATTTTGAAGAGCTTTTTCCTGTACATGATAAAACCCATATTGTTGTGACTTTTCTTGCGGTGTTGGAACTGATGAAGCGTCAGACGTTATTCGTTGAACAAGAACATAATTTTGCAGATATATTTGTGGTTGGAAAGGAAGAGGAAGGATTTTGATGGTTACAAATTGGAAAGGTATTATTGAAAGTCTGTTATTTGCTGCAGGGGATGAAGGTCTTACAGTCAAGCAGCTGGCACATGTCCTGAATGTAGAGCAATTTGAAGCAGAACAGATAACAAGGGAATTAATGGAGGATTACGGAAAGGATCAAGATAGGGGCATTTCAATTGTAGAAATAGCAGGCACATTCCAGCTTGCTACAAAAAAGGAACACTCTGTGTATTTGAAAAAGCTCGTTGAATCTCCCCATGCGTCCACCCTATCACAGGCTGCTTTAGAAACACTTGCGATTATTGCTTATAAACAGCCGATAACAAGAGCGGAAATAGAAGAAATTCGCGGTGTAAAAACAGAAAGACCATTGCATACACTTTCCGCTAAAGCGCTGATTAAAGAAGTAGGCAGAGCAGAAGGAGCAGGTAGAGCCATATTGTATGGCACGACGAAGGAGTTTTTAGATCACTTTGGTCTCAAGGACCTAGATGAACTTCCAGTACTTGCAGAAAAAGAAGAGGAATTCAAGCAAGAAGAAGCTGATTTATTTTTTGAGTCATTCCAGCAATTGGAGGATTAGCGGTTAGACTGTATTAGGAGGCTATGCTTCTAATACAGTCTTTTTTTTTGCATAGCAGATTTGATTGTTTTTTCATATTTTAAACATGTTCCCTCTCTCTCTTTCATATTGTGTATAAACTGACTATAGAGTGAAAAGGGGTTTTTTTAACCAATGAGCAGCTACAATGAATATGTAAAAGATGTGTTAGTCTGGAATAAGGAATTGAAGGACTTTTTAGAAACAGAGAATATCCAAAGAAGTGATGAAATTTGGAAAAGCCTTGATAAGTTTACATCCTTAATGGAAACAGTCCAGCGCAAGCCGATAGATACAGAAGAATTGATCAAAATCCAGCATAAAGCAGAAGAGCTGCAGGATGAAATGGAAGGCTACTTTAAACAAAGACAGCAATTAGGGACAATATTTGTCAATGAGCCGACTGTACCTGCAGGCGGTCACAGATTGCCTTCTCTCCCATATGCTTATAATGCGCTAGAGCCTTACATAGACGAGGAGATTATGAGGCTTCATCATACAAAACATCACCAATCCTATGTGGATGGGTTGAATAAAGCGGAAAATATGCTCGTCCAAGCAAGGAAAGACCGGAAGTTTGAGCTTGTGAAGCATTGGTCCAGAGAGCTTGCTTTCCACGGATCTGGACATTATTTGCATACAATATTTTGGAATAATATGAGTCCGAATGGGGGCGGAGAGCCAAAGGGAATGCTGCTTGAAGCGATTAAAGACTATTTTGGCAGCTATGATGCTTTCAAGCAGCATTTTACGGAAGCTGCAAAAGCAGTTGAAGGTGTTGGCTGGGCGATTTTAGTGTGGTCACCGCGTGCGCGTCATTTGGAAATACTTCAATCTGAAAGGCATATGCTGCTGACACAATGGGATACGATTCCCTTGCTTGCCCTTGATGTATGGGAGCATGCGTATTATTTGCAGTATAAAAATAATCGTGCAGATTATATCAGTAATTGGTGGAAAATCGTCAATTGGAAGGATGTAGAGGAAAGATTCCTTAAAGCAAGTGATTTAAAATGGCGACCGTACTAATTTTAGCCATAAGCAGGTGAACACCTAGTGTTTGCCTGCTTTTTTTTTGAAGCAGACTGCATGTCATACTGTTAAAGTTTATTCATTTTGTCATAAGCCCGCTTGTCCTGCATAAGTATGTACAAACCATATAAGGAGACGAGGTAGTGTTATATGAAATCAAAGAATCTAATCCTATCTTGCATCGCTGTATTGCTATTGCTGACGCTTCCGCAAAACGCAAGTGCAAAAATCTATGTCAGTGCTAACAGTGCCATCTTGATGGAGCAGGAATCAGGACGAGTTATTTACGAAAAGGATGCGCACACTCAAAGAAGAATTGCCAGCATAACCAAAATCATGACAGCCATTCTTGCCATTGAGTCGGGAAAAATGAATGATATGGTGACAATAAGTGAGAATGCGGTCAGAACGGAAGGCTCTTCCATTTATTTAAAGGCGGGCGATAAAATTCCGCTTGAAGATTTGGTATATGGGTTAATGCTGCGCTCTGGAAATGATGCAGCAACAGCAATCGCCGAATATGTGGGCGGAAGTTTAGATGGATTCGTTTATTTAATGAAGCAAAAAGCAGAAGAAATTGGCATGAAGGATACAAACTTCGAAAACCCGCATGGATTGGATGATCATGAAAACCATTATTCCACAGCATATGACATGGCATTGTTAACAAGGTATGCAATGGAAAATGACATGTACAAAAAAATAGCGGGAACGGAAAAATACCGTTCAGAAAATCCTGATGGGGACTGGGACCGTGTTTGGAAAAATAAAAACAAGCTGCTTACAGGTCTTTATGAGTACACAACCGGAGGGAAAACAGGCTTCACAAAATTAGCGAAAAGAACGCTCGTATCAACAGCTGAAAAGGATGGGGTAGAGCTGATTGCCGTTACCTTAAATGATCCTGATGACTGGGATGACCATATCAATATGTATGAATCAGCATTTAAGAATTATAAAATGGCATTAGTGTTAGAAAAGGGCAAGGTGAAAACGAAAGACTCCTTTTATAAGAACAAGCTTTATGTTAAAGAGGATATAGCATATCCAATCACTGCTAAAGAAGAAGAGGGGCTCGAAGTTAAATACAAGCTGTCAAAGGTTAAAGGTGATTGGAAAAAGCAGGAGCAAAATGTACCTGATATTGTTGGGAATGCGGAAATTTATTTAGATGGCAAGCTAGTTGATAGTACTGCTATTTATTATGAACATGCCAAAGTGAAAAAAAATAGCTTTTTTGATCATTTTAAAAGTATGTTTCTAGCAGTTATGGGAGTAGAGAAGGATGGTTAATATCATCTGGGTGCTGCTTACTGTGATTGGAATTGTGTTTGCAATTTTTAATGGCACAATTGACGAAGTGAATAAAGCGGTGTTTTCTGGTGCGAAAGAAGCGGTCACTATTTGTATCGGATTGATAAGTGTCCTTGTTTTTTGGCTTGGCATGATGAAGATTGCCGAACAGGCTGGTCTGTTAAAGAAGCTTACCAATTTGTTCCGTCCTTTTGTGACAAAGCTATTCCCCGAGATACCGAAGGATCATCCTGCAATGGGGTATATCCTGTCCAATATGATCGCTAATATTTTTGGCTTAGGCAATGCGGCTACCCCTTTAGGAATTAAGGCGATGGAAGAACTGAAAAAGTTAAATGGCGGCAAAAATAATGCAAGCAACAGCATGATTACTTTTTTGGCGTTGAATACTTCCAGCATTACCTTAATTCCGACGACTGTTATTGCGATTCGCATTAATTATGATGCAGCTTCTCCAACAGATATTGTCGGGCCAACATTAATTGCAACCATCTTTTCAGCAATAAGCGGTATATTAATCGATCGTTATTTTTACTATCGAAGAATGAAAAGGGGATGATTTCATGATGCAAATTATTTCACTTTTATCCGTTTGGATGATTCCTTCTTTAATTTGCTTTATTCTCCTTTATGGGACGTACAAGCGTGTTCCGACATATGAAAGCTTTGTAGAAGGTGGTAAAGAGGGAATTTCAATGGCTTTTTCTATTATTCCCTTTTTAGTAGGGATGCTTGTGGCCATTTCTGTATTTCGGGCGTCAGGAGCATTGGAGTTTTTTATGGGCTTTTTAAAGCCTGCCTTAGATTTTTTTGGAGTACCATCAGAGGTCGCCCCTCTAGCCTTTATTCGTCCTATTTCTGGAAATGCAGCTTTAGGGATGACAAGCGACTTAATAGCCACATATGGTGCTGATTCTTATATTGGCAGATTGGCAGCGACTATCCAAGGAAGTACAGATACAACCTTTTATGTACTGACCGTTTACTTTGGCGCTGTTGGCATAAAAAAAATGGGCGATGCACTTAAAGTAGGCTTACTTGCAGACCTTGTTGGATTTGTTGCAGCAGTCGTCGTAGTGACATTAATGTTTGGAAGATAATTCTCCGATTTTCTCGGAGTTTTTTTTTATTTTCGGCAAAATGATGATATTCTTCCTGGTTTTTATAGAACTTTCCTTTGAAAATGGGCAAACTTATGTCATAATTCATAAGATAACAGAAAAATATAACGTTATTGTCCTGTTTGATGAATTTAATGAGGTGAAACATAGATGGAAAGACTGCAAAAGGTAATTGCTCATGCTGGGATAGCATCACGAAGAAAAGCAGAAGAATTAATACAAAATGGAAGAGTTACTGTAAATGGAAAAGTTGTCAAGGAATTAGGCGTGAAGGTTGGTTCAAATGATAAGATCGAAGTGAACGGGGTTCCTATTGAAAGGGAAGAGCCTGTTTACTTTATACTGTACAAGCCGCGCGGTGTTATTTCGAGTGTGAATGATGATAAAGGCAGAAAGGTTGTAACAGACTACTTTTCTGAAATACCGGCAAGGATATATCCAATTGGCCGTCTTGATTATGACACATCCGGTATTATTTTGCTGACAAATGACGGCGAATTTGCCAACACAATGATGCACCCTAAAGGCGAAGTAGAAAAGGTGTATGTGGCGAAAATCAAAGGCATTCCAATGCGAGAAAAAATTAAGCTATTGGAAAAAGGTGTGATGCTAGAAGACGGTAAAACGGCACCTGCAAAAGCAAAAGTATTATCAGTAGATAAGAAAAAAGGAACATCTATTGTTGAGCTGAAGATTCACGAAGGCAGAAACCGCCAAGTACGTCGGATGTTTGAAGCAATTGGAACACCTGTCTTAAAACTGAAAAGGGAAAGATACTCATTCTTGAATTTGAACGGCTTAACTCCAGGGGATGCTCGAGAACTGACGGCACATGAAGTAAAGCTGCTTCGCACAGAAGCTAATAAAAAGAGATAACAAATAAAATTTCATAAAACGTTCACAGAACAATGTGGATGATTACAATATCTGCAACATTAAAATGATATAATGACTATATAGTTTTTGTTCCTAAATCCCATTGATACATAACCGTCTTTGGGATTTTGTTTATTTTGAAAACAGACTTGCGCATAACAGGAACATGTACATATGATGCTGCATGCTTCCATTAAATAGGATAGAAGTGTTGTTAGGAGGATGTTCAAATGGAGAAGGAAATAAAAATTCTTGTTGTAGACGATGAGGAGAGAATTAGAAGGCTTTTGAAAATGTATCTCGAAAGGGAGGATTTTATTGTAGAGGAAGCAGCTGACGGCGAAACTGCATTAAAAAAAGCTCTTTCTGTTGATTATGATATTATTTTACTCGATTTGATGATGCCCGGTAAGGATGGGATGGAGGTTTGTAAGGAACTGCGTGAGAAAAAAGCGACACCTGTCATAATGCTTACAGCTAAAGGGGAAGAAATTAATAGAGTCCAAGGCTTTGAAGCAGGTACAGATGATTATATCGTTAAACCCTTTAGCCCAAGGGAAGTTATTTTGAGGGTGAAGGCTCTTTTAAGAAGATCATCTCCAGCAGTTTTTGTCCAAAGTGAACCGGTAGCAAAAGACATGATAGTATTTCCGGCATTAACTATTGACAATGATGCCCACCGTGTATTGGCAAATGGCAGGGAGGTCAGCTTGACCCCGAAAGAGTATGAGCTATTGTATTTTCTTGCAAGGTCTCCGGATAAAGTTTATGACAGGGAGCTGCTTTTGAAGGAAGTATGGCATTATGACTTTTTCGGTGATTTGCGAACAGTTGACACCCATGTTAAGCGTTTAAGAGAAAAGCTTAATAAAGTATCAGAGGATGCTGCCCGGATGATTGTTACAGTTTGGGGTGTAGGTTACAAGTTTGAGGTTAGCAATGGATGATGTTTTGGAGAAGTGTTGTATTTAAGCTTTGGTTTACTTTTTTACTGCTGATTACTGTTGTATTAATCATACTTACTGTTATGCTCCTAGAATATTTTGAGCAATATCATATGGAATTATCGAAAAAAGAGCTTACCAGCAATGCAGTTAAAGCGTCAAGCATTCTCGAACAGCATCCCGATATCGGGATGGATATCGTTTGGGAGCTTTTGGATGAATCTGCTGCAGCTGCCATTGTGACAGAAAGTAACACCGCCATTTCTCCTGATAGTGAGTATAGCAAGGAGACACTAGAGTCTGCACTAGCTCGCCAGGATTTAAAGACTGCTATTACGACAAACAAACAGACTATTAAGACGATTAAACTAAAGGATAGCCGGACGAATGATGAAATCGAGGTTACCATCAGCGCCGTCCCAATTTTAAAGGATAATAAACCTGTTGGCGCTGTCTATGTTTTTCAAAATTTGTCTGTCCTTAATGATACAAAAAACTCGACAACAAAATTTATCGTGTTAGCAGCAGTTGTTGCCATCATTCTTACAACCATTTTTGCGTTCTTTTTACTTACAAGGATTACGGCCCCTCTCCGCAAAATGAGAGAGGCTGCGATGGAGCTTGCAAGGGGAAATTTTGAAACAACTGTTCCGATATGGTCTCAGGATGAAATTGGGGAACTGTCCATTGCCTTTAACCAAATGGCAAAACGGCTTAATTTCAATGTGAATGCATTAAGCCAGGAAAAGGAACAGCTTGGCAATATATTAAGTGGCATGGCAGATGGTGTGCTGACCTTTAATAAAAATGGCAGCCTGCTAATAACAAATCCTCCTGCTGAAAGGTTTCTTCAATATTGGCATTATGAACAAGGAAGCAGTGAGCCATTACAAGAGCAAGTTCCAGATGAGGTAAAGGAGCTTTTTCAGATGGCCATCGGGACAGGAGAAGAGCAAATTGCTGAAATGAAGCTTTCTCATAAATCATGGGTTATCATTGTAAGTCCTCTTTATAATCAAGACCAAATAAGAGGGGCGATTGCTGTTATAAGGGATATGACAGAGGAGAGGAAGCTGGACAAGCTGAGAAATGATTTTATCGCAAATGTGTCCCATGAATTGCGAACACCTATCAGCATGCTTCAGGGCTATAGTGAGGCAATTGTAGATAATATTGCTCAGTCGGAGGAAGAAAAACAAGAAATGGCCCAGATTATTTATGATGAATCACTAAGAATGGGCCGCCTTGTCAATGAGCTGCTTGATTTGGCGAGGATGGAGGCAGGGCATCTTGAGCTGATGCTTGAATCAGTTGAAATGACCTCCTTCTTCCATCGAGTTTCCAGGAAATTTAATGCAGTTGCAAAAGAAAAAAATATCGACATGACGATGGATATTCAAGAGGGTATGAAGCCATTTACGATGGATGTTGATAAAATGGAGCAGGTTGTCACAAATATTCTTGATAATTGCATCAGACATACGCAAGAAAACGGAACAGTTACATTAAAAGCAAAGTCGGACGATGTCGGGATTTATTTAGATATACAAGATAGTGGTGTAGGCATTAAAGAAGAGGATCTGCCTTATATATTCGAACGGTTTTATAAAGCAGATAAGGCAAGGACGAGAGGCAGCTCAGGCACTGGGTTAGGTTTAGCTATTGCCAAAAATATTATTGAGGCACATAATGGCCATATTTCTGTGACGAGCAAATATGGGCAAGGAACGACATTTTTTATCTTTTTGCCACGAAATGTTGAATAAATTTAGAGATGTTGCCGATTCTTCTTGATTCACAAGAAACAATTTAACATAATAGAACATAAGGAAGGATGGATTCCTTCCTTTTTGTTTTGAGGAAATTCCTAAAAACAACGGGGAAATACATAAAAAATAATATAAATATAAAAAAAACCGTAACGATTAGAAAATTAATTACGACTAATTTTATAAACGGGGAGGAGAAACTGATGGACTCCGTTTTTGATGAACTATATAAAAAATATCATCATGACGTTTTTCAATTTTTATTTTATATGGTCAGCCATAAAGAAACAGCAGAGGATTTGATGCAGGAAGTTTATATCCGGGTATTAAAATCCTATGATCGTTTTGAAGGGAAAAGTGCAGAAAAGACGTGGCTTTTTAGTATTGCGCGAAATGTAGCTATTGACCATTTCCGCAAGCATAAAAACTGGAAAGACAGAATTATGGAGAAGTTTGATTGGTCAAAGCAGCAAATCAAAGCCGATGATTCGTTGCCAGAGGAATTGGCAATACTGTCTGAAGAAGTCCAACACCTATATAAAGTGTTGAAAGTATGTACACTTGACCAAAAAATGGTCATTATTCTTCGCTATATCCAAGAGCGTTCCATCATTGAAACAGCAGAAACTCTCGGCTGGACAGAGAGCAAGGTGAAAACAACCCAGCATCGTGCTCTGAAAGCATTGAAGAAGCATATGGAGGAATGGAGCAGAGAGGAGGAATACAATGAAAAAAAACAATTGGAGCGATGAGCAGCTGAAAAGCCTCTTAGGACAATTTCCCTCTATTAAGGATGAACGAGATCCAAAAGTCATATATCAAAGAATAGAGGCAGGCAAAACAAAATACAGGCCCCGCCGTCCTTGGCTAATGCCGGCGGTGGCCACCGTGTTTGCCCTTCTGCTTTGCATCGTTATAGGTGAAAGCTTTTTTCGTCCAAATAACAGCAATTATTCTTTAAGTGATTCTTCTAAAATGGAAAAAAGTGAATATATAGCGATTAGCGAAGACAGAGATAATTTAGAAAACTCATCGTCTTATCAGATGAAAGGGCAGGCTGATGAAATACAAAAACAGCAGACGAGTAACCCTTTAATAACGGAAGCTGTCTATCAGGAGGATGTTGGGAACAAGGAGCTGCTCACATACCCAATCCCGGATAAAAATGTCCAGGTAGCAGTACCTGTCAGCATATTAGTGGATAATCCTGAAAACCTTTCGAAATTTGACTTATACAAAAAGTACATGGATGTCATTAATGAAGATACTTGGGGACTTGAAAATTATTATCCTTTCAACGGAAAGGTCGAGTATGACACAGAAAATAAAACCGTCATTATTGACTTCTCGGATGATTTAACCTCACTTGGTTCTTTCGGTTCCGATAACTTCCTGAACTCTATTGTGTATCAGCAGCTAGAATCTATCGGTGCAAAAAAAATGGAGTTCAAACAAAATGGACAAAACGGAGTAGTTGTTGGCAACCGTGAATTAAACGTAATGGATTATCATCCACTTGAAAACAGAGGTTATTTCCTCTTATCTGATTCAAAAGATAATGAAACTGCCCTTTATGTTCCATGGGAAGCGCCATATCATGATATTGAGACGGCGATTAGTAATATGAGCAAGGATATCCCAGAATATGGGCTGTCAGCGTCTATTCCAGAAAATATCTCCTTTGATAAAATTATTAAGAATACAGATGAAAATGAATTAGTGCTACATTTTTCAAATGACAGCAGCCTTGCCGAAGATAAACATACAGTAAGGGCAATTGAAACGATTTTGCTTACAGCGAAGGATTTTGAATTTAAAACGGTTAAATTTGAAAATGCCAAGCTTGAGCAAATAGGAAAATTCACAATGGATGAAGATATTAACGTCCCTGTCGCGGCAAATAAAAGGGAAATAGCTGAATAAATAATTAATTAAAGCTCTGGCAAAATTGCTGGGGCTTTTTTTGTACAGCTGTTAACCAAGCGAAAAAAAGTGCATGGTTTTAGAGAACTTAATCCATACTAACATTTGATTCTTGCCTAATAGAAAGTAGGAAAATACTCGTATGTAAATGGTTGCTACTTTCCGAGCAGGATGACTATGTCAGTTCTAAGACTAAACATGTACTCATATGGTGAAAGAGAAACTTTCGAATTTAATAGTAAATTAGGTAAGCAAATCTTCTTAAATCAACTAAAATGCATAGACGAAAAGTTTGGCATTGACCCGGTTTACGGGAAAAGGAGGATACGATGGGAGACTTTATCAGACGGCTGCTCATAGCTGCAATAATGCTTCTGTTTGTCAGCTTGTTATTTTTAGGCGGCAAAGTTTCAGAGGCACAATCACCTTCACTGTCTGAACGTACAAAAGGATGGACTTGGCCAAGTGAAGGGATGATCTCAGATACCTTTAATACGAGAAATGGCGATCATAAAGGAATTGACATTGCAGGAGACTTAGGAGCTGCTGTTTATGCTGTAGACAAAGGGTTAGTTGTAAAATCCTATTATTCCCAAAGCTATGGAAATGTGATTTTCATAAAGCATGAAAATGGGTTAGAAACAGTGTACGCTCATTTAAATGAACGACTAGTTGTGGAAAAACAAAAAGTAGAAATGGGAGATATAATCGGAAAAATGGGCAATACAGGAAGGTCATCTGGAGTCCATTTGCACTTTGAAATACATGAGAAAGAATGGACGGTAACAAAGGAGAATGCCATTAATCCAATACTTGCATTAGGAGATGCCGAAGTAGGACAGACAGTCGAGGCCGCAGCAAAACCAGCAAGGCAGGAAGCTGCTGAAGCCAAAAGAAAACAAGCGGAAAAGGAAATGACGACAAAAGCAGAAAATGAGAAGAAAAACGAAGCGGAAGAAAAAGAAAAGGCCACAGAAATCGAAAAGGCAAAACCAGAAACACTGGAAATTACTGTAGAAGAACCGGTTGAATATGATCCAGAGTTGGGGCAAGTTCCATATAAAAAAGCAATATACTACATAAAAGAAAATGAAATAAGCAAAATTCTTGGAGAGCTTCCTGCGCTTCAAGCTCCTAAAAGCATAAGTATTCAGCAGTTCAATGAGGAGCAGCAGGGACAGGAAAGGAATATTGGTGCACCTTTTACTACCTACTATGAGTAAGTATATACATAAAATTTTTGCATATATTAATCGATTAACTCTGTATGTTAAGCTTGTTTTTTTGTCTTTGTAAACTTATAGCAATATGTTGTAAGCATTGTTCTTTTCAAAGTAGTATTTCTTATGTATAATGAAGAAGTAAAAAAATATTGATCTATCTTCGGGGCAGGGTGAAATTCCCGACCGGCGGTGAGGAACATAGTTCTAAGTCCGCGAGCTTATTCGTTAGGCTGATTTGGTGAAAATCCAAAACCGACAGTAAAGTCTGGATGGGAGAAGATGGAGGTTCTGCAATCAATCGTTCGAAAATCAATAGTTAGAACGTTTGTTAAGTGTGCCTTTAAATGCTCCCTCAAGCTTAGATTGCTTGAGGTTTTTATTTGGCATGGATTAACAAAATTGCTGAATCTCTCTTCTTAGGCTGATGGATCCTAAAGGGAGAGAGTAGAAATGAATAGAAAAAAGATGAATGTAAGAAAGTTTGTATTAATTGGGATGATGAGCAGCCTTTCATTTGTGCTTATGCTTGTCCAATTCCCGCTACCGGTATTTCCGACCTTTTTAAAACTGGATTTCAGTGATTTACCGGCATTGATTACGGCATTGATTCTCGGTCCGGTTGCTGGGATATTAGTGGAATTAATTAAAAACATTCTAGATTATTTTGTAATGAGCAGTGAAACAGGGATTCCTGTAGGCCATATAGCGAATTTTATTGCTGGTACTGCCTTTATCCTTCCTGCATACTTTATTTATAATAAATTCAAATCAAAACAGGGCATGGTTGTGGGATTAATCTCAAGCATACTTGTAATGAGTGTTGCGCTGAGTGTATTCAATTATTTTGTACTGCTTCCTGTTTATATGAAGCTAATGGCAATTGACCCAATGTCCTCTGCTGAAATGCGCGGATATATAATCTCACTTATTTTGCCATTTAACTTGGTAAAAGGCATTATTGTATCAGGGTTATTTATGATCATATATGCGAAAATGAAAGTGTGGATCACCAAACAGGCACAATACCGAAGAGTTGCATAAATAAAAAAAAGCAAAAAGAGAAAAAATCTCTTTTTGCTTTTTTTTATTCGTATTTTAATGCGTCGCCTTCGAACGGTTCGTCAGCTACTTTAATGGAATCTGTAGGGCAGCCTTCAAATGCATCAAGCATATCGTCAAGTAACACTTCAGGAACCTCTACTGTACCTTCGTTATCATCAAGCATCACGAATGCCAAACCTTCATCATCATAATCATAGATATCAGGAGCTGCAGCTCCACATGCACCACAAGCAATGCATGTATCTTTATCAACAATCGTATATTTTGCCATGAGTCGTAAAAACCTCCAGTATTCTTTGTTAAGTAATATGCATTTATAAAAAACGCTACATCTTTACTATCCATTCCTTATTGTAAAACTGAATGTATAACTTTTCAATAAAAAAGACCAATATAAAGGAATAAAGTATTGTATTTATACAAATCCTCAGGGAACCTCCTGCATATTGTTTCCAAGTTTACCTCTCAGTGTTGTTTTCATGGTAAAATAAAAGCAAGAAAGTACATAATTCGACATGGACCATCGATTTATTTTTAAAAGGAGTTTACGTATATGACCTTTATCGAGGTAATCGTGTTATATTGTTTACAAAGAATAAAGGGAGAGAGAACCATCTATTCTGTTCTTCACATCCTAAACGGCAAAAAATCAGCCCAAACAATTCAGGATATACATATATTTAAGCTAAAAGCCATATTTCAAACATTTCCGAATTTGTCCAGAGCAAATTTCGACAGCATTATCCTCTCTTTGAATAAAAAAGCATGGATACATGCTGGTGAGTCAGCGCAAAGCTTTGTTATCCATCCTAAAAAAGAGGAATCTTTAAAGGAATTACTTATAGAATACCCTATTCCCGCCCATTTAAATGGCTGGAAATATCATCGAATCACTGTTGGATTCTGGGAGCGGCTTTCGCTCTCTATCCAAGTTGCGTCTCATTTAGCAAAAGGCAATAATCGGTATATGCCAGTTCAACGAAATATTGCTGTGCAAGCTTGGATGAAGCAAACATTGCAGGATTTTTCTACTGAAAGGAAAAAGCTGAATGAACATCTTTTTCAAGAATTGGCAGCATGCTTGGAAGATGAGGACATTTATCCCGAATATCTTATATGCAGGCTGACAGGAGCAGACCATATTGGGCTGACGCCAGAACAAGCCGCAGCAGATTTTGGGATAGACTTAAGCTATTATGATATGTGTTTTTTATCATTGCTGCATTTTATGCTCCAAAAGATTTTAGCTCAAGAAGACAAGTTTCCAATTTTGCGAAAAATGATACTAGATGATGTTTCAGATTTTATCCTGACAAATTCAACAAAAGCCACCTATAAATTGATTCTTAAAGGCTATAGTCTTGAGGAAATCAGTAACATTCGCCGTTTGAAAATGAGTACGATAGAAGATCATATCGCAGAACTTGTTTTGAATATTCCTGATTTTTCCATATGGGAGTATGTAAGTAAAAGCAAAGTCGAAGAAATTACAAAAATTGCGAGAGACATTGCATCTAAGTCTTTAAAACAAATTAAACAACAGCTTCCAGATGCGACATATTTTGAAATAAGGATTGTCCTTGCTAAATTAGGAGGTGGCATGAAGTGAATTTAGAAAGTAAGCTATATGAATTTTTTTCTTTAACTTCCTTTAGGCCAGGACAAAAGGAAGCGATAACCGCCCTTTTAGAAAATAAGCATACATTAGCAATGCTTCCGACAGGTACTGGTAAATCATTGGTTTATCAGTTGCCAGGAAAATTACTGAAGGGAACTGTCATCGTTATTTCTCCTTTACTTTCATTGATGCAGGATCAAGTAGAGCAAATGAAAATGAACGGAGAAAAAAGCGTTGTTGCTATTAATTCCTTTCTGACATGGCAAGAGCGAAATGAAGTATTTAAGCAAATACGCCAATATAAATTTGTTTTTATTTCCCCAGAAATGATTAGTTCTGAATTTATATTGAATATATTGAAAAAACTGGAAATAGGCTTATTTGTTATAGATGAAGCACATTGTATTTCACAGTGGGGATATGATTTTAGGCCTGAATATCAAAACTTAGGTAATGTGCGTAATCAATTGGGTAATCCATTAACATTGGCACTAACGGCAACTGCAACTCCCAGTATTAGGGATGATATTAAGACAAGCTTATCATTAGTAGATGTGAAGGAAGTAATTTACAGTGTTGATAGGCCCAATATCGCCTTAAAAGCGGAAATGCTTGCTGGAGGATTAGAGAAAAAGAAAAGGCTTGAGGAACTAACAGACGATTTGCAAGGTCCGGGCATTATTTATTTTTCAAGTAAAAAGCTGGCAGAGCAAATGGCTGCAGAATTGAAGCGGAAAAGTGGCAAGCGAATTAACGCCTATCATGGCGGTATGTCACAAGAAGACAGAATACTGATTCAGCAGCAGTTTTTAAATGGTCAGCTTGATATTGTTTGTGCAACAAGCGCCTTCGGTATGGGGATAAATAAGGACAATATCCGCTTTGTCATCCATTATCATTTTCCGACACAGGTCGAATCGTTTTTGCAGGAGATTGGCAGAGCTGGAAGGGATCGGAAGGAAAGCATCTCCATTCTTTTATACGTGCCTGGTGATGAAATGCTTGCATACCAGCTTATTGAAACAGAGCTGCCAAATGACCTGCAGTTAGAGCAATTTAAAAGGTCTCTTCTGCAATACTCCACATACGATGAATGGTCCAAAAAAGAACTAACCTTGATGTTGGGGCAATTTTCAGAAACACAATGGAGAATACTTGCGGCGAATGTCCAGCTAGAAGGGAAATTGGTCAAGGAGATTGTCGATAAGCTTGAAGATTTTGCCCATTATTGTGCAAGCAGGCTTGCGATAAAAAAACAAAGTATTCAACATATGTTATCATGGGTCCATTTAAAGTCATGCCGACGCACCTTTTTTACAGGGTATTTCGAGGAGGCTGAAATTAGAATGAACCCTGTATGCTGTGACAATTGCGGATTCAGTATAGCTAGCTTCTATTCAAAGGAAAAAACAAACAATGAAAGAATCGATGAGGTGGACAGCTGGAAAAAGCAGCTTGCCTTTATCTTAAATATGAAAAGTGGACCTGCTTATGAATAAGGAAAAATACTTTAATGTATTGAATCAGTTGACAGACAAAGAGCTTGTTAAGCACTTATATATTACTCAAATTATTTTAATTATCCTTTCAGTAGGATTAGGCATATTTGTATTTCATATGGAAGATTTTGGTTCCTTACTATTGTTCAAATGGACATATGTATTAGCAGGACTTAGTGTAGGTGCGGCAGTCGTTCTCATGGATATGATATTTATGAAGTATATTCCTGGTAAATATCATGATGATGGTGGGTTAAATAAACGGATATTTCGTCAAAGACACCCTGTGCATATCGCCGTAATTGCGGCGGTTGTTAGTGTAAGTGAGGAAATTTTATTTCGAGGCGTTATCCAAACCAATCTCGGATTATTAGCAGCAAGTATAATATTTGCAGTTGTTCACTATCGTTATTTATTTAATTGGTTTCTTTTTATAAACATTATTTTTATAAGTTTAATTATCGGTTGTGTATATTTATGGACAGGAAGTCTTTTAGCAACGATTATTATGCATTTTACGATTGATTTTTCCCTTGGCCTGCTGATCAGATACAAGGTTTTTGAGTAGATTCTTATATAAAAAGAAATATGTTTAGAAAGAAGGGATGTTCATGACAAGAGAAGATCCTTATAGAGTGCAGGCAGATCGGCAAAAACAGCGGATAACTCGAGTAGAGAAACAAGAGGTAATTCCAAGCGAAAACAAAGAAAAAGAAGAACTGCCGCCTCGCAGGTCGTTACATCATAAAAAGAAAAAAAAGAAAAAGAAAAATCAAAAGTCAACAGCTATCACTGTTCTAGCTTTTTCGTTTATTGCCCTTCCGGTTATTTTACTCGGAATTCATGAAATAATGACTCGTCATGCTGGGGATACAACTGTTCCTGTTAGCGGCTCATCGACACAGTTTGAGCAAATAGGTGTCGAACAAAAGGAAAAAAAATCAGCGACAGACGAAGATAAAGATAAAATAGATGACGCTGATGAAAAAAGCTCAAAGCAAGCGGCTGATACAGAGGATCAACAGTCGACTGACAAAGAGCAAAAAGCTGAGAAGGAAGCAGAGCAAAAAGCAAAAGCAGAAGCAGAGAAGGAAGCAGAGCAAAAGGCTAAAGCAGAAGCAGAGCAAAAGGCTAAAGCAGAAGCTGAGAAGAAGGCAGCGGAAGAAGCCGAGAAAAAAGCACAAGCAGAGGCTGAGAGAAAAGCAGCAGAAGAAGCCAAGCAAAAGGCACAAGCTGAAGCTGAGAGAAAGGCAGCAGAAGAGGCCGAGAAAAAAGCACAAGCTGAAGCTGAGACAACGTATATATACCATACAGTTGCTTCGAATGAAACATTATACCGGATTGCGATGAATTATTATAATTCTAAGTCAGGGGTCGATATCATTAAACAGGCAAACCAATTAGCAAGTGATAATGTTATGGTAGGACAGGTGTTGAAAATTCCTCAGCAATAATGCTTCTAACTAGTCCTTTCCCTTCATATAGTTTAAGGGAAGGAGGCTTGTAACATGGAAGTATCTATTATGAAGCTTGACAGCAATACGGATGAAACAACAAGAGAAATGCTGCAAAAGCTTGTGGAGAAAAAAAGGAAATTTGATATGCTCAAAACAAGACATTTGTTTGTTATGTGGCTGACGATAATAGTAGGATTTTTTTATGCATACTGGCTTTATAAGCATATTGCCGTCCCGTTTTCTCATTCCTTTGCGATAATGTTTTCGATATTTATTGCGAAAACATTCAATCTATATGCGCTTTGTTTAATTGTCGGATCGTTTGGCTTTATGAATGTTCTTAAACAAAAAAAGGACAAGGCAGAGAAGGAATATAACGAATTGCGCTGTGAAATTATTGATAAAGCGAAAGACCTCTGGAAGAAGGAAGAGGAATGGAAAAGTCGCCATCATGTTTTTTATATGATGAAAAAAGAATATGATATAAACCTTTTTCATGAAACGAAATAAAAAAGAGACTAAACAAGCATTAGTCTCTTTTTACGCATTCAAAAAACCTTTTTTCTGTCCCTGTCATCCTTAATAATTTCAACAGCTTCTCTAAAGCGCTGTGAATGAATAATTTCCCGCTCCCGCAAAAAGCGGAGGCTGTCATTTAAATCTGGATCATCGCTCATATTAATAATCCATTGATACGTTGCACGAGCCTTTTCTTCTGCTGCAATATCCTCATATAAATCGGCAATCGGATCACCTTTTGCTTGTATATATGTAGCAGTCCAAGGATTGCCTGAAGCATCATGGTAAAATAACGCCTTTTCATGAGAAATATAATGACCGTCAAGTCCTGCTGCTTTTAATTGGTCTGTAGTAGCATCTTTTGTGAGCTTATAAATCATTGTTGCAATCATTTCCAAATGGGCAAACTCCTCTGTACCAATGTCTGTTAAAAGACCAATTACTTTATCAGGTATTGTGTACCGCTGATTCAAATAGCGAAGTGCTGCCGCTAGCTCTCCATCTGCTCCCCCGTATTGTTCAATTAAAAATTTTGCAAGCATTGGATTACAGGTGCTTACCTTAACAGGATACTGCAGTTTTTTTTCGTATAGCCACATAAATTAAGCGCCCCCTAAGTCATATTATACTTGCCAAGGCCACGGTCCCTCGTCCCAATCCCAAGGGGTGTTAGAAAAGCTGTTTCCAAACTGGAGCAGAGGCCCATAATTGCCTTCGTATAATTTTTTGAATTTTTCTCTTTCCTTTGCATAGTGGTTGAACTGATTAATGGCATCTTGATCGTTAGGATGTGTGTCTAGGTAAAGTGTTAATTCTACCAATACGAAATCGACAGCTTGAAGCTGTTCGAGCAGCTGGTAGTATTCTTTCGGCAGCTGTTTCATTAAGTGTCACCTGCTTTTTTTTCAAGTGGACCGTAATAAGGATCATAAAATGCCTTCCATAATGTTCCTGCTCTCAATGCTTCCATCGGTGAAAATTGTGGCAGATGTGGTGGTTGAAAGCCCATATATAAATTGGGCGGTGTGGAATATTCTTTTGTTTTTATTGGCGGGCAAGGATCATTTGGGCTTATATAGGGGTGGTGTTTTTTGTAAAATTGACTCATGACAAAAAAGCCCTCCTTTTTTATTATCTTTAAAATAATATGAAGAAAATGCTAAATCATGCTTTCGATTTGTTGGTAAAAAGAAGATGTGCATTATACAATAACAAAAGGATAAGATGAAAAAGTGTAAAGGGGGGATTGGATGCTGGCAATTATTAATGTTATAGTGGCAGTCATCCTGATAATCCTTGCAGGAATTGCATTAGTAATTAAGATGCATAAGAATGCATTGGAGGATCACATTAAATACGAAATGTTTTACTTTCCTAATTTTCCAAGGTCTTTCAAGGAAATTTCGTTATTTTTTATTTCGGATATACATAGAAGAGAAGTTTCTTCGTCCATTGTAGAAGAGGCTAAGGGGATTGCAAAGTTTGTTATTATTGGCGGAGATTTGCTGGAAAAAGGGGTGAGCTTTGATACTGTCCGCAAAAATCTTCGTAAGCTGAAGGAAATAGGTCCCCTTTATTTTGTGTGGGGAAATAATGATTACGAAGCAGATGTAGACGAATTAAAGGAGCTGTTTAGAAGTGAGGATGTAACAGTCCTTGATAATAGATCTGTTTCTTTTTCATCTAATAAAGGGGAAAAATGGCATTTAGCAGGGACAGAGGATCGTTCCTTAGAATTAGATGACCTTGACTCAGCCCTTCAAGGTATAAAAAAATCAGAATTTAAGATTTTAATTAGCCATAATCCGAAAGTGATGGAAGACCTGAATGATGACCACCGAGTAACATTGGTGCTTAGCGGTCATACACATGGGGGTCAAATACGAATTTTTGGCTTTGGACCATATGAAATTGGTGCTACTAAAGTAATTGGAAATACGACTATCCTTGTCAGCAATGGGTATGGAACTACTTCGATACCATTAAGACTTGGTGCGAAGCCAGAAACCCACATCATTAAAATTCAGCATACAAAAGATAAACGAATCTAAATGATGCAGACAAATCACCGTTTTCCTGCTTTTTTCATACGTTACAGTAAGAGTTTTTTCAGATAGAGCAGGAGGCATTGTCATGCGCTTAGAACGATTGAATCATAACAGAATTAAGATCTACCTGACATTTGATGATCTGTATGAACGTGGACTGACGAAAGATGATATATGGAAAGACTCGATAAAATGGCAATATTTTTTTCATGAAATGCTCGAAGAAGCCAATGATATGTTTGACCTTGAAATACATGGTTCTGTCGCAGTCGAGATTTTTTCCATGAAGGCACAAGGAATGGTTATGATCTTAACAATGAACGAGGAAGAGTCCCAAGACGAGGAGCTACTGGCAGAAGGTTTTTTGGAAATGCAGGTTACTGTTGAAGAGACTGTTGACATATTATATGAGTTTACCGAGCTGGAAAATGCCATTCAAGCAGCAAAGGTTCTGCAAAACGCCTGTTTCTCTGGGGGGACATTGTTTAGTATCGAAAATAAATACTATCTTTATTTTCCTGACATTGCAGCAGCAAAGGAAGCACAAGCAGCAGCAATCCTCGGTGAATTTGGTGAAGCAAGCATTAAAAGCATCTATATTATAGAAGAATATGGACGTACTATATTAAAAAACGATGCGATTGAAATGTTGAATCAATATTTCAAATGAATTATATCGTTAGTAGAGAAATTTATATATTCTTAAAATTTCTTTTTTTACTCTTTCTTGGCCGCTTTTCGCCTTGGAAGAGTTTTTTTTATAGAAAAAGAACGAAAATGCTCAAAAAATGTCCTGCAAAAAAAATGAAAACAGTTAACTTCATCGTTGGTAAATTCGAGGAAAAATGATAAGATAATGATAAAGAATTATATCTTAATTCTTTATAGCTGTGTCAAGCAAATCTCTTTAAGAACAAGAAAATAGAATGTGCCATAAAAAGTGTGGAAGATAGGGACAAAGTTGTATCTTTTTGAATATATTATAAAGGAGAGCATACTATAAAACATCTATCCATAGTGGCAAAGGCATTTTGTACAATTGACTCTGTTGTACATGCATAGATTTACCGTATTTGCGGTTAACATATACTTTATGCAATAAGACAGAGACAATCATTTTATAAAAAATAGCAGCAGTAATTTTCTCTAAAAAATGCTCCAAAAAAGTACATACTATATTAAGCATGTATTTGTATGTAGACGAATAGTAATGCTAGTCTTTAATGAGAAATTTGACCGTTAAAAAATGATAAATTTAAATTAACTTTGCAGTTTTTTAGGAGGATTCATTAAATGGTAGCCAAAAAGTCTAATGAAAAGAAGATTGTTGAAGAGCAACACGATGTTTTAAAATCAACACAAACGATCATTCATAAGGCATTGAATAAGCTAGGTTATTCTGATGAGGTGTATGAACTACTGAAGGAACCGATTCGCATGATGACAGTGAAGATACCTGTAAGGATGGACGATGGCAGTGTAAAGATATTCACTGGCTACCGGGCACAGCATAATGATGCAGTTGGCCCAACAAAGGGGGGAATTAGATTTCACCCGCAAGTTACAGAAACAGAGGTGAAAGCCCTTTCTATCTGGATGAGTTTGAAATGTGGTATTGTTGACCTTCCATATGGTGGCGGTAAAGGCGGGATTGTCTGTGATCCACGAGACATGTCCTTCCGTGAACTAGAAAGACTTAGCAGAGGTTATGTAAGAGCAATTAGTCAAATAGTTGGACCAACAAAAGACATTCCAGCACCTGATGTTTTTACAAATTCACAAATAATGGCTTGGATGATGGACGAGTATAGCAGGATTGATGAATTTAACTCCCCTGGCTTTATTACAGGAAAACCACTCGTTTTAGGCGGTTCACATGGAAGAGAAACAGCAACCGCTAAAGGGGTAACCATCTGTATACGTGAAGCGGCTAAGAGAAAGGGCATTGATATTGTGGGTGCAAGAGTTGTTGTCCAGGGCTTTGGGAATGCTGGTAGCTTCTTGGCAAAATTCATGCATGATGCTGGGGCAAAAGTAATTGGTATTTCGGATGCATACGGTGCATTACATGATCCGAATGGATTGGATATTGATTATCTTCTTGACAGAAGGGACAGTTTTGGAACAGTAACTAATTTATTTAATAATACCATTACAAACCAAGAGCTGTTGGAGTTGGATTGTGATATTTTAGTTCCTGCTGCAATTGAAAATCAAATTACCGAAAAAAATGCTCATAATATAAAAGCAAGTATTGTTGTAGAGGCAGCAAATGGACCAACAACTTTAGAAGCAACAACGATTTTAACAGAAAAAGGTATCCTTCTTGTGCCAGATGTCTTGGCGTCAGCTGGCGGTGTAACTGTATCTTATTTCGAATGGGTGCAAAACAACCAAGGTTTTTACTGGACAGAGGAAGAAGTGGAAGAAAAGCTTGAAAAAGTAATGAGCAAGTCTTTTGAGAATATTTATGACACGGCTCAAATCCGCAGGGTGGATATGAGATTGGCCGCTTATATGGTCGGGGTAAGGAAAATGGCGGAAGCATCAAGATTCCGTGGTTGGATTTAAGTTAGGATAACAAACTATTGTATAATAACCAAAAATCTCCTATGCTATAAATAGGAGATTTTTTTATTAAAAGCATACTACATAAAAGTATGATAAATATGCGTATATAAGCTGTAAAGAATGTAAGGAGAGGTTAACATGAAAGAAGAACAAGCGATTATTATCGGTGCAGGACCTTGTGGATTGGCTGCTGCAATCGCTTTAGAACAAGTAAACATCAAACCCCTTATTATTGAGAAGGGGAATGTAGTTAATGCAATCCATGGGTATCCAACACACCAGACTTTTTTCAGCACAAGTGAGAAGCTTGAAATCGGCGGAATTGCTTTTCTGACAGAACAGTATAAACCAAACCGTAACCAAGCACTTGTTTACTATAGGGAAGTAGTGAAACGAAAAAATTTGAGGATAAATGCCTACGAAGAAGTTATCAATGTAAAGAAGGAAGCCGATTACTTTACGATAAAAACCTCAAAGGATGAATATCGCGCAAATTATGTAATCGTTGCGACTGGTTATTATGATCATCCTAATTATATGAATGTTCCTGGTGAAGATTTGCCAAAGGTCAGCCATTATTTTAAGGAAGCACACCCATATTTTAATCATGATGTTACTGTTATCGGTGGAAAAAACTCAAGTGTTGATGCTGCGATTGAATTAGTGAAGGCTGGATCGAGGGTAACGGTTTTGTATCGCGGCACAGAATACTCAAGCAGTATTAAGCCATGGATTTTGCCTGAGTTTGAAGCACTTGTAAGAAATGATGTCATTAAAATGGAGTTTGCTGCAGAGGTCGTGGAAATTAACGAAAAAACTTTAGTATATACGAAGCATGGAGACACATGTGAAATTGCCAATGATTTTGTTTTTGCCATGACTGGGTATCACCCGGATCATCAATTTATTAAGCTGATGGGTGTTGAAATGGAGGCAGAAACGGGCAGACCAGTTTTTAATCCAGAAACAATGGAAACGAATGTTGAGGGGATTTTTATTGCTGGCGTTATTGCTGCAGGCAATAATGCAAATGAAATATTCATCGAAAACGGCAAGTTCCACGGAGATCAAATAGCCAAAGCGATAGCGAACAGAGCGTAACCGCCTATTGCTAACAAGGGAGAGGAAAAGAGCGAATGTTAGCCATACTATCCGCTGGTATAGCGCCAGGGCTGGCACTTTTAAGTTATTTTTATTTAAAGGATCAATATGAATCAGAACCAATCGGATTAGTTTTAAGGGCATTTATAACAGGGGCGTTGCTGGTTTTTCCGATAATGTTTATCCAATACGTTCTTCGGGTCGAGGAAGCTGTGCCTTCCCATTTGTTAAACTCCTTTATCACAACAAGTTTGTTAGAGGAGTTTTTCAAATGGTTTATCTTGTTTTTTACAGCCTATCAGCATATAGAATTTGATGAGCCATATGACGGTATTATTTATGGTGTATCTATCTCGTTAGGCTTTGCGACAGTCGAAAATATTCTTTACCTTGTAGCTAATGGTGTGGAATATGCTTTAGGAAGAGCATTACTTCCTGTATCAAGTCATGCTCTTTTCGGTGTTATCATGGGGTATTATATTGGAAAAGGGAAATTTACGATGCCAAAAGGCAAGTGGATTTTCTATTCGTTGGTCATTCCCTTTATTCTCCATGGTATTTATGATTACATCCTAACAATGCAAAAGAACTGGCTTTTGTTTATCACTCCATTTATGCTGTTTTTATGGTGGCTTGGCTTACGAAAAGTCAAAATCGCTAGAGAACTGAGTAGAGAACATGTGAACAAATATATGAATGCAAATTATAAAATTTAAGAACCATCACAATTGTGTATGGAGAAAAATCGGTAAAAAAGAAAATGAATTCTGTTCATTTTCTTTTTTTTTGCATAAAAAACCAATCGCTACAAAAAATAGAGTCAATGACAAATAGTATTTACATCTGGGGGTAAACACGCATGAATAAAAAGTTCTTAACGAAAATTTCTGCCGTAATTTCCGCCTGTATCATTCTAGCACCGTTAGCGGATGTGGAGCATAAAGCGGAAGCATTCACAAATCAAGTGGTTCAGCAAGGTGCTGTTGGAGATGATGTCATCGAACTGCAAGCAAGGCTCCAATATATAGGATTTTATAATGGCAAAATTGATGGAGTCTTCGGCTGGAAAACATATTGGGCATTAAGAAATTTCCAATATGAATTTGGGTTGCCGATTGACGGAATGGCAGGCTGGCAAACGAAACTAAAACTAGCAAAAGCATCAAAGTATAATGAACAATTTGTTAAAGAACAAATTAACAGTGGGAAGAAATTCAGCCATTATGGCGGAGTGGATTTGAATAAACAAAAAACACCTAAAAACACGAACAATAAGGCTGCCGGCAATGCGAATAAAGGAAATGCAGCACCTAGTAAAAATTCTAACGCTAACGCAAACAAGGCTCCGAGCAGCAACAATCAAAAATCCGCAAATCAGCCGAAAACGAACAATGCTGGAGCAAATAAAGCAACCACTAATAATAATACAACAACAAAAAACACAACTAACAATAATGCAAAAACAACTCCAACGAAATCTGCCCAAAATAATGGCGGCGAGGTTGTGAAGAAGCAAACACCGACAGCGGCGAATGTACCTAACGGATTCTCTCAAAATGATATTCAGCTGATGGCAAATGCCGTTTACGGTGAATCAAGAGGTGAACCTTATATTGGTCAAGTAGCAGTAGCTTCCGTCATTTTAAACCGTGTAAGCAGTGCTTCCTTCCCAAATACAGTGTCAGGGGTTATTTTTGAACCGAGGGCATTTACAGCAGTTGCAGATGGACAAATTTGGCTCACACCAAATGAAACGGCAAAAAAAGCAGTGCTTGACGCAATCAATGGATGGGACCCTACAGGAAATGCTATTTACTATTTTAATCCAGATACAGCAACAAGTGGCTGGATTTGGTCAAGGCCGCAAATCAAGCAAATAGGCAAGCACATATTCTGTAAATAAAAGGGGTGAACGTTAAATGCTTAGAGGGATTATGATAGGCGTATTGACAATCGGGGTTGCTGGTGCAGCTTTTTGGGGCTATCAAGAGCATAAAGAAAAAAACGCGGTGTTAATGAATGCGGAAAACAGTTATCAACGAGCTTTTCATGATTTATCGTATCAAATAGACCTTTTGCATGATCAAATTGGTACAACACTTGCCATGAATTCACAGGAATCACTTTCACCGGCATTAGCAGAGGTGTGGAGAATCACGTCAAACGCTCATAGTGATGTTGGCCAGCTTCCGCTCACATTATTGCCATTTAACAAAACAGAGGAGTTTTTGGCGAATATTGGAGACTTCAGCTACCGTACTGCCGTAAGAAATCTTGATGATGATCCACTGACAGATAAGGAATACAAATCACTGAAAAAACTATATGGTGATGCAAAAGATATTCAAGATGAACTGCGCAACGTGCAGCATTTAGTACTTGAAAACAACCTGCGCTGGATGGATGTAGAAATGGCCTTGGCAACAAATAAGCAAGGTGATAATACTATTATTGATGGATTAAAGACAGTGGAAGAAAAAGTCGATGGTTATCAGGAAACTACCTTTGGAGTTACTAATGTTAATATGGAGAAAAAGGACGAAAACTTCAGTAATTTGGAAGGAAAGACGATAACGAAAAAGGAAGCACAGAAAATTGCGGAGAATTATGCAGATTTTAAAGGCGACTTGGATGTGAACATCACTGAAAATGGAGAAGGTGCAGGGTACGGCTTCTACAGTGTTGCACTAAAAGAAAAAGACTCAGGAGTAGAAGCAAATATGGATATAACGAAAAAGGGTGGTTACCCTATTTGGTCCATCGTTTCTAGAGAAGTAAATAAACAAAAAATCAGCTTAAATGATGCAAGCAACAAAGCCGTTGGTTTTTTGAAAAAACATGATTTTAAAGATTTGGCATTGTTTGAAAGTATGCAATATGATAATATCGGTGTCTTTACCTTTGTGACAGAGGAAAATGGGGTGAAAATTTACCCTGACAGCATTAAGATAAAGGTCGCGCTTGATAACGGCAATATTGTAGGCTTTGCTGCAGAAGATTACTTAAAACAGCATAAGAAACGGGATATTCCAGATCCTGTTATTTCAAAAGCTGAGGCACAAGATAAAATCAGCAAAAAAGTGAAAATAATGCAGGATGGTTTAGCGGTCATAATTAATGATTTGAATCAAGAAGTGCTTTGCTATGAATTTATCGGGACATTGGATGATGATACGTACCGTATTTATATTAATGCAGAAACAAGCACAGAAGAAAAAGTGGAAAAACTTAAAAACGCTGAACCACTGTATGATGAAGTCGTTTAAACAAAAAGCGGTAGGATAGTACTATTTCCTGCTGCTTTTTGCCTGTCGTTTTTAAGGTGACTATTGATATCCGTCAATTTTCTGCGATAATATAGGTAAAAAGAATTACTATAAACTATTAAATTGCACAAGAAGGCGTGGTACTACAGTGATAAATATTGGAGATACTTTAATTTTAGAACCGGCTCATAGTGAAGCTCCAGAACAATATAAATGCCGTTTAGTCGAGATGAACGACAACGAAATTTTTATTGATTATCCTATTAATTCGAAAACAAAAAAAGCCGTATTCCTGCTTAATGGCACACAGCTGAAGGTCAGCTTCGTAACAAGCCATGGAACAGTTTACATGTTCGATTCAGAAATAATAGGGCGCGAAAAGCAAGGGAATATTCCGATGTTAATACTGCATTATCCTCCGAAAGACCAGTGGATTAAGATCCAAAGGAGAGAGTATGTAAGGGTGGAAACGAGTGTGGATGTTGCGATTACTTCCATTGATAATGAACTAAAACCGTTTGCTACGATTACAACAGACATAAGTGCAGGTGGTGCTGCAATCCTTGTTCCAAAGGATTCTAATATGAAGGCAGAAACAATTGTTGAGCCGTACTTTGTTCTACCGATGCAAAACGGCGAATATTACTACCCGAAAGTACAAGCACATGTCAAAAGTATTTTTCATCATAATGAAACACACAACAAAGCGCCGCTAGAGTTCCTTGAAGTAAGTCCTGCTGATAGACAGCTATTCTTGCGTTTTTGCTTTGACCGTCAACTGTCATTCCGTAAGAAAGGCTTAGAACTCTGAATAAACTGTTCATCATATTCCGATACTAATATTAGGTAAAATAAGCAAATACAAGTGGAGGTATCGGAATGAAGCGTTTTGAACGGTTATTGATTAAGCTAATTGCCATCCAACTGTTTTTTTTGCTAGCGGGACAAGTACTTATATCTGCAAACATACTACCGGGATTACAAACTCTTGCCCAATATGAAGGCGTAACTGAGTCGAATTATACCTCTATACTGGAAACAATCGGACTTAACCAGAAATAATACATGAAAAACCTTTCGATATGGGATTTGAAAGGTTTTTTTAAATCATATGAATCCACAAAAAAATAGTATGGATTTTAATAGGTTTAATCAACAAATAAAAACATAAAATATGATAAAATAAACTTGCGAATAATAATTTGTTCTAAGTAAATTCAATAATTCACGTTGAATACGAAGAATGGATAAGGTTTCTAGGAGGAAATATGGATAAGAAAATCAGCATTGCAATAGATGGACCGGCAGCAGCCGGAAAAAGCACTGTAGCGAAAATTGTGGCAGAACAGCTCGGTTATATATATATCGATACTGGGGCGATGTACAGAGCACTAACCCTTAAGGCTATAAACAATGAAATAAGCTTAGAGGATGAGGCAGCATTGGTAGATATGCTTTCAAGTACATCAATTGAGCTGTTTCCCGGCGAAAAAGGGCAAAAAATCTTCTTGGACAGTATGGATGTCACAGAAGATATTCGCAGAAGCAATGTAACTAACTCGGTGTCTATTGCTGCTAAGCATAAAGAAGTGCGTGAAGAAATGGTTCGCAGACAACAGGGGTTTGCAATTGGCGGCGGCGTGGTAATGGATGGTAGAGACATTGGAACACATGTTATACCTACAGCAGAAGTGAAGGTATTTTTGCTTGCTTCTGTCGAAGAGAGAGCAGTTAGACGCCACAATGAGAATTTGAATAAAGGCTTTGAATCAGATTTAGAGCAGTTGAAATCAGAAATAGCTGCAAGAGATAAGCTGGATTCTGAACGTGAAGTTGCTCCACTTAAAAAAGCAGATGATGCCATTGAAATTGACACTACTTCTTTGTCCATTGAGGATGTTGTAGGTAAAATTATGGGATTAACAGAGGACAAAATCACTAACTGATGTCCTCTGATTACCTGATAATGCACGCTAGTGTTTCTTACTTGACAAATAATCACATTTATAAGAAGTTAGATAGAAGAAATAAATTTTTATTATTCTATTAATTTTTTATGAAAGCTATATGGGATAAGCAACCTGCTGCATAAAATTCCAATAGAAAAGTTGAAGGAGGAGTACATATGTCTGAAGAATTAAATGATATTGTCGTTCATAATTACACAGTTGGAGACCGAGTTTCCGGTAAGGTTACAAAGGTTGAAGAGAAGCAAGTTATTGTCGCGATTACTGACAGCAAACTGGATGGAATCATTCCAATCAGCGAATTATCAAGCCTTCATATTGAAAAGGCTGAAGATGTTGTATCAGAAGGTGAAGAGCTTGACCTTCAAGTAATTAAAGTAGAAGAGGATGCTCTTGTTCTGTCAAAAAGAAAAGTAGATGCAGAAAAAGCTTGGGAAAGCTTAGAAGAGAGATTTAATTCTGGCGAAATCTTTGATGCAGAAGTGAAGGATGTCGTTAAGGGCGGTCTTGTTGTTGATTTAGGCGTACGCGGTTTTGTCCCTGCTTCCCTTGTGGAAGCTCATTATGTGGAAGACTTTTCTGACTACAAAGGCAAAACCATCTCCTTTAAAATTGTCGAATTGGAAAAGGATAAAAATCGTTTGATTCTTTCTCATAAGGCTGTTATTGAAGAGCAAAAGAGCAAACAAAAACAAAATGTGCTTGAATCATTGCAGGAAGGGCAAACACTTCAAGGCGTTGTTCAAAGAATAACTGATTTTGGTGCGTTTGTTGATTTAGGTGGAATTGACGGGTTGGTTCACATCTCTCAACTTTCACATGAGCATATCACAAAACCTTCTGATGTTGTCCAGGAAGGTCAAGAAGTGAATGTGAAAATCTTGAGTGTTGACCGCAATAATGATCGCATTTCCTTGTCTATTAAGGATACTTTGCCAGGGCCGTGGGCAAATATTGCTGAAAAAGCGGAAAAAGGCAGTGTTTTAGAAGGAACAGTTAAACGCATTGTGTCATATGGTGCATTTGTTGAAGTATTCCCAGGTGTTGAAGGACTTGTTCATATTTCACAAATTGCTCATAAACACATCGGAACACCGCATGAAGTTCTTAAAGAAGGTCAAACTGTTCAAGTGAAAGTACTTGATGTAAATGAAGAGGAACAACGACTTTCATTAAATATCAAAGACTTGACTGAAAAAGAGCAGGAAGAAGATGAAGTATATGAGCTTCCAGAAGAATCAAAAGGCTTCCAGCTGGGAGATATGATTGGGGAGCAATTGAAAAAATTAAAGCAACAATAATAGTATAGAGCTGTCTTAAAAAGAGCAGTTCCTTCTCCGTTATGAGAAGGGACCGCTCTTTTTTTATGGGAATTTATTCACTGTATTTATTATCGTTTAATGCGCGGCCTTCCGCAGGGCTTTGCAATCTTGTCGCCCCATTATAATGGATTGCCTGATCTCTGTCAGATTCTACACGATGACTTTTCTTTAACTTTTTTTCTTGTCGATCTTTACCCACTTAAACACACCCCCTAACAATAGAATGATATATAATACTACACTTTATACAGACAATTTCCCTGTGTTTTTACTTGCCTGCTTTTTTCTTAGTTTAAAGTACATATTAAATTGACATAATGGAAAAAGTAGGAGTGTGAACAGATGATGGAAGGTAATTGGTTTTATTGGTTCGCGTGGATGCTTTGGGTAATATCGACCTTTATGATGGACAAGGATAATCGAAATAGGTTTTTTTACGCATCCATATTATTAGTTGCAATGATTTTATTTCCTTATCATTTTTTTATAGGCGGTGTGGAAGTATCCGTCTTGTTGTTAATTCAATTAGTAGCAGCATTTATATTTGCCTCAAGACTGAAGCTATCTCTGCAGCTGTTTTCCGTGTTAACTTCGTTTATGACAATGCTTGCATATGTTTCTTTTCAGCTATTGAGCATTCTTGATCCAGTGTGGCTGATTGCTGACAAAAGGTTGCTGTTAGCTGCAACGCTTGTCCTATTAGCCCTTTTATTACATAAGTCTGTATTCTGCCAAGTCATAATGATTGTATTAGGAAGCTCATTTGGTGAGGTATTGTATGGCGGCTTGCTGCATTATTATCGTATGGATGCTGGAATTGGGACACCTGCCTATTTTGACAGTTTGCTTATAGGGATTAGCAGTGTGGCTGTACTTCACATGATGAAAGTCTTTCTTGCAAGATTGGAACAGCATATTTATTTACTTGAAAAGGAGAAGCAAAAACTATGATGACTACATTTACATATCCGATCATGTTCGGACTCGTGATTGGAACTGCCCTCCGCATGTTTATGCTTCGTACAGATTACCGACAGTATCCAACATATTTGCATGGGAAGATTATACATATTGCCCTTGGGTTTATCGCAGCTGGTCTAGGTACAGTCGCCATTCCCTCTATATTAGACAAGGATTTCACTGCAGTGACCTTCTTAACTGTCGCAGCATCACAATTTCGCGATGTTCGCAACATGGAGCGAAACACACTAACAGAGCTAGATAGCTATGAAATGGTTCCGCGCGGGAAGACATATATTGAAGGGATTGCAATTGCCTTTGAAAGCAGAAACTATCTTGTTATGTTTGCGAGCCTGCTTAGCACCTTTGGATATATAACCTTTCAAATCTGGGGAGGCATAGTCGCTGCTATTATCTCCTTTTTTATTAGCCGGAAGCTGATGTCTGGTGGAAAGCTTCGTGACATTGTAACAATCGATTATGTTGAGCCGAGATTCGATGGACCGGGTCTTTATGTTGATAATATTTATATCATGAATATCGGGATACCAGCACGGCAGGAGGAAGTATTGAAATATGGTATGGGCTTTATCCTGACACCAAAGAATTTCAATGCACGAACAACAATTGCTAATCTTGGGCAAAGACAGGCTATTTTGTATGATGTCTCAACAGCTTTAGGAGTGTACAGGGATTCGGGAACACCTGCATTGGTACCCTTGGCGAAAAGAGACTTAGAGGATGGAAGGGTTGCTGTGTTTATTTTGCCGCAAAACAACGAAAAGGAAAAAGCGCTTGAAATAATTGGCGCTGTCCCTACCCTTGAAAATGCCATCCGTATGCCGAGCAAAAGGCTGCGACGGGAGGAAGAAGCACGGTGACAATTGAAAAGTATATTTTAGCAGCTATTACAACAAAACCGGACAAAGTAGCACCAGGAACTGGCGTCTTTTATTGCAGTGATGTTAATGAAATGGAAGCAGTTGCAACAAACCTGGAGGCGATTCTTGACGGAATAGCCCATAAAATTAGTGAGGACGTATTTATTATCGTCAAGCATTGACTTATCAGGGTATTAGGAAAACTATGTATAGGCCATCTCCCCCTACAATAAACAAATTTCTAGCTCTTGCCTGTACAAGGCCACTCTGTTAAGATATATTAGTTAGGGGACTGCCTCAAAAAATAGGTAATCCCCTAATTGTTTTTAGTTAGTTTGAAAAAGGTGGCATTTAAACAATTTTTATTTCCTTATGATAGACACAAACACAAGGCAATAAATTAGCAGCTTGGAATAACAAATATACATAGTATTTTGTGAACATAAAGCAAAACAGACTATTTGAAGTATGGAAGGGTGTAAGTAAGAATGGCGAAACCTGTAATAGCAATAGTAGGAAGGCCTAACGTAGGTAAGTCTACTATTTTCAATAGAATTGTTGGAGAAAGAATCTCCATTGTAGAAGATATTCCTGGAGTAACAAGAGATAGAATATACAGCTCAGCAGACTGGCTGAATCATGATTTCAATCTAATCGATACTGGCGGAATTGACATTGGTGATGAGCCGTTTCTTGATCAAATTAGAGCACAGGCAGAGATTGCAATTGACGAGGCAGATGTTATCATTTTCATCACAAATGGCCGTGAGGGAGTAACAGCTGCTGATGAAGAGGTTGCAAAAATCCTTTATCGTGCAAAGAAACCTGTTGTTCTTGCGGTTAATAAAATTGATAATCCAGAGATGCGTGAGCAAATTTATGATTTCTACTCATTAGGATTTGGCGAGCCAATGCCAATTTCAGGATCACATGGCTTAGGTCTTGGGGACCTTCTGGATGAAGCAGCTAATCATTTCCCGAAAGGAAATGGACAAGAATATGATGATGATGTTATTAAGTTCTCCCTTATCGGACGCCCGAACGTCGGGAAATCCTCACTAGTAAACGCCATGCTTGGAGAAGACAGGGTAATTGTCAGCAATATTGCTGGTACAACAAGGGATGCGATTGACTCTCAAGTAACTGTAAACGGTGAAAAGTACGTAATCATTGATACTGCCGGAATGAGAAAAAAAGGGAAAGTGTATGAAAGCACAGAGAAATACAGTGTGCTGCGTGCATTAAGAGCGATTGAAAGATCAGACGTTGTTTTAGTTGTTATTGACGGAGAAGAAGGCATTATCGAGCAAGACAAAAAAATCGCAGGCTATGCACATGAAGCTGGCAGAGCTGTCATCATTGTTGTAAATAAATGGGATGCTGTCGAAAAAGACGAAAAGACAATGAAAACATTTGAACAAAATATTAGAGAGCATTTCCTATTCTTGGATTATGCACCAATTGTGTTCTTGTCTGCTAAAACGAAAAAACGTATTCATACATTAATTCCGATGATTAATGTTGCGAGTCAAAACCATACATTAAGGGTAGAGACAAGTGTATTAAATGATGTTGTTATGGATGCTGTTGCGATGAATCCAACACCAACTGATAAAGGAAAACGTTTGAAAATTTACTATACGACTCAAGTTGCAGTCGGACCGCCAACATTTGTTGTATTTGTTAATGATCCTGAGCTAATGCATTTCTCTTATGAGCGTTTCTTACAGAACCGTATACGAGATGCTTTTGGCTTTGAAGGAACACCAATAAGAATTTTTGCGCGTGAAAGAAAATAATAGAGGTGGATCTAATGGGTAATCAAACAAAAGTCGCAATGATCGGAGCTGGAAGCTGGGGAACAGCACTTGCACTTGTACTTGCTGACAATGGACACACTGTGCATCTTTGGGGGAAAAACGAGCAGGATATTGAAGAAATAAATAAAAACCATATTAACAAAAGATATCTTCCGGAAATTAAGCTTTCAGAAAACATCATTGGATTTACTTCCATGCAAGAAGCATTACAGGATGTCCATTTTATCGTCATGTCTGTGCCGACAAAAGCGATGCGTGAAGTAATGCAGCAAATGATTCCTTATTTGGATGAGCCGAAAACATTTATTCATGTTAGTAAAGGGATCGAGCCAGGCACGCTACTGCGTATATCTGAAATTATGGAAGAAGAAATACCGGCACAACTATTGAAAAGTATTGTCGTGTTGTCAGGACCAAGCCATGCAGAAGAAGTGAGCTTGCGCCATTTGACAACAGTTACCGTATCTTCAAAAAATATGGAAGAAGCAGAAAAGGTTCAAGATCTATTCATTAATTCTAAATTCAGAGTTTACACAAATCCAGATATAGTCGGAGTTGAGATTGGCGGAGCGTTGAAAAATATCATCGCTGTTTGTGCCGGTATAACAGATGGCTTAGGGTTTGGAGATAATGCAAAAGCGGCTCTTATCACAAGAGGGCTTGCTGAAATGGCAAGATTAGGAACGAAAATGGGTGCTAATCCCTTGACGTTCTCAGGCTTAACTGGGATTGGTGATTTAATCGTGACATGTACAAGCGTCCATTCACGCAACTGGAGAGCCGGAAATCTGCTTGGAAAAGGCTGCCCGCTAGAAGAAGTCCTTGAGAACATGGGAATGGTCGTAGAGGGCATCAGAACGACGAAAGCAGGACATCAGCTTTCTGTTAAATACGGAATTGAGATGCCGATAACAAATGCCTTATACGATGTGCTGTTTAACGGGAAGAATGCAAGGGATGTCGTTGAAGGCTTAATGACAAGAGACAAAACGCATGAGATGGAAGATCTTGTGAATATTCTTGCTTCCCAGTATACGGAATAATCATCATCTTTTCTAACATTTTGGTTTTTGTTTTTTAGAAAATGTTACATTACTTTAGGCATTTTCATGATACGAAATATATATTTATGCATACAATGCCTTGAAGCAACCTGGTGGAATGAACAGGTGATGGGCAATATAGTCATTAAATCAAAGTAAAGGTTCCCCTGCTTTTACTTTGATTTTTTTTGAGAAGAAAAATTAGCTGTTTAATTGGTGTACACAAGCAAAATTAAATAATTTTTTCGAAAACTGTCATAACCCTTTTTTTTCATGTGTATACATGATTTAGAAGGGTTATTTTTTTTGGCGTGAATAAAACCCTAAAAGAAAACTTCACTAGTAGCATTTCTTTTAAGGTTTGCGATAAAGTCCGCTATTTTCCTGTGTTTGTGCTAGTTAAGAGAATGGTTTAAAAGAAATTAAGGCTGTTGATTTACAAGTTGCCTAGCAAAAAAAAAGGGGGAATTTTTAAAAGTAGTCATAATGAGATAGGACAACATCATAAATATATAATGTCTAAATGTATTATATGGATTTTTGTTAATCTCTACACTAGGGAGAGTTCAGGAGGGGATCATTTGGAAAAGGTTAATATTTTTAAGGATATTGCCGAGAGAACTGGCGGTGATATTTACTTAGGTGTAGTAGGTGCTGTTCGTACAGGCAAGTCTACTTTCATAAAGAAGTTTATGGAATTGGTCGTGATTCCTAATATGGATAATGAAGGAGATCGTGCAAGGACGAAGGATGAGTTACCTCAGAGCGCTGCAGGCAAAACAATCATGACGACTGAGCCAAAATTTGTTCCTAACCAAGCAGCATCCGTTACTGTAGACGAAGGATTGGATGTAAATATCCGATTAGTTGATTGTGTCGGCTACACAGTTCCAGGTGCACAAGGGTATGAGGATGAAAATGGACCTCGAATGATTAATACTCCATGGTATGAAGAGCCGATTCCATTTCATGAGGCGGCTGAAATTGGTACAAGAAAGGTTATACAAGAGCACAGCACAATCGGTGTTGTCATTACAACAGATGGGACGATTGGGGATATTCCAAGAAGTAATTACTTAGAAGCAGAAAATCGGGTTATTGAAGAGCTGAAAGAGGTTGGTAAGCCTTTTATTATGATTATCAATAGTGCTCAGCCTTTTCATCCAAACACAGAAAAACTTCGCAATGAGCTGTCTGAAAAATATGATATTCCAGTCATTGCAATGAGTGTTGAAAGCATGAGAGAGTCAGACGTTCTTAATGTAATGAGAGAAGCATTATTTGAGTTTCCAGTATTGGAAGTTAACGTAAACTTGCCGAGCTGGGTTATGGTTCTCAGAGAAAATCACTGGCTTCGTGACAATTATCAAGAGGCAGTGAAAGAAACAGTTAAAGATATTAAGAGACTGCGAGATGTGGATCGTGTTGTTCAGCAATTCAGTGATTTTGATTTTATTGATAAGGCTGGTCTTGCTGGAATTGAGATGGGGCAAGGTGTGGCGGAAATTGATTTGTTTGCACCAGACGAATTATATGATGAAATCCTCAAGGAAATTGTTGGGGTGGAAATCAGAGGGAAAGACCATTTGCTTGAGTTAATGCAGGATTTTGCCCACGCAAAAACGGAATATGATCAAATTTCAGATGCATTGAAAATGGTGAAGCAAACAGGCTACGGTATCGCCGCACCATCCCTTGTGGATATGAGCCTAGATGAGCCAGAAATCATTCGCCAAGGCTCTAGATTTGGTGTAAGACTTAAGGCTGTTGCTCCATCCATCCACATGATAAAAGTTGATGTAGAATCCGAATTTGCACCAATTATCGGTTCTGAAAAACAGAGTGAAGAACTTGTCAGATACTTGATGCAGGATTTTGAGGATGATCCACTATCTATTTGGAATTCAGATATTTTCGGCAGAAGCCTTAGCTCCATTGTAAGAGAAGGAATTCAAGCTAAGCTTTCTCTTATGCCAGAAAATGCTCGATACAAACTAAAAGAAACGCTAGAGCGCATCATCAATGAGGGCTCTGGAGGACTTATAGCTATCATTTTGTAGGAAACTCTCTATTGGGAGTTTCTTTTTTTTTATTTTAAAATGATCAGCTATGAGATACGTGTAGAATTACGTAGGGGCCATTGTTACTATGGGTTTTGGCCGACTGTAAAATTGTGGTTTCCTTATTACACTTTTATATCAATTACTGAAAAGATTGCTATCATTATATAAAATTTCTTGATAAGCTCAAACGATTATGATAATCTTTTAAAGGAATCAGCGTCATTACAGCGATTAAAGCATTATGATGTTTCTTATTAATGCTTGTCATGTTAGAAGTAGCATCATTTTAAACAATGGTGTGAACGAGGAGAAAATATTCTTAATGACGTATAAAATTCCGATAAATTGTTTACAAATAATGATATGAAACGATTTTTTAGGATTTATTTGAAACATTTGGGAGGAGGTGAAAGGCATGAACAAGACAGAATTGATTAACGCGGTTGCAGAAGCAAGCGAATTATCAAAAAAAGACGCTACTAAAGCAGTTGATGCTGTTTTTGATACAATCTTGAATGCTTTAAAAGATGGTGATAAAGTACAACTTATCGGTTTTGGTAACTTTGAGGTTCGTGAGCGTGCAGCACGTAAAGGACGTAACCCTCAAACTGGTGAAGAAATCGAAATTGCAGCAAGCAAAGTTCCTGCTTTTAAACCAGGTAAAGCACTTAAAGACGCAGTGAAGTAATCTACATACATTGCATATTATTTCTCTAAAAACCGCGAATTACTCGCGGTTTTTTTGCTTTTTTTTTAACAGAATGGCATAAGTAGCAGCTGGCATTATTCTAGGATTTACAGAAGGTGTTGGATGTAAATGGATGATAAAAGAATTAGCAGCCATTCGTGGTGTTAGTTGTTTTTATATGCTAATATGGTTAAAGGAAATTGGATTGATAGCTTTAGGAGGAAAAAAAGAATGTCGAATGTTGATTTGGCCAAGATAGAAGATGCGGTAAAACAAATTTTGGAAGCAATAGGGGAAGATCCTGAAAGAGAAGGATTGCTGGATACCCCGAAAAGGGTTGCCAAAATGTATAGTGACATATTCTCGGGATTAAATGAGGATCCGAGAGAATATTTCCATACGATTTTCGGTGAAGAACATGAGGAGCTAGTGCTTGTAAAAGACATTCCGCTGTACAGCATGTGTGAACACCATCTCGTTCCGTTTTATGGAGTGGCTCATGTGGCATATATTCCTAGAAACGGCAAAGTAACGGGCTTGAGTAAATTAGCAAGAGCTGTCGAGGCTGTAGCAAAACGTCCACAGCTTCAAGAACGCATTACATCAACTGTGGCTGATGCCATTATAGAAATGCTTGACCCTCATGGTGTTATGGTTGTCATTGAAGCAGAGCATATGTGCATGACAATGCGAGGAGTAAACAAGCCTGGTGCGAAGACGGTAACTACCGCAGTGCGCGGAAGATACGCGGAAAATGCAGAAGCGCGCGCAGAAGTGCTTACTTTAATAAAATAAGACATGCCTATAGGCCTTTTTAAGTGGTGTTGTCAGGTGTTTATGCTATAATAATCTAGACTTTATACAAATATAATGACGATTGTGTTAAAAAAGATACAAAGAGAAATTTTGGGGGAACAAGGGTGATATTATGATGTTATTTCAAGAAATGGTGGAAATGGTGCGTGAAGAGGTTTTGCAAAAGATTGCTCATCCTTATCTTTTTAAGCATATAGACAACCCGGTAATTGATGAAGACAAGCTTTTGTTAACCGTATTTCTGTTAAAGCAGGCTGACTTAAACGACAGTCAGGTCATCACATATGCCACAACGAAGATGCTTATTCAAATTGCCCTTGATACCCATGAACTTGTAACAAATGACAGCGTTCATAAAGGAATAGAAAAGAACAGGCAGTTGACAATATTGGCAGGTGATTTTTACAGTGGCCAGTATTACAAGCTGTTGGCAGACCTGGAAGATTATGAAATGATAAAAGTATTCGCTGAAGCGATTAAAGAAGTGAATGAGAATAAAATGATCATTTATCAGCAGGCGTTTGCTGGACTGTCTGAAATGAGAGAGGCAATCGTAGCTGTGGAATTTTCCATCCTGGAAAAATTGATCGACCGTTTCCGCTTGGATAACTGGAAAAACTTTGCGCTGTCATTTCTATTTCTGAACAGAATGCTGCAAGACAGGAATACATATAATTTGACTGGTAATTCATTTTTATTCAACAGGCTGACTAATCATAGTGAAGAGCTCGCCCGTCTCGCAGAGGATAATAAATATCTTTTGTTCGAACCGTTTATTCAAGAGGCAGCTGACATGCTCACAGAAGCACTAACGAGCTCTAAAAATGTCGAAGCCAGCATTACAGCAAGGACATCAGCAATATTGGATAAAATAAAACAACAAATGTATGTGGAAGAAGGGTAAGAGGCAATGCGGGAGCACCAATCAAAAGAAGAAAAAGTGCACCATGTATTCGAAAAAATATATGGCAATTATGACAAGATGAATACGGTGATAAGCTTTCAACAGCATAAAATTTGGCGCAAAGACACAATGAAAAAGATGAATGTCACAAAAGGTGCTAAAGCTTTGGATGTATGCTGTGGTACTGCCGACTGGACAATCAGTCTTGCAGATGCTGTTGGGCCGACTGGTGAAGTCAAAGGGCTTGATTTCAGCGAGAATATGCTGAGCATTGGGAAAGAAAAAACCAAGGGCTACAGCAATATTGAATTGATACATGGGAATGCAATGGAACTTCCGTTTCCAGATGACAGCTTCGATTTTGTGACAATCGGATTTGGCTTGCGAAATGTGCCAGACTATTTGCAAGTTCTTAAGGAAATGAAAAGAGTAGTGAAACCAGGAGGAAAGGTTGTCTGTCTGGAAACATCGCAGCCTACAATGCCTGTTTTTAAGCAAGGCTATTACGTTTATTTTCGCTTCATCATGCCGATGTTCGGAAAGCTTTTTGCCAAAAGCTTTAAGGAATACTCATGGCTGCAGGAATCGGCACGGGATTTTCCCGGCATGAAGGAACTTGCTTCTCTGTTTGAAAAGGCAGGCTTGTCAAATGTGACGTTTAAACCATACAGCGGTGGTGTAGCTGCTGTGCATATTGGCTTTAAAGAAAAATAATGTCTGTATCTATTTTTATGCAGCAGTTAAAGACGGGTGAAGTTTAGTGAAATTAAAAATGATATATTCATTTTTGAATTCGGATTTGGAGATAATTGAAAAAACACTTGAAGAAACAGTGAACGCCAACACTTCCATTTTAAGAGATTCGTCACTTCATCTTCTCAAGGCAGGCGGCAAGCGGATTAGGCCAATTTTTGTCCTGCTTGCAGGCCAAATTGGCCAATATGATATTCATGTCATTAAAAAAGCAGCTGTTGCTCTAGAGCTCATTCACATGGCTTCCCTTGTTCATGATGATGTTATTGATGACTCAGACCTGCGCAGGGGCCAGCCGACGATTAAAGCAAAATGGGATAATAAAGTTGCCATGTATACAGGCGACTATATCTTTGCTAAATCACTTGAAATAATGAGTGAGCTAAAGAAGCCTGCTGCACATAAGGTGCTGGCTGATACGATAGTGGAGGTTTGCATAGGAGAAATTCAGCAGATTAAGGACAAATATTACTTTGAACAAAATGTCAGAGATTATTTCCGCCGTATAAAAAGAAAAACGGCCCTCCTCATTTCAGCTAGTTCTTTAGTAGGTGCAATTGCTTCCGATGTGGAAGAAAAGCATCAGAAAAAACTACATAAGTTTGGATATTACGTTGGGATGTCCTATCAAATTATTGATGATGTTCTGGATTTTGTTGGTACAGAAGAAGAGCTTGGAAAGCCTGCTGGCGGTGATTTACTGCAAGGTAATATCACATTGCCTGTTCTGTATGCAATGGAAGATGAAGGTATTCGTAAAAGGGTGTCCACCGTACACGAAGAGATGAATCGGGAAGATCTTTTAGAAATTATCGAGCTGATTAAGAGTACAGATGCTATTGACCGTTCGATGAAAATAAGTAACGCTTACCTCCAAAAAGCATTGGATGCAATTGCAGACCTGCCAAAGGGAAGAAGTAAAACAGCACTTATTAATATTGCGAAATACTTAGGTAAAAGAAAGTTCTAAGTTAAGCTTTGCAAAGTACTTCTATGTATGATATCGTTTTCATAAATACTAGTTTTTCTTTTTATATTCATACATAGGAGTGAATCAAATGGAGAAGACGTTTTTGATGGTCAAACCGGATGGAGTGCAAAGAAATTTAATCGGCAAGATTGTGGAGCGCTTTGAAAGTAAAGGATTCCAGCTTGTTGGTGCAAAATTAATGGTCGTGTCGCAAGACCTTGCCAAGCAGCATTACCAAGAGCATGTGGACAAGCCATTTTTTATGGAGCTCGTTGATTTTATTACATCAGGACCAGTATTCGCGATGGTATGGTCTGGCGAAGATGTAGTGACAAAGGCGAGGGCCATGATGGGCAAAACGAATCCGTTGGATGCGCCGCCTGGCACAATTCGAGGAGACTTTGGTGTAGTAATGAGAAAAAACGTCATTCATGGCTCTGATAGTGTGGATAGCGCTGCGAGAGAAATCGGTTTATTCTTTAAGGAAGAAGAATTAGTAGAGTATAATAAGTTAAGCAATACATGGGTCTATTAATCCAGTAATAACTGTCCTTTAAGGCGAAAGCTTCACATTAACTATTGTGAGGCTAGCTTTAAAGGACAGTTTTTTTAATTTCTAACAAGTATGAATGTGGGCACAATCCAAATAATAGGAATACACGTAATAGACGATATTTGCCTTTCGATTATAAACACACCTAAATTATTACCCCATTTTCAATAAATATCGTTTATACTAATAAAAAGAAAATTAATAGCATCAGGATGCGAGGTTTAACTATGGAAAAAGACTACCAAGAGTTCATCAAAAATTTTCATCAAGTATCAGGCATCGATTTATCTTTGTATAAGGAAGCACAAATGAAAAGAAGATTGACGTCCCTCTACGAAAAAAGAGGATATCGTTCCTTTAAGGAATACTCGATGGCAATCGGCAAAAATAAGGAGCTTCTTGAGGAATTGCTGGACCGCATGACGATTAATGTGTCAGAATTTTACCGTAATTTCAGAAGGTGGGAAGTTCTGGAAAATAAAATATTGCCAAATCTGATTAAAACCAGTGCTAATTTAAAGGTTTGGAGTGCTGCTTGTTCAACGGGCGAGGAGCCTTATACGCTTTCCATGATTCTGTCAAACCACCTGCGTCCATCTAACTTTCAGATAAAAGCAACTGATATCGACATAAATGCTATTGAAAGAGCAAAGGTAGGTCTTTATGTGGAGCGCTCATTAAATGAGGTTCCAGCAGTACAAAAGCAAAAGCATTTTAGTCAGTCGGGAAGTATGTTTAAAATTAGTGATGTAATAAAAAGGCCTGTTACATTTAAGCAGCAGAACTTATTGTCAGATCCATTCCAAGGGCCTTTTGATTTAATAGTCTGCCGCAATGTTATGATATATTTTACAGAAGAAGCAAAGGATATTTTATATCAAAAATTTGCGAATGCTTTAAGACCAGGCGGAATATTTTTTGTTGGCAGTACAGAGCAAATTTTTAATCCTGGCAAGTACGGATTAGAAACAGAGGATACTTTTTTCTATAAAAAGATGTAAAATTTAAGTTTTTTATAGCTTTCAAGGATTTTTTACTATTCATATTCGCAAACGTATGATATATTGAAACATATTTCCTTTAAAGCGTTGAAGGGAGAAAGGATTTTGATATGAGATATTTAACTTCAGGGGAATCACATGGTCCAAAACTAATTACAATTATAGAAGGTCTTCCAGCAGGTATGCCATTAACTGCTGAGGATATTAACGAACAGCTTGCTAGAAGACAAAAAGGGCATGGCCGAGGCAGAAGAATGCAGATTGAAACAGATACTGCTGAAATCGGTGGCGGAATTCGACACGGCCAGACACTTGGCTCACCAGTGTCGCTTATTGTTGAAAATAACGACTGGAAGCACTGGACAAAAGTCATGGGTCAAGGACCGATTGATGAAGAGGAATCAAGTGAAATTAAACGGAAGATTTCCCGTCCAAGACCAGGTCATGCTGACTTGAACGGTGCCATTAAGTATGGACACCGCGACATGCGCAACGTATTAGAAAGATCTTCAGCAAGAGAAACGACAGTTAGGGTTGCCGCAGGTGCAGCAGCAAAGAAATTATTGTCATTATTAGGAATCAAGATTGCTTCACATGTCTTGGAAATAGGCGGAGTGAAAGCCGACATACAAGAATATCCTTCCATTGATAAAATCATTGAATTAACGGAGCAGTCTCCTGTCAGATGCTTAGATCCTGTTGCAGAGAAAAAAATGATGCAAGCTATCGATGATGCAAAGACAAATGGAGATTCCATCGGCGGAATTGTAGAGGTTATCGCAGAAGGAATGCCTGTTGGCGTTGGCAGCTATGTTCATTATGACAGAAAGCTTGATGCGAAGCTTGCAGGTGCGATTATGAGTATTAATGCATTCAAAGGAGTCGAAATTGGCATTGGCTTTGAAGCGGCAAGCAAGCCTGGAAGCGAAGTACATGATGAAATCATTTGGGACAGCATTCACGGCTACACGCGCAAAACGAATCGCTTAGGCGGCTTTGAAGGCGGAATGACGACAGGTATGCCTGTTATTGTTAAGGGTGTTATGAAGCCGATTCCGACGCTTTACAAGCCATTAAACAGTGTTGATATTGAAACGAAGGAACCTTTTGCAGCAAGCATTGAGCGCTCAGACAGCTGTGCTGTTCCTGCAGCAGCAGTTGTTGCAGAAAGTGCTGTTGCATGGGAATTGGCAAGTGCAATCGTTGATCAGTTTTATTCTGACCGTTTTGAAGGCTTGCTTGAAAATGTGGAAAAGCATCGTCAATATGCGAGGGAATTTTAATGAAGACAGTTCAAGTTGATGCAGGTTCTAAATCGTATCCTGTTTTTATCGGCGATAACACAGTCACACAATTAAACGGCTTTATACAAACCCATTTACCTGAATGCACAAAGGTGCTTATTATAACAGACGAGACAGTTGCAGCGCTCCATTTACAAGCACTGCAGCGGGAAATAACAGGATTTCCTGTTGTTTCCCATATCGTTCCTGCAGGAGAACACGCAAAAACATTTGATGTGTTTTACAGCTGCCAAAGCTTTGCACTTGAAGAAAAGCTGGATAGAAAATCACTAATCATCGCTTTAGGCGGAGGGGCTGTCGGTGACCTTGCCGGTTTTGTCGCATCCTCCTATATGCGTGGCATTCCGTTTATCCAGGTTCCAACAACCATTCTTGCACATGATAGTGCAGTTGGCGGGAAAGTAGCCATTAACCATCCGCTCGGCAAAAACATGATTGGTGCTTTTTATCAGCCAGAGGCTGTTTTTTACGAGACTGGTTTTCTTCGTACATTGCCTGCGCTTGAGCTCCGAAGTGGATTTGGTGAAGTAATAAAGCATGCCTTGATAAGTGATGCACGCTTTTATGAAACATTGCTAAATGAGATTGATGAGCTAGAGAAAGTACCAGAAAAGACATGGGAAGTGCTATTGGAAAAGGGGATTCTTGTTAAAAGTAAAATTGTTGCCAAGGATGAAAAGGAAGCGAATGTCCGTGCATTTCTAAACTTTGGCCATACACTTGGCCATGCGATTGAAGCAGAAATGGGCTATGGGAATATGTCACACGGTGAAGCAGTTGTTATCGGCATGTTGTTTGCATTGCGCCTAAGCAAAAAGAAGCTTCAGCTTGATTTCTCCATCAACAACCTTGAAGCTTGGCTGCAATCATTGGGATATGAGACAAAGGTTCCAGCACATTTAAAGGTAGAAGCCCTGATAGATAGAATGAAACAGGATAAGAAATCTGTAAGTGGAACAATCCACTTTGTCCTGCTTGATGCCATTGGCAATCCGGTTATCGTTAAAATGGATGAAAAAGAATTAATGGAAGAACTACATATTTTCAAGGGAGAATAGAGCATGATTAGAGGAGTACGGGGAGCAATCACGGTTGAAGTAGATGAAGAAACGGTGATTTTGGATGCAGCAGAGAGGCTTGTAAAGGAAATGATAGGAAAGAATGCAATCATAGCGGACGATGTTGCGTCTGTATTCGTTTCTGTAACAGATGACTTAACTTCTGCTTTTCCTGCCAAAGTGATTCGCCTTCAAGAGGGATGGACTTATGTTCCTGTCATGTGCATGAAGGAAATTGATGTGCCGAATGCATTGCAAAAATGCATCCGCATTATGATACATGTTAATACGAATACGGCTCAAAAGGATATTAACCATATATATTTAGAAAGAGCAATCCAATTAAGACCAGATCTTAAGCAAGAGAATTAATACATTATAGAGGTGAATGTTGATGAAATGGAAAGAGCAGTTATTAGGGCTTCATGCATATCAGCCTGGTAGAACGATTGATGAAGTGAAACGTGAATTTAATCTAGAAAAAATTGTAAAGCTTGCTTCGAATGAGAATCCTTTCGGCAGCTCACCGCATGTTACAGAGGAACTAAAAAAAGTAGATGGTTCTTTTGCTTTATATCCAGATGGCTATGCAACAAACCTGCGCCATGCACTAGCTGAGTTCCTTCAAGTGTCTCCTACTGAGCTCGTGTTGGGAAATGGTTCTGATGATTTAATTCTCATGATTTCAAGGGCATTGTTGGCACCAGGCAGAAATACAGTTATGGCAAGCCATACATTTGGTCAATACAAGCATAATGCGATAGTGGATGGAGCAGAAGTAAGAGAAGTTCCATTAACTGAAAAGGGTGAACATAATCTGCCTGCAATGCTTGAAGTAATGGATGAAAATACAAGCGTCGTTTGGGTATGCAGTCCTAATAACCCAACTGGAACTTATAATTCAGAGTCGTCATTAGTCGAATTTTTGAAGCAGGTTCCTGAGGATGTGCTTGTCGTTTTAGACGAAGCTTACTATGAATATGTGGTAGCAGAAGATTACTATGATGCATTAGAGCTAGTTAAACAGTTCCATAACTTGATTGTGTTAAGAACATTCTCAAAAATCTATGGTCTTGCAGCGTTCCGTGTTGGATATGGAGTTGCTTCAGAAAGCTTAATCCAAACACTAGAACCAATTCGTGAGCCTTTTAATGTTAATACTTTAGGGCAAATTGCTACACAAGCTGCAATTTCTGATCAGGACTTTGTGACAAGCTGTTCTATCAAAAACCGCGAAGGCCTCACACAGCTGTATTCTTTCTGTGAGGAACACGGGTTGACATATTTTCCTTCTCAAACAAATTTCATTTTAATTGATTTTAAAGTGGACGGAAATGAAATATTCCAATACTTAATGAAACATGGATATATCGTGCGTTCTGGTGTGCCACTAGGTTTCCCGACATCTGTCCGCATTACCATTGGTTCAAAGGAAGAGAACGAAGGTCTGCTGAATGTTCTTACAAAGTTCTTGCAAGAGAAAGCAGCAGCCATTTAATTTTAGCAAAAAGAGAAGGCGGTGATAGGATGAATGGTCGCGTCTTCGTTATCGGATTGGGACTTATTGGAGGATCATTAGCACTATCCATAAAAAACAATCATCCACATTGTACGATAATTGGGTTTGATATAGCCGAAAAAAATAAAAAGCTTGGTAAAATGCTTGGCGTCATTGATGATTGTGTAGATACACTGGAGGCTGGAGCAGAAGAGGCTGATTTAATCATTATCGCAACACCAGTCAGACAAGCGGAAATGATGATTGAAAAATTAGCGCAGATGCCATTGAAAAACGATGTTCTTGTGACTGATGTTGGAAGCACAAAAGGAAAAGTCGTCGAAAAATCACGACTTCTTCAAGAAAAAGGCATCACCTTTATTGGAGGCCATCCAATGGCAGGCTCACACAAAAGCGGTGTGTCTGCCTCCAAAGCACTTTTGTTTGAAAATGCCTTTTATTTGCTGACACCAGAGGAAACGGTTGATAAGAATTCTGTTCAATTATTAATGAACTGGTTATCTGGAACAAGAGCGAAATTTTTAGTAGTATCTCCTGAAGAACATGATTTGTTGACAGGAGTAATCAGTCATTTGCCACATATTGTTGCAGCATCTCTTGTCCACCAAGCAGACGATGTCGCAAAATCAAACGAGCTTGTTACAAGGCTTGCAGCAGGTGGTTTTAGAGATATAACGAGAATTGCTTCAAGCAGTCCAGCAATGTGGCGTGACATATTATTGCATAATAAAACAGTACTTCTTGAGCTTCTCGACAAATGGACGAAGGAAATGGAGAAGGTCAAAACACTGATTAAGACAGAAGAGGCTAATGAGATATTTGATTATTTTCAAGTAGCAAAAAATGTCAGAGATGAACTTCCCCAAAATCAAAAAGGTGCAATTCCGGCATTTTACGATTTATATGTAGATGTACCTGACTATCCAGGAATCATTTCAGAGGTTACAGGATTTCTGGCAAAGGAAAATATAAGTATTACCAATATTCGTATCATTGAAACAAGAGAAGAGATATATGGTGTACTTGTAATCAGCTTTCAGACGGAAGAGGATCGAAAAAGGGCGCAAGCATGTATTGCTGCGTATTCCACTTACGAAACCTCTATCGGATAAAGACTTGTATGGATTAGGTGATAAAAATGGATCGAAAACAGTTGAAGCGAGCATCAGGACCATTGGCAGGGGAAATTGCAATACCGGGCGATAAATCTATTTCCCACCGCTCTGTCATGTTTGGCGCAATTGCAGAGGGTAAAACGACAGTTACTAATTTCTTAATGGGAGAGGATTGCTTAAGTACAATATCCTGCTTCCAAAAGCTCGGCGTCAGCATTCAGCATGACAATGAGAAGGTTATTATTGAGGGAAAAGGACTTGATGGTCTACAAGAACCACTGGAATTGCTGGATGTCGGCAATTCAGGCACAACCATCAGACTTATGTCAGGTATTCTTGCAGGCAGAGATTTTCACAGCACATTAGCAGGTGATAGCTCTATTGCTAAAAGACCGATGACAAGAGTTGTAGGTCCTTTAAGAGAGATGGGTGCTAAAATCGATGGAAGAAGCAATGGTGAATTTACACCTGTATCCATTCGTGGAAATTCGTTAAAGGCAATCTCTTATAAGCTTCCTGTTGCAAGTGCACAGGTGAAGTCTTCTATTCTATTTGCAGGACTGCAGGCAGAAGGAACAACAACTGTAATAGAGCCGGTATCCACTAGAGATCATACGGAAAGAATGATCAAAAGATTCGGTGGCAATATTAATGTCGATGGGAAAAGTATCCATATTACAGGCGGCCAGCGTTTAACAGCGGCCGATATTCATGTACCTGGAGATATTTCTTCTGCGGCATTCTTCCTTGTGGCAGCAAGCATTGTTCCTAATAGCTCTGTAATATTAAAGAATGTTGGCCTAAATCCGACAAGAACTGGTATTATGGATGTTCTCAAGAATATGGGTGCAAATGTATCCATTTTGGATTCTAATGATGAGTTTGAGCCGACAGGTGATCTACGCATTGAGGCATCTACTTTAAAAGGGACTACAGTTGATGGGGAAATTATTCCACGGTTGATTGATGAAATTCCGATTATCGCACTGCTGGCAACACAAGCAGAAGGAACGACCATCATTAAAGATGCAGAGGAATTAAAAGTGAAGGAAACGAATCGTATTGATACGGTAGTTAATGAATTAAAAAAGCTAGGCGCAAATATTGAAGCAACAGAGGATGGCATGATTATACATGGTGGTGCGCCACTTAAAGGTGCTGTAGTAGACAGCCATGGAGACCATCGCATCGGCATGATGCTTGCAGTTGCATCATTAGTTACAGATGGTGCTGTTATTCTTGAGAATGCGGAAGCTATTGCGGTTTCTTATCCTTCCTTCTTTGAACATATGGAAAGTTTAACAAAACAATAAACCAGCACTAAAACAGAGTGGAAAACTCTTAAGTGCAAATAAACCCCATTTTCGAATGGGGTTTATTACGTATTTAGCAGAAAATGAGAAAAACATTCACCAAACTAGGCATAAAACAAATAAAATCATCATAGCTTGTCTAAAAAAAGCATGGTGGTGAGAAAATGGCCTATATTATTGAAAATATAAACATTTTAAAAAAACAGGCTTTAAAGAAAACTTCTATGCTCGTAGACCATAATCGTATTGATGCGTTAAAGGAAACCTTTTGGAAGGGAATTATGAGAATGGATGGAAGTCCATATATTATGACTCCAACACCTATAGTTTACGACAATCATGTAAAGGAATTGCTGGATCCGAAGCAGCAACGAGACTATATTCAAGAAAACCTCATAAAAAAAGGCTGTACAATGTTCGCTACAGCATGTAATGTCAAAAAGGAAAGGGAGTTGTTGGGCGAGCTTAATAAGACAAAAAACAGGCTGTTGAATTGTGCAGTCGATTATGTTATATGTATTAAAATCCCTCTGAAAATCCTTACAACAAGTCTTATCAGAACCTGTAAAAAAGAAAAAATTCCTGCTATAATCATTGAAATAAATAATTCGAATGATTTATATAAAGTGCCATGGGGCTGGATTAAGGAAGCAATCTTTCCATTTAATTGTCCGCTTATCCCTGAATTTTTAATGAGTGATGAGGAAGAACAAAAAAAAGCACAAATAACATGGGCAGCAATTATGCGTGATACTAATATACCTTCTGTCAAAAAAGAATTGGCGGAATGTGATATCATTCCATATGAGGCACTCATTAAAATGGGCATTTACCCTTTTAAAGGCAATATTTATCAAAGCGGAGAAGTGACCTATAATCTTTATGAGAAAAGCCGAACAATCATAAATATTGATGAAAAGGAATTATTTCATTATCATTATAATAGAATCCTTGTCACTTACCATAAAGGCAAATGTATTAGAGCTGGCGAGAAAGTATTCTATTATCCGGGATTTGGGGAGCAGATGGAAATAAAAGTACCTTCCTTCTTTAGCGCAGGAGGAGTTTAGAAAGGATACAAGATGGAAAAAGTAAACGAAATACTATCATTATTAGAGAATGGTCAACAAGCAAAAGCTTTATCATATTATGAGGAAATACTTAATCAAGGTTCGAATGAAGAACGATTCGTGTTAGGGGAGGAATTGTTCCAGCTTGGTTTTCTTGAGGAAGCTAAAGCATTATTCCAAATTTTATTGGAGGCATACCCAGAAGAAGGAGAGCTTTTGGTTATGCTTGCAGAGGCAGAGATGGAAATTGGCAATGAGGAAGAGGCCATTTCACAGCTGGAAAAAATTAACCCGGAAGATGCTAGCTATCCACAAAGCCTTCTTCTGTTAGCAGATTTATATCAAATGGACGGGCTTTATGAGGTAAGTGAGCAAAAGCTTCTTCAAGCAAAAAAAATCCTTCCAAATGAAGTTATCATTGATTTTGCTTTAGGAGAGCTCTATTCCGAGCAAGGCAGAATTACAGATGCCATTAAAGCATACAAAGTTGTTGCCGCAGAGCAGTCAACAGTTGCCGGTGTTAATGTTAACGGAAGAATTGCCGACAATTTAAGTGCAGGTGGAGCATTCGAGGAAGCAATCAACTATTACGAGCTTGCGATTGAAGAAAAAGTGGAGATAAATACAGTGTTTAACTTGGGCTTAACAGCATTGCAAGCAGGACAGCTGACAATTGCCATCAATCGTTTTGAGGAAGTAAGAACTTTAGATCCATCCTTCCAATCCCTATACTTATATCTTGCTAGAAGCTATGAGCAAGAGGAAATGCTGCAAGAAGCGTATGAGACAGTACTTGAAGGCTTAAAGCATGATGAGTTCAATAAAGAACTGTTTTTGCTTGGCGGAAAACTGGCGCTTAAGAACGGGATCGAGGAAGGGGCCGAAAAGCATTTTAGAGAAGCATTGGCAATAGACCCAGAATTTGCTGAAGCTGTGTTGCTTTTAAACAAATTGTTTTTGACACAGGAACGCTTCGAGGATATTATCGAGCTAATAGAACTAATGGATTCTCAAGATATAGAGGAGCCCCAATTATTATGGGATGCAGCAAAAGCCTATCAAGGAAATGAAAATTATTCAGTGGCATTAAACAAATACCAAGAAGCATATACTTTCTTTAAAGAACTCCCAGACTTTTTATACGATTACGGATATTTTCTTTTGGAAGAAGGAAAAAGACAGGAAGCTGCAGAAGTGTTTAATAGCCTTTTAGAAAAAGATCCGAGCAATGAAGAATTTATCGAAATCGTGCAGCGTTTAACAAGCGGCCAGTAAACATTTAGCCAATTGCAGCAAGAAAGATTACGGTGTTAATACAAAAAAATGGTTGCAAGCAGAGGAGGGAAACAAACATGAAAACCCCTGTATCTGTCAACGAAAAAAAAGACTTCATTCGTTGGTTTCTGAATCACTATCAATTAAAAAGAAGAGAATGTGTTTGGATTTTAAATTATTTGATGAGTCATGATCAGCTTATGGAAAAAGTGCATTTTGTTGAAAATGCAGAGAAGTGCCCAAGGGGATTGGTCATGTCCACACATTGTGTTGATGAAGTCCCGTTTCGCTTTTATAAGGAAAATGTCATGACGACAGATGCAGAAAAGTCCTTTCATGATATTCGCTTAAACAGAGATGAAGACATCTATATCCAACTGAATTTTTATGGTTCCAATAAGGCCCATCAGTATGCTGCCGTGCTTGTAGAAAATCCTTTCATGCCAAAAAATCTGCATATTAGTGAAAAAGACCGATTCATTGCAGAGCAATTTCTCGTTGCCAGCATAGAAAAGTTCCAAAAGGAAAAGCTGCTGGAGCTAATAGACGAGGCGCTTGATAATGGAGACGAACATGCATTTCGGGAGCTGACGGATCGTCTTAAGCAATTACAAAGCACAGAGAGCTAAATACAAATACAATAAAAGCGGTCTGGCTAAGCGTTAAAACGTTTGCCAGACTGCTTTTTTGTTCTGTCCTATATAAAAAGACCAAAAACAAATGGAAACTTTTTATGCTATTATTAAAGAAAATAATAATATAAAGGAGGTGGCTGCCTGTATGAATTGGTTACGGTTTATATTAGGAAATCGGTCATTTATTTGGCTGCTGCTTATCGTAAACTTACTTGGGACAATCTATGGTTATTACTGGTATAGATTTCAATTGGCGGAAACGCCGGACATTTTCTTATTATTTGTCCCAGACAGTCCTACTGCAAGCTTGTTTTTTGTGATCGTTTTAATCGCATTTCTTTTCAAACGAAACACGCCTTTATTTGAGGCATTAGCACTCCTAACACTATTCAAATATGGTGTTTGGGCAGTTGTTATGAATTTCCTCGTTTTTGCTAAAACAGGCACTGTAGAGATAGAATCGCTTATGTTAATTGTTTCTCACGGTGCAATGGCCATACAAGGGCTTTTATACATACCATATTACCGAATAAAATGGGTGCATGTTAGCATTGCAGCTATATGGACATTACATAATGATGTCATTGATTATGTATTTGATATGATGCCAAATTATAGCATTCTCAATGAGTCTATGGACCAAATCGGTTATTTCACGTTTTGGCTGAGCATTTTAAGCATTGCGATTTGTTTTTATGCAGCTAAAAGAAAAAACACGTTAACGATTTCTTAAACAAGCAAGTCAAATCCAAAATTTTTTAGTCTATCCTTGTCCGTCCTGACATACATTTTTAATAGTATATCGGGGAGGGACAAGTATGAAGAAGGCTAAATTGGTTGTGTTATTAATGTTATTAATCCTGCTTAAGCCTATTTCTATATCTGTTTATGCAGACCAAGATTCGCCTATAGACGAGTTAGATACATTATCAGATGAAGCACTGCAGTTGGTAAAATCAGAAAGATACGATGATGCAAAAAAAATCCTTGATTATTTTTCTAACCAATTCAGTATAGTGAAGCAGCAACAACGGACATTTACAATGGATGAGCTCCAAATACTCACAGGTGCCCGTGATGAAGCAGTTGAGGTAATCACAAGCCCGTCTGCTGATACGAACGAGCGGATTAACTCTGCAATCAAGTTCAGATTAGCAGTTGATGCAGTTTCAAGCGGCCAGCAGCCACTATGGACGCAAATGGAAGAGCAAGTGATGGCATCCTACAGGGAAATGAAGGATGCTGCCATAAACCAAAACAAAGTGGAATATGAAGCGAAATTAAATTCCTTCCTGACGCTTTACCAAATTATAAACCCAAGCTTGAAGCTGGATGTGACAACAGCGCAATTTCAAAAACTGAATACACTTGTGGATTTCCTTGATACATACCGCCTTCAAGTCTTCACAAAAGCTGAGACAAAAGAGCTGGACGAGTTAGAAGCAGAGCTTGAGGACGTATTTAATCAAGTGTATGAAGATGAAGCAGATCCGTCCCTTTGGTGGGTAATTATTTCAACTGGAAGCATCATTATCCTTACATTATCCTATGTTGGTTGGAGAAAATATTTAGGAGATAAGGAAGAGAAGAGAAGAAGACATAAAAGGCCATAACATTTGACTCTTAGTTTCTCCCTGCTTAAAATAATAACTACTAACTCGAGATATGGGGGAAAAAGCATGTTTATTATCTACTTCATCATCATACTCATCATTCCTCTATGGGCACAAATGAGGGTAAGTGGGGCATACAAAAAATATTCAAAAGTAGCTGCTTCTTCTAATATGACTGGAAGGGAAGTTGCAAGAAGAATTTTGGATTCCAACGGATTATATGATGTATCTATTGAAGAAACGAGAGGCGTTCTGTCTGACCACTACGATCCACGGTCAAAAGTTGTCCGTTTGTCTACAAATAACTATCACGGGCATTCTGTTGCCGCTTGTGCGATTGCGGCACATGAAGTTGGCCATGCCATTCAAGACCAGCAAGAATATGCTTTCCTGCGTTTCCGGCATGCATTGGTTCCAGTTGCCAATATCGGCAGCAATTTTTCGTGGATACTTATATTAATCGGAATGCTGCTTGGTGCAAGCAATTTTGTTCTGTTAGGAATTATTTTTATGGCAGCAGCCGTCCTGTTCCAATTTATAACACTTCCAGTTGAGTTTAACGCATCAAACCGTGCAATGGATGAAGTGGTCGCATTAGGAATTATTCGCAATGATGAGGAAAAAGAAACGAAAAAAGTCCTAAATGCAGCAGCCCTTACCTATGTTGCGGCAGCAGCAGTAGCCATACTCGAATTGCTGCGACTAATTATGATTTATACAGGAATGCAAAGAAACGACTAGTCTATGGGATAATCTCCATAGACTTTTTTTTGCAGAATTTATTTCCATAAGCGAAAGGTAGTTGTATAATTATAGCTGATTTTATATTTAATGTACTTATTACATAACGAAAAGAAAGAAGGGTTAATTTGCAGGCTGAACGAGCATTACCTACTAACCAACCGATAACAGTCTATCGTATTCTGTTTGCGATAAGCCTGGGTCATTTTATCAATGATTGCATGCAATCAGTAGTACCGGCATTGTTTCCGATTATAGGGCCTACGATGAACTTGAATTATACAGAAATCGGTTGGATTGCCTTTACACTCAACATAACCTCCTCTATCATGCAGCCAGTTTTTGGCGTGCTGGCAGACAAAAAGCCGCTTCCCTATTTTTTGCCGATCGCAATGTTTTCAAGTTTGCTTGGAATGCTTGGCTTAGCACTGGCACCTAATTTTATAAGCGTGCTAGTTTCTGTCCTGTTTATCGGATTTGGATCAGCTATTTTCCATCCAGAAGGATCAAGAGTAGCTTACATGGCAGCAGGAAGCAAACGAGGCTTAGCACAAAGCATATATCAGGTCGGAGGCAATGGCGGCCAATCACTTGCCCCATTATTTACAGCTTTTATCTTTATAGGAACAGGTCAATTTGGAACAATCTGGTTCACACTGCTTGCAGCAGCAGGTATGTTTGTGTTGTTTTTTGTGTCTAACTGGTATAAACAAGAGCTTCTTGTCAAAGTGCCGGCAGCAAAAAAGACGCAAGCACATACAGAGAAACGCATGCTGAACAAGGAAATCATCATAGCAATTTGCTTATTAATCTTTTTAGTGTTTGCAAGGAGCTGGTATGGTGCTGGGATTAATAACTTTTTCCATTTTTATATGATTGAGAAATTTGATAGCAGCATTAAGCATGCACAAATATATGTTTTCTTATTTATGCTCGCAGGTGTTGTAGGCACATTCTTTGGTGGACCGCTGGCAGACAGATTTGGCAAACGCACGATTCTGCTTTTTTCTTTAATTGGCGCAGCTCCGTTTGCATTAATGCTGCCACATGTTCCTCAATGGCTAATCGCGCCACTACTTGTGCTTATCGGCTTTATTCTCCAATCGAGCTTTAGTGTAACCGTCGTCTATGCTCAAGAGCTGCTTCCAGGTATGATTGGACTTGTATCAGGACTAATTGTCGGCCTAGCGTTTGGGATGGGAGCATTAGGAGCTGTTATTTTCGGAGTAATTGGCGATTTATACAGTCTGCAGACAATCATGGTATTTTGCAGTGTGCTTCCTATTTTAGGAATACTAACTGTTTTGCTTCCGAGCGATGCAAAGGTTAGAGAAATTCATCAACGAACATAAAAAAGAAGGGGGATGGTAATCCTCCTTCTTTTAATGCTCAATCGGCCGTTTGTATTCATCTAAAGTAAAGCCTTCACCCAATACATCGTGAACAACGGTGACAGACACAAATGCATGTGGGTCAACACTTGTGATAATGGATTTCAGTCGGACAATCTCGGTTTTTGCAACAACACAGTAAAGGACTTCTTTATCTTGCTTCGTAAATGAACCGTGTCCTTTTAGCACAGTCACACCGCGATCCATTTCCTTCATGATTTTATCAGCAATATCTGGATTTTTATCAGAAATAATGATGGCTCCTCTTGCTGCATAAGCACCTTCTTGCATGAAGTCAATCAGCCTTGTGCCAACAAAAACAGCAACAAGTGTATACATTGCCTCTCTATAACTCAAGTATGTCAGCAAGGACAGCGTGATAACACATGCGTCAAACAGAAACATCGTTTTTCCAATACTCCAATGGAAGTATTTATTGACAAGTCTTGCAATAATATCGACTCCGCCAGTTGTACCGCCAAAACGAAAGATTATGCCAAGACCAATCCCAATAAAGGTTCCAGCAAACAAGGATGCGAGTGTTAAATCCTCCCGCAGTGGAATTTGCAGTTCAATTTGGGGCAGCTGGAAAAACCATAAAAACACAGATACGCTGATGGTGCCTATAATCGTGTAGATGAGAACATTTCTGCCAAGCAGTTTCCAGCCGATAAAAAACAGCGGGACATTTAAAATTAAATTTGTGATGGAAGGGTCCCAGTTGAATCTTGCGTACAAAAGGAGCGTGATTCCTGTGAAGCCACCCTCTGCCAAGTTATTTTGCATATTAAAATGTACAATTCCAAAAGAAAAGATAGCCGAACCGAGCATAATGAAGAAAATATTTTTGAGCTTTAACGTCTTAAACATCTTTTCGCCTGCTTTCTATGTATAGCTGTCATTAATATAGCCTTAGTATGGACCATTTATGTTGGAGCCTATCCATTATATCGAATAGGTGTTATATGAGCAATCTCCTATTGCTAAAAAGCCAGATTGCTGATAGCTTCATATAAAAGGTATTTTTCCCGTAAATAATAATCAAAAACATTTGTAAAAAAAGAAAATGTTAGCTAACATGAAGGGGAATAGGAAGAATAATGCAGCTTTGAGGTGAAAAGGTTTGAAAACAATGCAAGAGCTTCAAAAAGAAGTGGATGACTATATCGGACAATTTAAAGAAGGCTATTTCAGCCCATTGGCCATGATGGCAAGGCTCACAGAAGAGCTTGGAGAGCTGGCCCGTGAAATAAATCATTATTATGGAGAAAAGCCAAAAAAAGCTTCTGAAAATGAAAAAGAAATTGCTGACGAGCTTGGTGACATGTTGTTTGTGCTAATTTGCTTGGCAAATAGCTTAAACATTGATCTCGAAGAATCTCATAATAAAGTGATGCATAAATTTAACACGAGAGATAAAGACCGCTGGACTAAAAAAGACCAGGGTTCTTAAGTACGATTATTTTTAATAAATACAAAATACATAGAAGAAAAGCAATAAAGGAGCGTACGAATAGTGGAAAAAGTTAAAATTGTCATTGCAGGACCTAGAGGAAGAATGGGCAAGGAAGCGGTTTACCTGACAGGACGTACCGATCATTTCGAGTTAGTTGGTGTTTTGGATTATAAGCATGAGGGGAAAAGATTAAATGAATTAGATGATTTCACATCACCTGCTTATGATGTACCAATTTATACAGACATCGAAAAATGTTTGCAGGAAGTTAAACCAGATGTATTGATTGATTTAACTACTCCAGAGTTTGGAATGTTTCATGCTAAAACGGCTCTTCAATATGGAGTTAGACCGGTTGTTGGGACAACAGGCTTTACGAATGAAAATCTAGCAGAGCTTGAGGCATTATGTGAAGAGATGAATCGAGGCTGCATAATTGCCCCGAATTTTGCATTAGGCGCTGTTCTGATGATGAAATTTTCTAAGCTTGCCGCTAAATATTTTGATGATGTGGAAATTATCGAGTTGCATCATGACCGCAAGCTGGATGCACCAAGTGGCACTGCTGTTAAAACGGCCGAATTAATTGCAGAAGTAAGAAAACCGAAAAAACAAGGACATCCAGAGGAAAAGGAAACAATACAAGGTGCTAGAGGAGCAGACTTTGACGGAATGCGCATTCACTCTGTCAGACTTCCAGGGTTAATTGCCCATCAGCAGGTGATGTTCGGTGCTGACGGTGAAACACTTACATTAAAGCATGATTCCTACAACCGTACCTCCTTTATGTCTGGTGTTAGGTTTGCTGTCGATGAAGTGCTTAAGGCAAATGTGCTTATATATGGTCTTGAAAATATAATGGAGTAGAGGTGTAATTAATGAATATTGCATTAATAGCTCATGATAAGAAGAAAGATGATATGATTCGTTTTGTTGTTGCTTATAAAAAGATTTTTGAAAAGCATTCCTTGTTTGCGACAGGTACTACTGGAACAAAGATACAAGAGGCAACTGGATTGGATGTACATCGCTTTTGTTCAGGGCCATTAGGAGGAGACCAAGAAATAGGTGCATATATTGCCAACAATAATATGGATATGGTCTTTTTCTTTCGCGATCCGTTAACTGCACAGCCCCATGAGCCAGACGTAACGGCACTTCTCCGCTTATGTGATGTTTACTCTGTTCCATTGGCTACAAATATGGGAACAGGAGAAGTGCTGATAAGAGGTCTGGAACAAGGGGATATAGATTGGAGAAACATTGTACATGGAAATACAGACAGAGTTACAGACATTTAATATACAAGATGTAGATATATTGGCAATTGGCGCCCATGCTGACGATGTTGAGATCGGCATGGGTGCAACCCTTGCTAAATATGCAGCTGCAGGCAAAAACATTGTTATATGTGATTTAACACATAGTGAACTTTCCTCCAATGGGACAGTTGAAATCAGACAGAAAGAGGCGCTCGCTGCCGCAAAGCTGCTTGGCATTAAGGCACGTTTTACTCTCGACATCAAAGACAGAGGTCTTTGGAATGTAGACGATAATATTGCAAGCATAGTCGAGGTTATAAGAACAGTTAAGCCGAAAATCGTTTTCGCTCCATATTGGGAGGATCGCCATCCTGATCACGGTAACAGTTCCAAACTAATTGAAGAGGCAGTATTTTCGGCAGGTGTTCGCAACTTTATTGTAAAAGACACGGAGTCCCATCGTGCAAGCAGTCTTTATTTTTATATGATAAATGGGTTCCATAAGCCTGATTTTGTAATTGATGTTAGCGAATATATGGAAGCAAAAAAACAAAGCTTAAACTGTTATGCAAGTCAATTTATAAAAACAGAAGGCAGTGTGGATACACCGCTCGTCAACGGCTATATCGAAACCGTTGAAGCGAGGGAACGACTTTTTGGGAAAGAAGTCGGAACGTTCTATGCGGAAGGCTTTAAAACAAAGAAGCCTATAGTTATACATAATGATTTATTGGGTGGTAGTTTATGAAAAAGCTGAAGATAGGAATAACTTGTTACCCGACTGTTGGGGGATCTGGCGTCGTCGCGACAGAATTAGGGAAGCTGCTTGCTGAAAAAGGACATGAAATACATTTTATTTCATCAAGTATGCCTTTCCGTCTGAACAAAATGTACCATAATATATTTTTTCATCAAGTAGAAGTCAGTCAATATTCTGTTTTTCAATACCCGCCATATGATATTGCCTTAAGCAGTAAAATGGCTGAAGTGATAAACAGAGAGGAGCTCGATCTCCTGCATGTTCACTATGCGATTCCGCATGCTGTTTGTGCCATTTTAGCAAAGCAAATGAGCGGAAGAGACGTTAAGATTGTGACAACACTGCATGGAACAGATATCACTGTTTTAGGCTATGATTCATCACTTGCAGACAGCATTCGTTTTGGTATTGAAAAGTCGGATGTTGTGACAGCAGTATCGGAATCTCTTGTGAACCAATCATATGATGTAATTGGTCCGAAAAAAGACATTAAAACTGTCTATAACTTCATTGATGAACGTGTATATCGCAAGGTTGATTCCTCTCATTTGAAAAAGGAATTTGCCATCCATCCAGATGATAAAGTCGTCATTCATGTCTCTAATTTCCGCCCGGTAAAGCGTGTTACAGATGTTGTGAAGGCATTTAAAGGAATAGCTGAAAAGATGTCTGCAACACTTCTGTTAGTTGGGGATGGTCCTGAAATGTCGAATGTATGCAAGCTTGTCGACGAGCTCGGCTTAAAAGGGCAGGTCCGCTTTTTAGGAAAGCAGGAAAACCTAGAGGAGCTATACAGCATAAGTGATTTGATGCTGCTTCTATCAGAAAAGGAAAGCTTTGGTCTTGTTGCACTTGAAGCAATGGCTTGTGGCGTACCTTGTGTCGGCACAAATGTTGGCGGTATTCCTGAGGTAATTGTTGATGGTGAAACAGGTGTGATTTGCGAGCTTGGCAATATCGATGAAATAGCGAAAAAGTCGGCAGCTCTTCTCCTTGATGAGCAAAAGCATAGACAGTTTGCTGCTAACTCAGTGGTAAGAGTGAGAGATCATTTCCGCGGTGAAACGATTGTCAGTCAGTATGAGAAGATATATGAGGAATTAATTCTCTCTGGAGAATACATATGAAACAGCCATTTCTTTCTGCCATCCCGATAATTGAGGCAATAGAAAACGCAGGTTTTATTGCCTATTTTGTCGGCGGAGCGGTAAGAGACTATTTGCTGGAAAAACCTATTCATGATATTGATATAGCGACATCTGCAACCCCAGCTGAAGTGAAGAATATCTTTCACACAACCGTTGATATCGGAATAGAGCATGGCACCGTTATGGTCATATATGAGAATGAGACATATGAAGTAACTACCTTTCGAACGGAAAGCGAATATGAAGATTTCAGGCGACCAAAGGATGTAGCGTTTGTCCGCAATCTTCGTGAAGATTTGCAAAGAAGAGACTTTACGATGAACAGCTTAGCCATGGATAAAAACGGTACAATCATTGATTATTTTGACGGAAAAACAGCTCTTGCTAACAAAAGGATTGAAACGGTAGGATCAGCTGATGAGCGGTTTACAGAAGATGCACTTCGTATGATGCGTGCGATTCGATTTGTCAGCACACTCGGGTTTAAGCTAGAAGACCAAACGAGAATTGCCATTGAGGACAATAGATATCTCCTTGAAAAGATTGCAGTGGAAAGAATAACAGCAGAATTCGAGAAATTATTGCTTGGAAAAGCAAGGGATGAAGCAATTTTGCTGATGGTTCAATCAAAAATTTACGAACACCTGCCAATGCTGAAATCCCATAGAGAAGGGTTGATGCATATGGCATCCTTTTCTTTGGAGAGCTTAAATATTGAAGAAATGTGGTCTGCCCTTTTGATTGCTTGTAATGTCTCAGCAAAAGAAGCAGATGCTTTTCTGCGTAAATGGAAGCTTCCTGTAAAGAGGATTAAAACAGTCCAACATATTATCAAGAGTGTGTTTGAACGAAAGAATCAAGGGTGCTGGACAAGCTTGCATTTATTTCAATCTGGCTTGGATATTGCAATAAGCGCAGAAAAGGTATTCAGCGTAATAACGGCAAAACAGCAGGATATTGTCAGTGTAAAGGATGCCTTTGCTGCACTTCCGATTAAAGGAAGGGACGAGCTGCAAGTAACAGGACGCGACCTATTAGAGTGGAGCATCAAGCCTGCTGGTCCATGGATGAAGGAAACGATTGCTACTATTGAAAATGCTGTTGTGGAAAAGAAGCTTACAAATGAAAAACAGGCTATAAAGGAGTGGCTTAAGCAGTGGGAAATGATTTAAGAACAAAGCTGTTGCAGGCCTTCGCCGACAGGCCGAATGAATATATATCTGGCCAAGAGCTGGCCGAGGTTCTAAGGTGTTCAAGAACAGCTATATGGAAACATATCGAGGAATTGCGCAAGGATGGTTTTGTGCTCGAAGCAGTAAGGAAAAAGGGCTATCGAATTGTTGAGGTACCTCATAAAATAATACCAGATGAAATTAGATTTGGTTTAGAAACAAAACAATTAGGAAGAAGTATCCATTACGAGGAAACAGTTGATTCCACCCAACGAATTGCCCAAAGACTCGCTTATGATGGAGCTACAGAGGGAACGATTGTCATTGCAGAGGAACAGCTTGGCGGAAGAGGGAGATTAGAACGATCTTGGCATTCCCCAAAATACAAAGGGATATGGATGAGCATTATTTTGCGCCCTCGCATTCCGATTATGCAAACGCCCCAGTTGACATTATTGATGGCTGTCGCTGCAGTTAAGGGAATAGAGCAGGCAACTGGTTGTGAGCCTGGTATAAAATGGCCGAATGATTTGCTCCTGAATGGAAAAAAAATCAGTGGGATTTTAACAGAGCTTCAAGCTGACAGTGACCGCATACATTCCTTGATTATTGGAATTGGCATTAATGTTAATCTTGAATTAGAGGATTATCCAGAAGAACTCCGCAATACAGCTTCCTCTCTGTTTATTGAAACAGGGAAGGAATGGGACAGGGCAACAATTGTTCAAACCATTTTACTTGAGCTTGAGAAGCTGTACAGCCTGTACTTAGAAAACGGATTTTATCCGATAAAGCTTCTTTGGGAAAGCTATGCAGTCAGTATCGGCAAACGAGTGAAGGCGACGACCTTGAATGGCAGCTTTACAGGGATTGCTAAAGGGATAACAGATGAAGGAGTCCTGCTTCTAGAAGATGATAATGGCAAAGTCCATCACATTTATTCTGCCGACATACTGATTGAATCTTAATGTTTTTAGTAGTAAGACATTTAGTTGTCTGCTATAATGCTATTGCTGGGCGGTATCATAAGAACCGCACCAAAAATGCACGCAATAAAGTAAGATATGATAACGATGTATCTGCCTAGATCCAAACAAATAAGGACAAGGACAGAGGGATAAAAAATAAACAAGTAACAGTATCCTTCTATTTTTTTAGAGGGATTTTTTTGTTTTTTTTACGATTCCCCTCTTCCGATTAAAGGAGGAAAAAGAATTGAAAACAACAAGTGATTTCATCAAGATGAAAAATGCAGAGAAAATTAGTATGGTGACCGCTTATGATTATCCGTCTGCCAAACAGGCAGAACTTGCAGGGGTTGATATGCTGCTTGTCGGTGACTCTCTTGGAATGGTAGTGCTTGGCTATGAGTCTACTATTAAGGTGACGATGGAGGATATGATTCATCATGGAAAAGCGGTCAGACGCGGAGCGAAAAATAGCTTTATCGTCATTGACATGCCCTTCATGAGCTATCATCTTTCAGACAGAGACACTTTACTAAATGCAGCAAGGCTTATTCAGGAAACAGGAGCAAATGCTGTTAAGCTGGAAGGCGCAAATGATGTTTTTGATAAAATTCGATTGCTGACAAATGCAGGAATTCCAGTGATGGCACATCTTGGCTTAACGCCCCAGTCTGTCGGTGTATTAGGGGGCTATAAAGTACAAGGGAAAAGCAGGGAAGACGCTTTAGAGTTGCTCGAAAATGTGAAGAAATGTGAAGAAGCAGGAGCATTTTCGGTCGTTTTAGAATGTATTCCAATGCAGCTTGCAAGGGAAGCAGCAAAAGCGATTAATATTCCTACTATTGGCATAGGAGCCGGTGCAGACACAGACGGTCAGGTTCTCGTCTATCATGACATGCTCACATATGGTGTTGACAGGGTTGCCAAATTTGTTAAGCAATACACAAATATAGATGAGCCGATTGCACAGGCGCTTATAAATTATGTGCAAGAAGTAAAAACGGGCAAATTTCCGGAAGTAAAGCACAGCTACACGATGAATGAAGGCGTATTGGATGGTTTATATGGAGGAAAACGATGAAAATTATCACAACGAAGGCAGAACTGCAGGAATTGACATTAAGCTTGAAACAGCAAAAAACAATCGGCTTCGTACCAACGATGGGATACTTACATGAAGGTCATCGTGCTTTATTAAAGGAAGCGAGAAGAGAAAATGACATACTGATCTTAAGTGTGTTTGTCAATCCGCTTCAATTTGGTCCAAATGAAGACTTGGAATCCTATCCAAGAGATATAGAGCAGGATAAACTTACAGCAAAGAATGAGGGTGTCGACTATTTGTTTATGCCATCAACAGAAGAAATGTATCCGAGCACACCTTCTGTCACAGTTCATGTTCAGAAAAGAGCAGATGTATTATGTGGCAGAACAAGACCAGGCCATTTTGACGGTGTTGCCACAGTACTGACAAAGCTGTTCCATCTTGTTCAGCCTGATAATGTTTACTTTGGAAAAAAAGATGCACAGCAAGTTGCTGTTGTTGATGGATTAATACAGGATTTTCATTTTCCAATTACCCTTCATGCCGTTCAAACGGTCAGGGAAGAGGATGGACTTGCGAAGAGCTCAAGAAATGTGAAGCTGTCCCATAATGAAAGGCAAGAAGCAGGCATTCTTTATCAAACACTCTCCATGGCAAGAGAAGAGCTGATAAAGGGTAATCATGATGCCAGGGCTATTACGGATTCGTTAAGTAAAAGGATTGAGACAAATACGAGCGGTAAAGTTGATTATCTGGAAATCCTGACATATCCTGAGCTGCAAGAACCGAGCCATTGGGAAGGTTCGCTTATAATTGCAGTGGCTGTCCGCTTTAATAACGCTAGATTAATTGATAATATCATTTTTGATATAAATGAAATGGCTATTGGAAAAGGAGCAAGCACATGTTCCGAACAATGATGAATGGGAAGATCCATCGAGCGATAGTGACAGAAGCAAATTTGAATTATGTTGGCAGTATTACAATTGATGAGGACATTCTGGATGCAGTGAATATGCTTCCAAATGAAAAGGTACAGATTGTTAACAATAATAATGGCGCTCGCCTGGAAACATATATTATTCCAGGAAAAAGGGGCAGTGGAACAATCTGTCTAAATGGTGCAGCAGCAAGACTAGTGCAGGTTGGTGATACAGTTATCATCATTTCCTATGCAGTTATGACGAATGAAGAAGCACATCTTCATAAACCAAAGGTTGCCATTATGGGAGAAAACAATCGAATTGCAGAACTGCTGAGCCAGGAGCCAGAAAAGACAATTCTGTAAAGTTAAAATTAACAGGCTTTTTGTTATTATTCTGCGCATTTGTAAAAGCTATTAATGCGTGAGAAGAGGAACAAAAAGCCTTTTTGCAGCCTGTTTTAGCATTTCAATGGGAATACAGGCAGAGCAATCCGGTTGAAGAACACTTTTAAAGGTATTATTGGACAATAAATATGCAGTAATTTCTTTTCCTTTTCTCTATTTTATGATACCGTTTGAATGACTGAAAGTTAGAGGTGGATGTAATGGGGAATAAATATGTGGTGGTCGATTTGGAAACAAACGGGAATTCACCAAAAAAAGGAGATCGAATCATTCAGTTCGCGGCAGTCGTGATTGAGGATGGGAAAATAGTAGAGGAGTATTCCTCCCTGTTGAATCCTCTGCAGCCAATTTCTCCCTTTATAGAGGAACTGACTGGCATAAATGATGAGATGGTGGAGTCGGCGCCATTATTTGATGAAATTGCAGAAAAGGTGCAGTCCTTACTTAAGGATGCCTACTTTGTTGCACATAATGTAATGTTTGATCTGTCATTCTTGTCAGATGAATTGGAACAGGCCGGTTTTGAAGGGTTTTATGGACCGATAATTGACACGGTGGAAATGGCTAGGATTTTGTTTCCTACAGCGGACAGCTACAAGCTGACAGATTTGGCAATTCAGGAAAACATCGAGCATGACCGTCCACATCAGGCTGATAGTGATGCGTATGTAACAGCAGAGCTGTTGCTTATTATGTTAAATAAACTAGAAGAACTGCCTTTGCAAACAATTAGGCAATTAGAAAGCTTGAGCGGTGCATTAAAAAGCGATCTGGACCAGCTTCTGGATCAAATAGCTATCAAACAGCAGAAAACGAATTCTTTTATGCGTGAAGGGCTGGAGATATACAGAGGATTGGCGCTCAAACTGGAAGATACGGAAAAAGCTGCAAAAAAGAATTTGCAGGATTACATAGAGTTTAACGAAAAAGATATTGAGAATAGAATGAGGCAAGTGTTGCCGAACTATGTTACAAGAGCTGGTCAGCAAGAAATGATTCAAGACGTTCTTAAGTGCTTTAATGGGAATATGCATGGGCTAATCGAGGCTGGAACGGGTATTGGCAAATCATTGGCCTATTTGCTTGGAGCAGCCTATTTTGCCAAAAAGGAAAAGAAGCAGATTGTCGTCAGCACCTTCACAACACAGCTGCAGGAACAGCTTACTCACAAGGATTTACCGATCCTTGAGAGCATTATTCCATTTCCTATCATGTCCACTGTGCTGAAGGGAAGAAACCACTATATCAGCTTAGATAAGTTTGAGGTTTCTCTTAAGGAACAGGATGACAACTACGATATCGTTTTAACGAAAATGCAAATTTTAATCTGGCTGACAGAAACGCAGACAGGTGATAAGGATGAACTGAATCTGTCGAGCGGGGGCCTTAAGTTTTGGCATAAAATAAAAAATAACGGCAACTTTTCCTTGCCTTTTTCTAAAGAATGGGCTCCAAAGGATTTTTACCGACGTACAAGAAATGCGGCACAAAAGGCTGATATTATCATCACAAATCATGCTTTAATGCTTAATAATCTTACAGCAGACAAGGGGCTTCTGCCTAATTATGAGTATGCGATAATTGACGAAGGACATCATTTTGAGAAAAATGCCATAAAGCATTTTGGGCACCAGTTTTCCTATGTCAGCGCAAAGCTTAGCTTCCAAGCTATTGGAACATACGAGCAGAAACAGCTGCTTTATAAACTGCTCTCCAATTTTGATGAGGTTCATGATGAAAAAATCAAGCTGAATAGACTGCTAGCAGATCTTCTATTGGAGCTTGATGAGCTGTTTAGGACAATATTAAGATATGTTAAAAGGACTGCAAATAAGTCTTCAAGTAAAGCAAGCATTCGTATTAAAAGAGACGGATCTATTCAATGGAATCAAATTGAAATTGTCGCAGAGCGATTTATTTTTTTACTGAAGGATTGTAAAAACGCGCTTTTACAATCACTTGAAGCTTTTTATGGAAAAACCGATATATCCGCACTTCCCATGAATCAAGTGTTGGCAGCGGATAGAATAAAAGGAATCCTTGAAGAATGGGATAAATACATGCTGACACTGCGCCAGATTTTTTTGCGAGAGGAAGAAAATATAACATGGCTTGAGGTTGATTGGAAAAGCTATCCCCATCAAGCAGTGCTTTATGCTCAGCCTCATTCCGTATCAGAGCTGCTTTTACAGCATTTGTTCGCAAAAAAGAAAAGTGTTGTGTTCGCGTCTGCGACATTAACTGTAAATAACAGCTTTGATTATTATGTAAAAGCATTAGGGCTTGCTGAAACAAACCATGTTGAAAAACAGATTCCTTCTCCGTTTCAATATGACAAGCAGGTCAGGCTGATAGTGCCAGATGAAGTGCCGGAGATTAATAATGTACCGCTTGATGAGTATATAGAGGCAGTAACAGGACATATTGTGACAATCGCACAGGCAACGAGCGGACGTATGTTGATTTTGTTCACATCCAATGAAATGCTGAAGAAAACATATGAGCTTATAAAAGAAAAAGGAAGCCTTCCTGATTATGCTATTCTTGCTCAAGGCATCACGACTGGAAGCAGGATGAGGCTGACTAGAAATTTTCAGCGCTACGATAAAGCCATCCTTCTTGGAACGAACAGCTTTTGGGAGGGTATTGACATTCCGGGAGAAGATTTGACCTGTTTGATTATTGTTAGGCTGCCATTTTCTTCACCGGATGAGCCTTTGAATGAAGCTAAAAACGAACGTATCAAATCTTTGGGAGGCAATCCGTTCCTTGAAAACAGCTTGCCTGAAGCGGTACTTCGATTCAAGCAAGGCTTCGGCAGACTGATTCGGACTGAAACAGATAAAGGGTTCATCGTGATACTTGATAGAAGGATTTTGACAACAACTTATGGGGAGACGTTTTTGAAATCAATTCCACATGTGCCGTTGATTAGAAAGAAACTCGATGATATTGAATTTTTTATTAACGAATGGATTTAATGCTTTTCGTCTTGTGATAAAATAATAGACGAAATATACAAGTACTCCTTATACTAAGGATTAGTTAAGAGGTTATCATCTGATCCTTAGTAACTAAAAAAACATATATAAAGAAGTGATGAAATGAAAAAATGGATTTGGTCTTGTGCTGGGCTTGTCGTGATTGTGCTGGGCATTGTCGTCTATACATATGTAACAGCATATAAGCCTGTATCAAAAGCAGAGGAGACCGCAGAAAAAATCGCAAAAGAAGAAGCTGGGGTTGTGAGTATTGATAAATTTTCGCTTTATAACGGTAATGATAGCTACTATGTTGTAGAGGGGAAAAACAAGGATAAAGAAGATGTAATTGTTTGGATTGAAGAGAAGACCCATGGTATTACTGTTGAAAACAAAAAAGATGGGCTGACAAAACAAGCGGTTATTAATAAAATATCATCGGAGAGGGAACTCAAAAAAATTGATACTGTCCGACTAGGCATGCTTGAGGGTATTCCGGTTTGGGAAGTATACGCACATACCGATGATGATTTGATAAATTATTTTTATTTTGACTTTGAAACAGGAGAATTACTTAGAAATATTGAAAATATTTAGACAAATGCTTACCTAGCATCTATAATTTAATCATCCTGACCGACTCTGCTCCCTTGTCAGAGTCTCGCTGGAATAAATCGAATTTTTCGGAGAATGGATATTTGGAGGAGAAAAACAATGAATGTTCAATTAGCAAAAAGAGTAAATGCTTTAACACCATCAACAACTCTTGCGATTACAGCAAAAGCAAAATCCTTGAAAGAAGAGGGGCATGATGTAATCGGTCTGGGGGCAGGCGAACCAGATTTTAATACTCCTCAAAATATCATTGAAGCTGCTGTGAAAAGCATGAATGAAGGTCATACTAAGTATACGCCGGCGGCAGGTCTGCCACTATTGAAAAAGGCGATTATCAATAAGCTTCAAAGAGATCAGGGTCTTGCCTATGAACCTAATCAAATCATCGTTACAAATGGTGCTAAGCACGGTTTGTATACTTTATTTCAAGTGCTGTTGGATGAGGGAGATGAAGTCATCATTCCTATTCCTTACTGGGTGAGCTATCCGGAGCAAGTAAAGCTTGCTGATGGTGTGCCAGTATATGTGGATGGACTAGAAGAGAATGAGTTTAAAATTACTCCTGACCAACTAAAGTCAGCAATTACTGCAAAAACAAAAGCAGTTATCATCAATTCACCAAGCAATCCGACAGGTATGATTTATACGAAAGAAGAATTGCTTGCACTTGGAGAAATTTGTCTTGAGCATAATGTTCTGATCATTTCAGATGAAATATATGAAAAGTTAGTCTATGGTGAAAACGAGCATGTTTCCATTGCTTCCCTTTCACCAGAGTTAAAAGAAGCTACAATCGTTATAAACGGTGTGTCTAAATCACACAGCATGACAGGTTGGCGTATCGGCTATGCTGCAGGAAACAAAGCTATTATATCTGCAATGACGAACCTTGCAAGCCATAGCACTTCCAATCCGACAACACCTTCCCAGTATGCAACAATTGAGGCATATGAGGGACCACAGGATTCTGTTGAGGAAATGAAAGACGCATTCAGTCAAAGACTGGATATCATTCATCAGAAATTGAATGATATTCCTGGTGTTACTTGCCTTAAGCCAAAAGGAGCCTTCTATTTATTCCCGAATGTGGAGAAGGCTGTGAAATTGACAGGCTACACAGATACAGATGAATTTGTAAGTGCCCTGCTGGAAGAAGCGCTTGTAGCTGTTATTCCTGGCTCTGGTTTCGGTGCGGACAATTATATTCGCTTATCTTATGCAACAAGCTTGGAGCTGCTTGAAAAAGCAGTGGACAGAATCCATCATTTTGTCGAAAGCAAAGCAGCAAAAGAAACAGTATAATAAAAAAAAACGGCAAGCTGAGTCTTGTCGTTTTTTTATTTAAGAACAGAATTTTCTCAAAATACGCTCCTGTTAGCGATTATGTTGATTGTGAAACTTAAGAAGGGTATAATGTAATGATAGATAGCAAGTAAAAATAGACTTTATATCTGCAAAAAATATTGCTTTTTTAGCAATACTGCCTTAAAGGAAAAGAGTGGATTATTTACTTTTTTCTTTAAAAAAAGGTCTGCCTAAAGGCATTGCTATTACATATAAAATTTTGATTTTATCGGTTTTGGAGGAGTATATTGTGATTAAATCAACTATAGCTGAATTACCTAAACATGTTGATAAAGAAGTAAAAATCGGCGCTTGGATTGCCAATAAACGTTCAAGTGGAAAAATCGCGTTTTTACAGCTGCGTGACGGTACTGGATTTGTACAAGGTGTAGTCGTAAAAAGTGATGTGCCAGAAGAAGTTTTTCAAGCAGCTAAATCTGTAACACAGGAATCTTCCGTTTATGTGACTGGAAAGGTACAAACGGACGAGCGTTCTCCATTCGGATACGAGCTTCTTGTATCTGGAGTTGAAGTGATCCATGCATCTGTCGACTATCCAATCACACCAAAAGAGCACGGAACAGAATTTTTGATGGATAACCGTCATTTATGGCTTCGTTCTAAACGCCAGCATGCGGTTATGAAGATTAGAAATGAAATCATACGTGCGACATATCAGTTCTTTAATGAAAATGGTTTCGCGAAGGTGGATCCGCCAATTTTAACAGGCAGCGCACCTGAAGGAACAACAGAGCTATTTGCAACGAAGTATTTTGATGAGGATGCTTACTTGTCTCAAAGCGGACAGCTTTATATGGAAGCTGCTGCAATGGCATTAGGAAAGGTTTTCTCCTTTGGTCCGACATTCCGTGCCGAAAAATCGAAAACTCGCCGTCACTTGATTGAGTTCTGGATGATTGAACCGGAAATGGCTTTCTATGAATTTGAGGATAATCTTGTAGTTCAAGAAGAGTATGTTTCCTTTATTGTTCAATCGGTTTTAGCAAACTGCCAGCTTGAATTGAAAACATTAGGAAGAGATTTGTCAAAGCTTGAGCAAATTAAAGCACCATTCCCGCGTATCAGCTATGATGATGCTATTAGCTTGCTTCATGAAAAAGGCTTTGATGATATTCAATGGGGAGATGATTTTGGGGCTCCGCATGAAACAGCAATTGCAGAAACATACGATAAGCCTGTGTTCATTACACATTACCCAACTTCATTAAAGCCATTCTATATGCAGCCAGACCCGAACAGAGATGATGTTGTTTTATGTGCTGACTTGATTGCACCAGAAGGCTATGGAGAAATTATCGGCGGTTCAGAACGTATTCACGACATGGACTTGCTTGAACAGCGTGTACAGGAGCATCAATTGGATGCAGAAACATATAAATGGTATTTAGAGCTTCGTAAATATGGCTCTGTTCCACATTCAGGCTTTGGATTAGGCTTGGAAAGAACAGTTGCTTGGATTAGCGGTGTGGAACATGTAAGAGAAACAATTCCATTCCCAAGATTGCTGAACCGTTTGTATCCATAATATAAAAAACAGATAAGGGCAGAATGCATCTATTGAATCTTTAAGATAATATATGCATTCTCCCTTTCCTTTTGTCTGTTATTAGGAAGCAGCACCCAAAATATTTCCTTCAATTGCCTGTGAATCCATGATACAAGCAATCTAATGAATTTGGTATACTAGATTAGAGGTGTTTAAATGAATAAATCAGTAATGTTAAAATGGCTTCAAGAAGGAAACATCCATATTCCAACCACACTTCTAACCCATTATCACACACTTAAACTTAATGAAAAGGAACTAGTTCTTTTGCTTCAAGTTCTAGCTTTTTTGGACAAAGGCAAGGAATTTCCTACCCCTTCCGAAATTGCCGCAAATATGTCGATAGACTCAGTTGAATGCCATGAAATGTTAAGTCAGCTTATTCGTCGGGGCTATATTACGATCATTGATGGTGTTAATGAGTTTGGCATCCGCTTTGAACGATATTCTATTGAGCCACTATGGGAAAAATTAATTGATCAATATATAGCGGCAGACAGAAAAGAAGAAGTGGATGTCGATCATAAAAAAGAAACAGATTTATATACATGCTTTGAACAGGAATTTGGCAGACCGCTGTCTCCATTCGAAATAGAGACATTAGGAATGTGGCTTGACGATGATCATCATGATACGGTCATCATCAAAGCTGCCTTAAAAGAGGCTGTTATTTCCGGAAAGCTGAACTTTCGCTATATTGACAGGATATTATTTGAATGGAAAAAGAATGGAATCAAAACAATCCAACAGGCGCAGAACCATGGAAAGAAATTCCGTTCTTATCAAGGAAGTAATAAGGAGCAAGAGCCAGAGGCACCAAAAACAAAATCTGTTCAATTTTATAATTGGCTGGAGCAATAAAAAAGCAAAAGGAGGCTGTTGGAATTCTCTTTTCCTAATGTGGTATAAGGAGAAGGGAACGGCAGTCTCTGCTTTTTTTAAAAAGGAAAACTAATAGAGATTATCTATAGCCAAAGAGCTGCTTCTTTGGGAAAACTAGCAAAAAGGGCTGAAGAAAATGCTGAAAAAAGATCAGATTAGACATTGTCTTGATGTAATGGGTGAAATGTTTCCTGAAGCACATTGTGAGCTTGTGCATGCAAACCCATTTGAACTAGTAATCGCGGTTGCTTTATCCGCCCAGTGCACCGACGTTTTAGTAAATAAAGTAACAAAAAACCTATTTCAAAAATATAAAACACCAGAGGACTATTTAAGTGTGCCATTAGAAGAATTGCAAGATGATATTCGTTCTATTGGTTTATTTCGAAATAAGGCAAAGAATATTCAAAAGCTGTGTCAAATGCTTTTAGAAAAATACAATGGCGAGGTTCCAAAGGATAGAGATGAATTGATTAATCTTCCCGGGGTTGGAAGAAAAACAGCTAATGTTGTTGTGTCTGTTGCCTATAATATTCCGGCGATTGCTGTTGATACCCATGTGGAAAGAGTTAGCAAACGATTAGGCTTTTGTCGTTGGAAGGACTCTGTGCTTGAGGTAGAGAAAGCATTAATGAAAAAAGTGCCAGAAGAGGAATGGTCTGTTACACATCATCGAATGATATTTTTTGGAAGATACCATTGTAAAGCCCAAAACCCGCAGTGTGAGGTATGCCCACTTCTAACAGAATGCAGAGAAGGTAAAAAGCGAATGAAAAAAGCCGGTGTTCTTGTATGACGAACCCCATTCTCCTTGATATACCTAATGAGTTGAAGCATCAATCCCTTAAATCAGAAGACGAAAAAATAGAGGTGATTTGTGCTGAGTCCTTTCAGGCAGAACGTCCCTTTATGCATGATGCAGCCTTTTATCATGGCCATAAAACTATGCTCCCTTGGCAAGCAGAGAATGTAAAAGAATGTGTTTCTGCTGTTTTTATCTTGTGGAAAGGGATAAGCTCAGAAGTAGAGGAAGCCGTTAAAAGCAGGGATAAAAAGAACACGGTTGTTCTTATGGAGAAAGGCATCCGGTTGTTTTTGGAATGCTTGTATTGGTCCAATGATATGCCTGTTAACATTAAAGATGGTATATTCGCACAAGAACTTAAGATAAAGCCGTTTAACGGTCTGGAGAGGCTTTTATACATCCTATCAAGACCAGGCGGCTATCATTCCTATCGCCAGCTGGATGAGTTATTTAAAGAATTGGAAAAACAGTTTGCCATAAAAATGATTAAGCGTAAATAAAAAAATCGTTCCCCTATAGGAGAACGATTTTTTTTTATGGTGTTGTTGTGCTTTGTTGAGATTGGTCAGCAGAATCTTCTGTCTGTGTCGATTCATCAGCCTCATTTTCATCTGGCTCAACTTCATTTTCATCAGGTTCTTCAGCTTCTTCTTCATCTTCATCTTTATTGTTGCCATTACCATTACCGTTGTTGCCGTTGTTGTTACCATTGCCATTGCCATTGCCGTTGCCGTTATTACCGTTGTTGTTACCATTACCATTATTATTGTTCTTTTTATCCTCTTCAGTGCCTGTATTTTGGTCATCTGTTGTTGTGTCCTCGTCGACCGTTTCATTTTCATCTGTTGCAGGCTGTTCCTCAAGCTTCGCAGGAACCTTAACTGATGCGGAAACAACGTCACTTGTCATGCTGCTGCTCTTAGCTGTAATCGTAAAGGTGTAAGTACTGTCAGGATCAGGTTTAGCAATCTTGAGACTCGTATCAGATGTGGTTGTCAGCTGCTCTGCAGCACCACCATTTATGCTTACACTCACATCGAATTTCACATCACTTGTATCTCCATAGCTCCATGACAGATTTACGGCATCATTATCTTTATCATAAGAAGCTTTTGCGTTTTTGGCCGGATCTAGCTTATTGTACTTCTCCGAAACCTTTTGAACCATATTGCCCTTGACCGCATATTCAGTCAAGATTTGGCTGCTAGGTGTGTAGCTGCTTGCAAGTCTTGCCGGATATGTGCCTTTTTCAATGCTGACCTTTTCTACACTGTCAGGCATTTTGAAATCGGCTGTTTCCACATCTTGCGAAATGTATTGCATGATGTTTTTAAAGAGCAGCTGGGCAATTCTTTGGTCATTGCTGACCGTGTTTGAACGCAAGTAGTTCTGCCTTTTTTCATAACCGGTCCAAACTGCCATTGTGTAATTCGTTGTATATCCCGCAAACCAGGCATCAGGTGAAGCGCCTGCTGGAATATTATATTTTTGCATTTCATCAGTAGAATAGTTTGTCGTACCTGTTTTACCTGCCATCGGCAAGCCAGGAACGTTTGCAGTTGATCCTGTACCATATGATGAGTTAACAACGCTTTTCAGCATGTCTGTAATCATAAACGCTGTATAATCCTGCATTGCCACTTCTGATTCAGGCTCCATATTAATTTTTGTGCCATCATTTAATGTAAAGTAGCGGACAGAGTGAGGTGTATTGTATACTCCTTCATTACCAAACGCACTATACGCTCCGGCAAGCTGAAGGCTAGTAATTCCTTGATCTTTACCACCAAGTCCACCGATAGAATATGATTCGTACATTTCATTAAGTGTAATACCTAAGTTGCTTGCGAATTGCTGCGCGTTATCGGCCCCAGCCGCACGGAATGCTTCCAATGCTGGAATATTTCGAGATCGTGCTAATGCCTCACGAATAGACATCGAACCAAGGAACTTGTTATCAAAGTTATTGATAGGCGTTTTAGCTGTATCATTATACGTTGTCGGCTTATCCTCAACCGTTTCATATGTTCCCCATTTTAAATACTCAATTGCAGGACCATAGTCAAGGATTGGTTTGATTGTTGAACCAGGCTGACGCGGATTTTCTGTTGCGTAGTTGAAGCCGAGCTTCACATCAGGATCACGGTCACCGCCAAGTGCGAGAATTCCGCCAGTTTTCGTATCAAGCAAGCTGATACCCGCTTGGAAGTCCTCATCAGGGAATTCGACGATATTGCCTTCATACATAACTTTATCAACATAATCCTGTGCCTTTGTATCCAATGTTGTATGAATTTCCAAACCATCTGTATACACATTCACATCTGGATATTTATCCTCGATTTCGGAAATAACTTGCTTAATAAATGGATCATATTTCATATCAGAAGTTTCTCTTTTATCTTCTGCTACAAGTGAATCTGTTAATGAGGCAGCTTGTGCTTCCTTCATTTCAGAATCATTAATATATCCATGCTGATTCATTAATGACAAGACAATATTACGGCGCTTTTCTGCTCTATCCGGGTTTTTAAATGGATTGTATGCGTTTGGTGCCTGTGGCATACCTGCAAGCATTGCCGCTTCTGGCAATGTTAGCTCATCCAAGTCCTTATCAAAGTAAATCTTTGCAGCTGTTTTAACACCGCTCATGTTTTCTGACATGAATATTTTGTTTACATACATTTCGAATATTTCCTGCTTCGTATACTTACGCTCAAGCTGGATTGCAAGCCAAGCTTCCTGTGCTTTACGAGACAGTGTTTTTTGCGGCTGGTTAAAGAAGAAGTTTTTCACAACCTGCTGTGTGATTGTACTTGCTCCTTCGGATCCAAAGCCGTTTGTAAAGTTGGCAATAACTGCACCGCCTAAACGAATCGGATCAATACCATGATGCTTAAAGAATCGGGAGTCCTCTGTAGCGATAAATGCATCCTTAACAAGCTCGGGAATATCCTCATACTTAACATAATCCCTGTTAACGGCTCCGATCTTTTCAATTGGTTTGTCATCCATGTCATAAATAGTCGAGGAAATGGAGTCCTTTAAGACACTTGCATTAAGCTCAGGAGCATCCTTTACCATCACCGCAAAGGTAATTGCCCCTGCAATTATCCCGATGATACCAAGGCTGATTAGCACGAGAAAAACTCGTTTGAAGATCTGCTTCGCGCCTTTCTTTTTGCCCTTTGGCTTTTTTTCCTTCGGCTTTTTATTGTTCTCTGATTGGAGCTGCTTACGGCGCTCCTCTCGCGTTTGGTATTTATCTGTCATACTAGTTCCTACCTTTCTCTTCCAAAAACAAAAGCAAAGAAATCACTTAATTGAAGCTATAAAGATAATCTATTACTCTAATATAGTCAATCCTCGCCTGAAAGCCAAGTGCTATCGGATGGGCGCTTGTGTTAAGCTCATCCTTTGTTATAGACTTTCTTCCTCCCTCTATCATTCTATCCCAAAACAGGAAGAGCTTTTCCGCCTCTAAATAGAATATCTCATCTGTTGTGGAAAATCGAATAATAACAAAACAGATTCCATTTTGATCGCAAACTGAACGCATATGCTTAATTTGATGATCATGGAAGTTATTAAGCGGGAAGGATGTCCCGTGCTTTGTTTCCTTAGCTTCAAAATCAATGTATTTGCCTTTATATACCCCATTATAATCCGTTGTAGACGCCTGTTTAAAGTATGCCTCTTTTATAACAGCGGCACTCCTTTTTGGGTAATCTACTTTAACAATTTGGACAGGAGTCGGCTTTTTATGGATGACTGCTTTACCAAGTTCCAAATAGTATTGGTTGGTTATGTTAATGTCCTCTTCTAGTGTCATGCCCCGATTGCTGTAGCTTTGTTTTTTTACAGATGGGCTAATTGATTTTACAGCAGGGATGTATTTTTTTCCGTTTGGATAATGAAGTTTCACCTTTTCACCTCGCAGCTTCTAACCTTAAAGAATAACTTCGTGATAACAACAAACAATATAACATAATTTCCGAAAAAGAAGGTGTCTTTTGTGATAGGTATAAATGAGCATTTCTTATCAGTTGAAGAGAAGCAACTTATAAAAGACATACGCTATTTAACAGAAAAAAATAACTTGGATAATATATCAAGAACAAATTGTTATCTCGAGTATTATACCATGAACAAAGAAATCCACTGGTCCTTACTTGCGAGCCTAGTGTCACGTAATGCAGGCTGGAATATGTGTGACTTGGCTGGCACTTGGTTTCCTTTGTCTTTAAACGAGCAAACCAGACTCAATTTATTTGCCACATATGAACGGGCAAACTGGATGATTTTCCAGGATGCATACCCACAGCTGCTCCTCTATGAGTATTCGACGAAAAAGAATGTGCCAATGTTTCATTTACTGCAATATTTTTCTGTTTCCTCCTTTATGGAAAAGGAATGGCTGCACTTTTGGCGCTATAAAAATAAGGAGAGGCTTGTCTATAGTCTTATCATTAACGAACAAAATGTGATCGAGAACCCAATAATAAAAAATAAGCTGTTCCAAAAAGAGGTTTTTCATACATTGGCTTACAGGTTTCAAGACCTGCTTCGCTTTAGCTCTGTGTTTTTTCCAACATTAAATGGCGACATATACGGAAGAAGTGTTTCTTCCTTCCGTTCACTGGACCGCAGGATAGAGCTTGGCAAAGAACTGTATATGATTCTCTTTCAAAAGAATCTGCATCCTTTCTTTTTAGAGTTTGCTTTAAAGGTTGTTCACACTGGATCAAGGGCGGATTATGAAAAATACGTTTACCCTAAACACCGTAACAACACACCGATGCTGCGAATGAGCTATCCTATAATGACACAAAAACCATTTACAAGTGTAGATTGGAGCAAGACAACGAAAGTGAAGGCAAAGTGGAAAAAACACGCACCCCCATTTAAAGAAGCTATTTTAATTACAGACTGGTATAAAAATAAACAAGAACAGCTGCATAAGCTCATAAAGCTAGAAACAATTTTTTTATATTGGAAGAAAAGGTAAATGTCGAATCAATGAAGGGGGGATTGGTGAATTCTTGCTTTCTTTGACGAATCACTTCTAGTTTTGTCATGCGTGCAGGAGTTAAAAGGAAAAAGGAGAATTCAGTATACACAAAATGGCGCTTGGAGGGGATTAAATGTCTGTTTATAATAAAGAGGAATTGCTGAAAATGCTGCAAGGAATTCAAGAGGACGTGGAAGAGCTCGATTTTTTATTAAGAAACAGAACCGAATCAGTTAAGAAGGATATTATTTTGCATGAAAGAACACTTGATGATTTGGAAAGAGAGCTTACAGATATAGAAAGCAGGTGCTTTAATACGCACGAGGAAAAAGAGTATGTAACAGCAATCTTAAAAAGGCCAGTATCTTTAAAACTTGAACTAGGATCATAAAAGCAATAAAATAGAGGGAAAAACATGTGTTACGGGTAATGGAGTGCAGTTATGATGAATAGTCAACGTTTGAGAGAATTAACAGAAGAATTACATGCTTGTGCTGAGTATTTGGTTGACGTCTTCCAAAAAGTTAAAGCAAGCCAGAAAAGCAAGGATTTTTACGAGGTAGTTAGGCCATATGCAAACAAAGTAGCAGAACTGAATGCAGAGTGGAAGGAAATAGCAGAATTATGGGTGAAAACAGAAAAGCCGCTTTATCTTCATCCAAGTCAAATTAGCACAGCGTCTGATCATTTGGAAGTTATGTCAATTCAAGCCTTTTATAAGGAAACAAGTAGAAAAAGATTTATGGATTCAGCCAAGTCAGTACAATATATATTACAGACTGTTTTAGACAGACTATAAAGATCAGCATAATGTTTCTGGCAATGATGGTACACTTGTACCTTGCCAAGGAAGCATTATTTTTTTTGATGTTGTTACAATACCAAGTAGGCACCAATGGGCACATTTTTCATAAGATAAAAAGGGAGTATGAACAGGAGGGGTTTTCTATGAACCAAAATATAAATATGCATGCACCATATTACGAGCATGCCTACATGAACGGCCATGCTTCATACCCCCAAAACATTCACTTACAGCAGCATGGCCGCGCATTCAATCCATACATGAATATGAATCAAGGCTGGAACGGGATGATGAATCAGAATCATGCCGCACAAATGTACGGCAATGAAAACAATCAACCGTATTATCAGCAGCAACAAGCTTATTCTGGTTATGAACAAAATTATTTCCACCCGCAAAACGGCTATAAGCCAAACCATCAAAATGTGTTTCAAAATCCGCTGCAACAGCAAGAAGAGGCATATCAACCAATGATGCAAAACATGCAACAGCAATATATGAATCCGTATCCGAAGCAATCATTTATCCCCAAAAAACAAGGCAATATGAAAGGGTTAATGAATTCATTCAAAACCCAGGATGGCACATTTGACTTCAATAAAATGCTTGATACAGCAGGAATGATGATGAATGCGATGAATCAGGTTACAGGTGTGGTCAAGGGGGTAGGAGGAATATTCAAAGTGTAGCAGGCAGGTTAGAACATAAAAAAACTTGCTGCCAAAAGCAGCAAGTTTTTTTTGCCTTTTCTTTTCTCTTACCAGCGATGGGCTTTTGCATTGCTTCGCAAAATAAGATTATTCCTAGAAATTTCCGTATGTCCATTTACTTGAGACTTGGAACGTTTAGGTCTAGTCCAATTGTGATGAAAAAGCTCAGAATGAGAATCCAAATTATCTTTGTAGCTCATCAAATCACCTCTTAGCAAGATTTAAAGAAAAAGGAATGTCCAAAAAGGAATGAACCTTTGTGGAACATCCTTTAGTATGTGTCAATTATCATTTCTTTAGTCTCGACTAGATTTTTATATTATGAATGGATACTGATTTTTTTCCCTTTTTGTTTTTTGACAGTGATTGTCAACAGTCCATTTTGATAAACTGCTCTTACTTTATTTTCGACGACAGGATAGGGGAGAGCTATTGTTCTTGCATTTTGCTTGTATGTTTGGCTTTTATGAATGATTTGCTGCTTATTATTTTCCTCTTGAACAAGCTCTAAATGGGTAACACTAATTGTAATACGGTTATCAATTATATCTATGTGTATTTGTTCTTTGTTTACTCCTGGCAGCTCTGCTGTGATGACATGTTCGTTCTCTGTTTCCTTAACAGAAACAGGAAAGGAAACATTAGGAAAAGGATTGCTGAAAAACTCATCCATTGATTGCAGGAAGTTCTTTACAGGCTTTTCCTGAAAAAATTGGTTCATGGATTTTTTGAAAAATCCAAAGTTCTCCTGTCTGGTGGCATCGTTTTTTTTAGGGTCTATTGGAAATTGCGACATCTTGCGACATCCTCCTTTTTGTTAAGCATTTTTGATTTAGTTTATGCACATATGAAAGGTGGGTGCTTATCCAATAAAATTGGGTAAAATAAACTGGAGAATTACCTATTTTAAAATAATCGAGAAATAGCTAAAATAAAATTAAAAACAAAGCATATAAGGAGTTAATAGTTATGGAAATAGTAACAATAGACAATCGGGAGCTGGCATATGTAGAAAAAGGAAAAAGCCATGCAAACACAGTTGTCCTTATTCACGGATTTTGTGGAAGTTCTGATTACTGGAAAAAAATAATCGAACCATTGTCTAATACATATCATATAATTGCAGTTGATCTGCGTGGCCATGGTCGTTCAACCTTTGATGGAGCAGCATTTGAAATGGAGGATCTAGCAAGGGACGTGAAAGTCCTCTTAGACAGGATAGGATTAGATTCTGTGTATCTTTTTGGCCACTCGCTTGGCGGATATGTCACATTGGCATTTGCAGAGCTATTTCCAGAAAGCCTGAAAGGATATGGGCTTATTCACTCGACAGCTTATCCAGATAGTGATGAAGGGAAAGCAGGCAGGCTAAAAGCAATTGAAAAGATTCAAGATTTAGGAATACAAACGTTTATTGATGGTCTTATCCCTAATTTGTTTGCAGATAAGTATATGGCTGCAAATCCCGCAGATGTCGAAGACGTGAAGGAGATTGGATATAACACAGATCCTCTTGCTGCAATGGAAACATTGGCAGCTATGAGAAAGCGCTCAGACCGGAATGCAGTAATCGATAATCAGGAGATTCCATTTCTGCTTGTGCAGGGACAGTTTGATAAGATTGTTCCTAAAGACAGGGCAATAAACTCCTCAGCTCCATTTGTAGTGGTGAAAGACCTTGATGCAGGACATATGGGCATGATTGAAAACCCAGACGGCCTTCTTTCTATACTGGCAGAATTTATCGGGAGCTAAAAAGTTCAAGGTAATTGCTGGAAGGATTTATGATCGGTTTAAAGGCAAAAAACCTTAAAGTGCTTGTGTGCCAACATAATTTTAGATGTGAAATATTGGAGAAAAGGGCTTGATGAAAACAGGTCCTTTTTCTTTTCATTTATATGCTGGAAAACCAAACGTTTATTCGGTATATTAGGTACAAGAGGTGAAGGGATAAGCATGATAAGAAAAAAATCACTTTCTGAACTTATTGAAGAATTAAGGAAAAATGAAAATATCATCAACTGGCATGAGATGGAGCCACAGGAAGCAAAAACCAGGCCAATGCCAGAAAGTGTCGACAATAGAATTAAGCTTGCATTGCAAAAAAGGGGGATTGGCGAATTATACAGCCACCAATATTCAGCTTACGAAACATTGCAAAAGGGTGAAAATATCGTTGCAGTAACCCCCACTGCTTCAGGTAAAACATTATGCTATAACTTGCCTGTTCTTCAGTCCATTGCAGAAAATGACGCAAATCGCGCCCTTTATATTTTTCCAACAAAGGCGTTGGCACAAGATCAAAAAAGTGAGTTGAATGAAATTATCAATGAGATGGGCATTGACATTAAAAGCTACACGTATGATGGTGATACGTCACCAACAATTCGTCAGGTTGTCAGGAAAGCCGGACATATTGTCATTACAAATCCTGATATGCTTCATTCAGCCATATTGCCGCATCACACAAAGTGGGTCAGCTTATTTGAGAATCTAAAGTATGTCGTTATAGATGAACTGCATACATATCGGGGCGTTTTTGGTAGCCATGTGGCTAATGTAATTAGGAGACTGAAGCGGATTTGCAAGTTTTATGGCAGTGAGCCAATCTTTATTTGCACTTCTGCAACCATTGCAAACCCAAAAGAATTGGCAGAACAGCTGACAGGCAATCCAATGCGTCTCATTGACGATAACGGGGCACCAAGAGGCAGAAAGCATTTTGTTTTTTATAACCCGCCAATTGTAAATAAACCGCTGAATATCCGCAAAAGCGCAACAGTTGAAGTAAATCAGCTTGCTAAAAATTTCTTAAAAAACAAAATCCAGACAATTGTTTTTGCTCGGAGCAGGGTGAGAGTTGAAATAATTTTGAGCCACATACAGGAACTCGTCAAAGATAAAATTGGACCGAAATCGATTAGAGGCTATCGCGGGGGATATCTTCCGAAACAGCGCCGGGAAATTGAAAAGGGACTGCGCGATGGCGATATTTTAGGGGTAGTGAGCACAAACGCTCTAGAGCTTGGTGTTGATATCGGACAATTGCAGGTGTGTGTGATGACAGGATATCCTGGCAGTGTTGCAAGTACATGGCAACAGGCAGGACGCGCTGGCAGAAGGCATGGGGAAGCACTTATATTAATGGTGGCAAGCTCTACACCAATTGATCAGTATATTGTTCAAAATCCAGACTATTTTTTTGACAAAACACCAGAATCAGCAAGAATCAACCCAGAGAATTTGATCATTTTAGTTGATCATTTAAAATGCGCGGCGTATGAGCTGCCATTAAAAGAAAAGGAAGAATTTGGACCGCTCGATGTTCAAGATATTCTTGAATATTTAGTAGAGGAAAAAGTAATTCACCAAAATGGCAATACGTTTTACTGGGCTAACCAGTCTTTTCCTGCAGGCAATATCAGTTTGCGCTCTGCTTCACAGGAAAATGTAGTAATTATTGATCAATCGGATACAGCAAACCATAAAATTATCGGAGAGATGGACAGATTTAGTGCGATGACCTTATTGCATGATGAGGCTATTTACTTGCATGAAGGTACGCAGTTTCAAGTGGAAAAGCTTGATTGGGACCATAAGAAGGCGTACGTTCGCGAGGTGGATGTTGAATACTACACAGATGCAAATCTCGCCGTACAGCTGAAAGTTTTGGAAATAGATAAGAGTGAAAACAGGCAAAAAACAGCTATTCATTATGGAGACGTCTCCATTAATATTCTTCCTTCCATCTTTAAAAAAATCAAGCTGTCAACATTTGAAAACATCGGATCTGGTCCGATACATCTGCCAGAAGAAGAGCTTCATACAAGTGCTGCCTGGCTTGAACTAAAAGAGATAGATGAAAGTATTGGGGAAAAGACTTTAGAACAGCTGCTATTAGGAATCTCCAATGTTCTTCAGCATGTAGTACCAGTACATGTAATGTGTGATCGTAATGATATTCATGTTGTTTCACAAATTAAAGCAAATCATACAGGACTGCCGACAATCTTCTTGTACGATCACTATCCAGGTGGAATTGGACTGGCAGAAGACGTTTATAAGCGGTTTGAACATGTGAAGGCCGCAGCAAAAAACCTCATCCAAAAATGCCCGTGCGACGATGGCTGCCCTGCATGTATCGGAACCGAAATAGAAGGGATTGCCGCAAAGGCAAAAAGCATTAGAATACTTGATATGTTTTAACATGATAAATTAAAAGATTAATATTCATGTTTAATAGGAACTTATTATAGGAGAAGCCATGTCTATTAAAAATAAATTGCAGCGTTTAAAACCACATTTAAATACTGGCACAAGCAGTCAGGAGCCACCAGTTTCTGAGCCTGAGCCAAAAGGAGTAGAAATTCCTTTTTTGGATGTATGGGCAAGTGAGAATGTCACTCCTTATTGGGTGGATGATAAATACTGCCTCATACGTGAGGTCAGATATCCAATTTCCTTTGAACACGGCAACTATGCCTTTCAAGATTTTTTGACAAGTGTACATGCATGGAATCAGTCTGATTATCGTCATCCGTTGTCCGCTAAAGGACACAAGGCAGAAGACCTGTTCTTTTTTGACACGGAGACGACTGGATTAGGAGGAGGAGCTGGCAATAGTATCTTTATCCTTGGGTATGCAGTTGTGAAGGATGCAGAAATTGTGCTGAAGCAGCATATTTTGCCGAATCCCGGTGCAGAGGTGCCACTGTTTAAAAGCTTTTTGGAGAATGTGGATTATACAACACTAGTTACCTATAATGGCAAAGCCTTTGACTGGCCACAAGTTAAGACAAGGCATGTGTTCGTGAAGGAGCATGTGCCGAAGCTTCCTGAATTTGGCCATTTTGATTTATATCATGCTTCACGAAGAATGTGGAAGCATAAGCTAGAACGAACAAAGCTTTCCATTGTTGAAAAGGAAGTCCTTGGTGTGGAAAGACATGATGATATTCCTGGTTTTCTTGCGCCAATGATATATTTTGATTTCGTAGAAAGAAAAGACCCAGAAGGCATGCTTGGGATATTAAAGCATAACGAGATAGATATTCTCTCCCTCATAACACTTTACACACATATCAGCTTTCAATTATTAAACAAGGATGTCAATATGTCGGCTAGAGAAACATACGAGGTCGGCAGATGGTATGCTTCCTTAGGAGAAAACGCACAAGCTGTTGAAAGTCTGTCAGCCATCATAGATGGAAGCAGTGAAGAAAATGTAATGGCAAAATTCATCTTGGCAAAGCAATACAAAAAGGAAAAAAACTATACGGAAGCAACATTACTATGGGAGGGTATTATTGAAGCAGAGGGCAAGGTAGACAATAAGATAGTGTTTGAGTCCTATATTGAAGCAGCAAAACTCCTGGAACATAAAGTGAAGGATTTAGAAAAAGCATTAGCGTATACAAAAAGAGCATTTATGCTGATAGAGGGAACAGAATATGCTGAAAAGCCCCGCTTATTAACAGATATTCACAAAAGGGAGCTGCGCTTGCAGAGGAAAATAGGTATATTAACCTAAGTGGGAAAATTAAAAAGCCACTATTTACCTTGTTGTCTTAAGCAACCTTTCCTATTAAAATAAGATAGAACTGATAAATCCCTTCATTTTCAAACAATATTTTACAAGTTATTGGAGTGTGCATGTTGTATAAAGTCGTAATGTTCATGTTTTTTGTTGTTGTTTGCCTGACTGCCATCCTATTTTCGTCATTAAAAGAAAATCTATACGCTTTATTATGAATAAATAAATTAACTGAAATTTAGGTGTTTGTATTAGTACAAGATAACCTCTCCCGACATAAGTTGTTACTGTAAGATAATTATACAAAACGGAGAGGAGATTTTAAAATGCATTGCAAACCTAATGTATTACCAGCAATCTGTCACCCAACTAAATGTTGCGTGAACCACACGTTCCAAAACAATATTGTTCCTCATATTCACCCAACTCATACTACTACAGTAAACCACGTGAATTATGAGCACCAACATTTCTTCCCACAAACACAATCTGTACAAAATGTGGTGACAAACACGCAAGCAAATATGGGGCCAGCACCAGTTCCATTCCCAATGCCTCAACAACCTGCACAAACTGGTGGCGTTCCATTTACAGCTACTGGAACAGCTTTTCCTGGAGGAGCTCCAGGCGGTTTCCCAGGTGGATTCCAGGGTGGATTCCCAGGTGGTTTTCCTAGAAGATAAAACTTACTAAAACTTTCATGGCTGCCAATTTTCACTCGGCAGCCATTTAATATGAACTCGAGGAAAAAAATTTCTCTTTTTGCCAAAAATGCTTATAATGGTTCATATGGAGAAATAACTAAGTCTTATTTGCAAAAATTGTAAATAATGTGGTTATTTTTTATAAGGAACAGAAATAGATTAATTAAGGTTAAATAAGTGCAGAAAAATAAGAAGTTTATAGGCAAGGGAATGGGCAATTCATGAAGGTAGCAGCTATTTCAGGCTATAAGCCATTTGAAATTGGCTTGTTTAAAAAAAATGATCCTGCAGTCGAGTACATAAAAAAAGCGATACGAAAAGAACTGGAGCAGTTGCTTGAAGAGGGGCTTGAATGGGTGCTAATAAGCGGCCAGCTAGGTACAGAGCTCTGGGCAGCTGAGGTTGTATATGATATGCAGATAAATGGTCATTCAGAATTAAAGCTTGGAGTTGTGACTCCATTTTTAAACCAAGAGCAAGGTTGGAAGGAAGAAAATAAAGAATGGTATGAAGAGATTTTGATGCAGGCAGACTTTGTCGATTCTGTATCAAAAAAGGATTATGAAGGTCCGAACCAGCTGCGAATGAAAAATGTGTTTTTGTTGCAAAAAAGTGATGTGTTGCTGATGTTTTACGATACAGAAAAAACAGGGAGTCCTAAATATTTATACGATCTTGCAGCACAATATAAGGAAAGAAATAATTATGACATCCGGTTAATCGGTTTTTATGACCTGCAAGCAATTGTAGATGAAGAACAATATAACAATGACTTCTTCTAGAAAAATTGACAAATCGGTAAATGTTTGAAAAAATTACTTAAATACGGCAATTGACTGAGGTGAGCGGAATATGATGCTATCAGATAAGATTAAATTAACGGCTAAGGATATTCTCGAAAAGGAATTCAAAACGGCAATGCGAGGATATAAGCCAGAAGAAGTAGATCAATTTTTAGATTTAATTATCAAAGATTATGAAACATTGCACCAAGAAATTGAGGAGCTGCAGCAGGAGAATATGCGCTTGAAAAGACAAGTAGAAGACAGCTCCAAAAGGCCGCAGACACCAACAACCACGGCTGGGACAACTAATTTTGATATTTTAAAAAGGTTGTCTAATCTGGAGAAGCATGTTTTTGGCAGCAAGCTTTACGATTGAGTAAGGTCTGTTATCCAAAATCTGCTATTGCTATTATTGTGTGGACATACTATAATAACCTTTGTAATCAATAACAACGCTTTGGTAATCGCTGCAAACTTTGTTTGTAGAGGAAAGTCCATGCTCGCACAGGCTGAGATGCCTGTAGTGTTCGTGCCTAGCCAAAAAATAAGCTAGGGCAGCAATTTATTGCTGACGGCAGGGAAAATGCCTAAGTCCTTTGGATATGGCATGAATACCTTGAAAGTGCCACAGTGACGGAGCCTGTTCAGAAATGACCAGGGTGGAACGAGGTAAACCCCGCGAGCGAGAAACCCAAATTTTGGTAGGGGAACTTTCTCTGAGGAACTGAACGAGGAGAAGGACAGATTTTATAATCTGTAGATAGATGGTTACCGCCTTTATACGAGGCCTTTAAAGGTCGTTACAGTACAAAGGAACAGAACATGGCTTATAAAGCGTTAATGTTGATACACTAAACATGAAAAATAGCACAAGGTGACTCGATGTTTGCACTGACTAAATCAGGTAAGCATAAAGTCATCTTTTTATTTGAAGATAAATGATATTGGCACATGCCAAATGGACATAATAGGTAATACATAATTAGTTATTTTTTAGGAAATAGGTGAAGTCATGAAAAAATATTCATTGGTTGCAACAGCTGCAATGGGGCTTGAAGCAATTGTAGCAAAGGAAGTAAGAGATCTTGGCTATGAATGCACGGTTGATAATGGAAAGGTTCACTTTAAAGGGGATGAAAAAGCAATTGCAAGATGCAATATGTGGCTTCGAACAGCTGACCGCGTAAAGATCATTGTGGGCGAATTTAAAGCAACTACCTTTGATGAATTATTTGAAAAAACAAAGGCATTAAACTGGCAGGACTATTTACCAGTTAACGCTCAATTTCCTGTAGCGGGAAAATCAGTAAAATCTAAGCTTTTCAGTGTTTCAGACTGTCAGGCAATTGTAAAAAAAGCGATTGTTAATAAATTAAGCACACATTACAATAAAACAGGCTGGCTAGAAGAGAATGGCGCTATGTTTAAAATAGAAATCAGTATGTTAAAGGATGTAGCAACATTAACGATTGATACATCAGGCCATGGCCTTCATCGACGCGGTTACCGAGTTGGACAAGGGGAAGCGCCAATTAAGGAAACACTTGCAGCAGCTCTGATTCAGCTCACAAACTGGACACCAGACCGTCCTTTTGCTGACCCTTTCTGTGGTTCAGGCACAATTGCAATTGAAGCAGCCTTAATCGGACAAAATATCGCTCCAGGCTTTAATCGTGAGTTCATCTCAGAAGAATGGGATTGGATGAACGAAAAAATTTGGGATGAAGTCAGAATGGAAGCAGAAGACTTAGCTAATTATGATCAGCCTCTTGATATAACAGGAACTGATATTGACCATAGGATGGTTAAAATAGCAGGAGAGAATGCCTTCGAAGCAGGTCTTGGCGAGCTTGTGACATTTAAGCAAATGCAAGTAAGAGACTTTACGACAATGAAGGAAAACGGCGTAATAGTTGGAAATCCGCCATACGGCGAACGCTTAGGAGACAAGCCTTCTGTGCAAAAAATGTACCAGGAAATGGGACAAGCGTTTGAACCGCTTGAAACATGGTCTATCTACATGCTGACTGCAGATGAGGAATTTGAAGAGCTCTACGGCAAAAAAGCAACAAAAAAACGCAAGCTCTTCAACGGCTTCATTAAGACAGATTATTATCAATACTGGGGCAGAAGAAAACGGGATTAATTGTAAAAAGCAACAGCTGTAGTGCGTATATTTTCTCCATCATTTGTGTATATATAAATCTATATGCCGTTGGTGGAGGGAAAACTATGATGGACAATACAATTGATTATCAAAAAATATTGAATGCGATTAACCAGTCTTTAGATATTATCAAAAACGAAGATATCGGAGAAGATATGCTTCAGTCATATATAGATGCACAGCAGACAGTTATGCAAGCAATGAACTTTTCCATATCAAACAGCATCAAGTAGAAAACCTGATGCTGTCTTTTCTTTTTTAAACTTTTTCGATTAAAAATTGCAATACATGTAAGAGGGTGCTGTGCCTAAATTGGCGGCCCTCTTTTCGCTTGAATAGTACCAGTTAAATTGCCTGTTTTAATCATTTCACACATTTTAGTTAATGGAGGCATCCTCCTGTTAGAAATTAGTAAATTTACTTGCAGGCAGGCCTCTTATTTCATTTTTGCGGAGGGGTATCATGCAAAACAGCATGCCATTTGAGGTTTCGAAAACAGAATCATTTTACGATAAATTAGGAGAATGGATTGGGGATGTGTTTTACGACATTCTTCCGGACGCAGGGTATGAGCTTCGTGATGAACAAGTGTTCATGGCATACCAGCTTGAAAAGGCGTTTAAAGAGAAAAAGACGATTTTTGCAGAAGCAGGAGTCGGTACAGGTAAAACATTTGTATATTTACTTTACAGCATTTGCTATGCAAGATATGTGAATAAGCCTGCAATTATAGCATGCTCTGATGAAACATTGATTGAACAGCTTGTCAAAAAGGAAGGCGATATTGCGAAGTTGGAACAAGCTTTAGGGTTAAAAATAGACGTACGCCTTGCTAAATCGAGAAACCAGTATCTTTGCTTAAATAAGCTTGATCAAAAAATTACTTTTGAAGATACGTATAATACCATTTATGATACATTACCTGATTTCGTTCATGGCAGTGGTTCCCTGCAGTCATTTGCACCATATGGCGACAGGAAGGATTACTCTGACTTGACGGATGAAGATTGGGCTGGAGTTGCTTGGGATTCAATGCAGGATTGCTTTACATGCGATAAGCGTCACCGTTGTGGACAAACCTTGCACAGAGACTACTACCGCAATGCTAAGGACTTGATTATTTGCTCACATGATTTTTATATGGAGCATATTTGGACAAAGGAATCAAGAAAAAGGGAAGGTCAATTGCCACTGCTCCCAGATAGTGCTTGTGTAGTGTTTGATGAAGGCCACTTGTTAGAATATGCAGCTCAAAAAGCATTGACTTACAGACTAACAGAACAAAACCTAGAAAACCTTCTGACGAAACTCCTTGCAAATGACGTTAGAGAAAAAACATTAAATATTATTGAAGATACTATCTATCAAAACGAACAATTTTTCGCTGCATTAACAAATGCATCGTTTGAAACAGAAGGCTCGGACAAGCAGGAAATTAAAAAAACAGATACGGTCATGAAGGAAGGCAAAAGACTTGCAGGACTTATCTCTGACTTAGAGGAAGAATTAGTTTTCGAAAGTGAAATGTACGTCATTAATGAGTATGATTTAAAAGTTGTTGAAGAGTACTTAGAGCAAATCTCTCATTCCCTTCGTTTATTCCTAAGAGAAATGAATGGTATTACTTGGTTTGAGGAGCATGACGGGGAGCGCACATTAGTCATTATGCCTAGACTTGTCCAAGATATTATGAAGGAGGATGTATTCAGCCAGAAAAAACCGATTATCTTCTCTTCTGCAACATTATCTAACAACAAGTCATTTGAATATATGGCAAACAGCCTAGGCGCAAAAGACTTCCTATCTTTCTCTGTCGAATCTCCATTTGATTACGAAGAAAATATGAAAGTAATTATGAGAGAATATAATCACGGAGATAATGAACAGAAGAAGGAATATGTACTAAAGCAGCTTGTCGATGCTGGCGGAAGATCACTTGTACTGTTTAACAGTAAAGAAGACTTAGCTAGGTTTAAAGCAGGATTGCCAAAGGATTTCAACATTCCGGTTTATTTTGAAGGGGAAGCAGAAATTAGCGGCCTAGTTTCCAAATTCCAAAATGAAGAAGAGTCCATATTATGCGCTGTTAACCTATGGGAAGGCTTAGACGTACCAGGAAGATCACTAGAAAATGTCTTTATCTTCTCCTTGCCGTTCCCGCCAAACGACCCTGTTTATAAATCAAAACGTGAAAACTCAAAAGATCCATTTACAGAAGTAGATTTGCCTTACATGATACTCCGCTTAAGACAAGGTATCGGACGTCTAATCCGCACTACAGAAGACAGCGGCAGCATTCATATCTTAATGGACAAAGAAGAAAAACAAGCTGTTAAAGAAGCAGTGACAGCAGCATTGCCAGTAGAACCAGCTGCCGTTTAATAGGAGCAAAAAGTGTTCTCATTTGAACTTTTTTCCGAGTGCAGGCAACCCCAATCGATTTTAATTCGATTGGGGTTTTTATGTTTTAAGCAGATAACTCCACAATATAATATGTCTTTCGAAGAGTCTCAGTCAAAACTTTTTAACAACATTAATGCATCTATTACAAAAATAACTCCAGTACAAGCAGTCTCTCTCATTACATCTATTCGTATAATAAATAGCAAAGGATGCTGTAATAAGTAGACAACTGAATTGTTTGTAGAAGTGTTCGATTGACGATTGCATAGAGGTGAAAAATGAGATAGTTTATTTTGTCACCTACAGCTTAATTTTATTTACATAGTAGAAAAATATGGTAAGATAGTTTTCATATCTTACTATTTTAATTTTGAGGTAATTATAAGGAGGAGAAATTATTTGAGCAACATAAAAGAAATAGAGCAGACCTTTTTAGCATATGTTAAAAAAATCGGAGCATATAATGAAGCATTAGCACTGATATATTGGGATTTGCGAACAGGAGCACCAAAAAAAGCCGTTGATCAGCGTACAGAAGTTGTGGGCACATTATCGGCAGAGGCGTTCAACATGTCCGTTTCACCAGAGCTGGAAAGTTATTTAACAGAATTATCTGATGAAAGTATTCAAACAGAATTATCGTTTGTAACCATAAAAACAGTCGAAGAAATGAAAAAAGAGTTTGAACGTAATAAAAAAATTCCGCCGAGTGAATATAAAGAATATGTGATGCTCCAATCAAAAGCAGAAAGCGTGTGGGAAGAAGCGAAAGATAAGTCTGATTTTTCTATATTTGAGCCATATTTAGAAAAATTGGTAGAAACAACAAAACGATTCATCGGTTATTGGGGCTATGACAAAACACCTTATGATGTTCTTCTAGATATGTATGAACCAGGTGTTACAGTCCAAGTTATCGATCAAGTATTTGATGAATTAAGAGGGAAGATTGTTCCACTTGTTCAGCAAATTGCTGACTCATCACAAAAATTAGACACAGACTTTTTATTTAAGCACTTCCCAAAAGAAAAACAGCATGCATTTAGTTTGGAGCTTTTAAAGCAAATTGGCTATGATTTCGATGCAGGCAGGCTCGATGAAACTGTGCATCCATTTGCAACAGGCATTAACCCAGGCGATGTGCGGATTACCACAAAGTATGTGGAATCTGATTTCCGTGTGGCAGTATTTGGTACCGTTCATGAGGTTGGTCATGCATTGTATGAGCAAAATATCTCGGAGGAACTTGTCGGCACACCGCTAGCTACGGGAACGTCAATGGGAATACATGAGTCACAGTCTTTATTTTATGAAAACTTTGTTGGAAGGAATGCCTCCTTCTGGAAGAAGAATTACGCTTTATTAAAGGAATATGCAGACGGGCAGTTTGATAATGTAGAGGTAGAGGATTATTACAAGGCAATTAATGAATCTAAACCATCACTGATCCGGATAGAAGCAGATGAATTAACATATCCATTGCATATTATTATTCGCTACGAAATCGAGAAGGGCTTGTTTAATGGAGATATAGAGGTTAAAGACCTTCCAAAAATATGGAACGAAAAATATAAATCTTATTTAGGAATTGAACCAAGTAATGATGGAGAAGGAGTTCTGCAGGATGTCCATTGGGCAGGGGGCAGCTTTGGTTATTTCCCGTCCTATGCGCTAGGATATATGTATGCAGCCCAGTTTAAACAAACCCTATTAAAGGACTTGCCTAACTTTGATGAGCTCCTTGAGAAGGGTGAGCTGTTGCCAATAAAAAAATGGTTTAATGAAAAAGTCCATCAATACGGAAAAACAAAAAAACCGCTTGAAATATTAGCAGATGTAACAGGAGAAGGCCTTAACGCACAATACTTAATTGATTACCTGTATGAAAAGTACAGCAAGGTGTATCAACTTTAACTTTAAATATTTCAGACAAAAAGAGCAAGGAAGTCCTTGCTCTTTTCTGCTTTTCGTACGCAATGAAGCGCAATTGTCACGAAAAGCGCAGTACAGGAATATACTATTATAGAATTAATAAACTGGATGTGATAATCGATGGTACATTATTATTGCAAACACTGTCTCATTCTTTATAAGGAAAGCACAATCTGTTCCAATTGTGGAACGAAGGTTGAGAATAAGATAAAGATAGAAGTGCAAAGCCAAAAGGAAAATGAGTGATAATAGCAATAACAAAGAGTATGACGATTATACGCCATCTCTTTGTCAGCGAATTTTCTATACTTCAAGCATTAAAATAATATTAAGCGTGCCTGTGTCAGCTAGTGTTACTTTAAGGCTTAAAGCCTTGTCAAAGCCATACATTTTTGTCTCTCCCACCAAAACCGTCGGAGGGGTTATATCCATTGCAATTCCATTTTTTGATACAAAAGTAGTCAGGTTACCTGCGATCATGTTACCAAGCTCTCCAGAAAAAGAATCAAGCATTTCTCCTTCAAGAGCCATTCCAAACATTGCTTCACCGATTTTACTGAATACCTCTTGATTTCCATCTATAACGACTCTACCGCGGAAGTCACCTGTCAGACCAATTAGCACACCTAAAGATTTCTGCTGATAAGGTGCCGTTACTAAAGTTGGTTTATCAATTGTTAGTTCAAAGGGGATTACATTCTTAACTGAATCAATAGTCCCGTTTAATATTTCTGTTGCGCTTCTTGTGATAGTCAAAATTCATTCCCCCATACTGTAGTTATCATCATCTTAACATAGTTTATAAAAAATTTGGATAAGGAAAATTCAAAAAAACGACAAAAATTATAGTATAATATACCTAACTTTGCTGATGGGTGATTAGGTTTAAACTACTACGGTTTTTACTACTGGTTACTATTTACAATGAAATTTTTACTTTTTCCTTTTATAATGAAGAAGCACAGCAACATCCTTCAAAACATTTCATTCCTCCTTTTATGAGAGGAATTTTTTTTTGCCTATATTGAAAATGATTATCATTGATGTTACAATGTAACTGAAATTGAAAATTACTCTCATTAAGGAAAGAGGTGTACAATCGCATGGTTATGGTCTTTATTGCTGCTGCTGCAATTACTTGCTTGTCCGTTATGAAATATGTGTTGAAAAACGTCTCACCTTCTGCACATACAAAATAAATACATTAATGAAGGATATTTATATTCTTTATTATTTCACTTTTACCTCATAATTTATTCTGGTAATACCTCTTTTTCATCATCTGCGCTTAAAATTCAAAATATTTTCTTTATTCTAATGTTGAAAATGGTTAAAATGGAACTAATCTACATAATAAGATTAAAGGAGTTAGTCATGCTTCCGACAACCATTTTTCAGCTAAACCACCTAACTGAATTTCATCATTTTTTAAACAAACAAAAGGATACTGCTGCGGCCGAAAAGGTGAAGGACTTAATCAACAAAATTCACCAAAGTGATTTTGTCTTTACCTTTTGCGGTCATTATTCTGCTGGAAAGTCCAGCTTAATCAATGAGCTTATTGGCAAACCATTGCTACCAAGCAGCCCTATCCCGACAACAGCGCATAAAATAAAGGTTAGACGGGGCGATGATGCTGTAAAAGTTTATTTCACAGATAAACCTACTCTGTTATTTCCAAACTGTACGGATTTGAAATTAGTGGATGCCGAGCTAACAGACAAAGATTTGATAAAGGAAGTAGCTGTAAATGTAAGCGATATCGAATTGCCGAATAATATTATGTTTGTTGATACACCTGGAATAGATAGTATAGATAAAGCTCATATGCTTGCAGCAGAATCAAGTATTCATTTGTCTGATGTATTGTTTTATGTAGTGGAATATAACCATGTTCAATCTGAAATTAATATTGAATTTACAAAACAACTTGTCGACAGCGGCAAAAGCTTTGTTCTGATCATTAATCAGATTGATAAGCATCGCGAAGCAGAAATTCCGTTCCAAGCATTTAAAGATAGTGTAGAGCAAGCGTTTGTTTCAAGTGGTGCAGTGCCTGAACAGATTTTTTACACGTCTATAAAAGCAATGGACAGCAGCAAAAATCAAATAGACGAGTTAAAGCAGTACATTGCCGAAAAAATGGCGCACAAGGGCTCATTAATGGAAGCGTCTGCAGATCAATCCTTTATAAAGATAAAAACCGATCACAGCAATGCGATGGAATTGAAGTTGGAAAAAGAATTAGCAGAAGCAGGTGAACCGCTTGCTAATTTAACAGCAGAAGAGATTACCGCTTTAGAAAAAGAATTCCATGCACTTGAAAAGAAGCTTGAGGCTCTTAAGCAAACTAAAGTGCAACAGGCAGAATTGGAAGCAGGTTTTCTAGCCATCATTAAAGACGCTTATATTATGCCGTATGCAAACAGAGAGCTTGCGGAAACCTATTTGAACTCTAAAGACAAAAAGTTTAAGCTCGGATTGTTCTCTGGTAAACAAAAGATAAAAGCAGAGCAAGAAAAAAGGTTGGAGAATTTCCATGGCGTTTTGGCAGAAGCCGTCCAATTACAGCTGCTGGGACCTTTAACCAAATACTTAGAAACAGTCTCTGGGAAAATGGGGGTTAATACAGCTGCATTTAAAGAGGAATATTTAACAACTCCTTTATTTAAGCTAGACAAACCAGCTTTAGAGGAGCTTGTTAATCCTAATGCACAAATGTCAGAAACCTATTTGCTCCGATATTGTGAAGAAGTCGAAGATTACATAAAAAGCTCAGTGAAAAAAGAAGCAAACAAGCTTTTTTCTATTTTATCTAGTGAGCAAAATAGTCACACTAAACAGGAAGAGCGCATTATTTCAGAAGACCAGCGCCGACTTGAAACCTTGCTTATAGCTAAAGAGAAAAAGGAACAAATAATGAACAACTGGCTTAAATGGCAGGAAACGCTCATACAGCTTATCGAAAATAGACGTGAGAATATGGCTGACAATTACATGGAGCTGATTGATGATGAGGCTGCGCCCGTCATTCAAGAAATCAATCCTCTTAAACAAGTAAAGCAGGTTCAAAGGAAAAAAGAAACTCAAGTCCGCAGCAAACCAGAACAAATGCTGGTAAACCAAGAGGAAATGCTGGCACAGCTTGATTTTATATCAGATCAACTGCAGGACTTAAAAGGGTTTAAAGAGGTGTGGCGCAATCTACAGCGGCGGACAGAAACAATTCGTAATAAGCAATATACAATCTGTTTATTCGGTGCTTTCAGTGCAGGTAAATCTTCTTTTGCGAACGCGCTGTTAGGGCATCCACTGCTTCCTGTATCACCTAATCCTATGACTGCAGCAATAAATCGAATTCTGCCTGTTAATAAGGAAAACGAGCACGGGAAAATGGTGATTGTCTGGAAAACAAAAGAGGACATGTTAGGAGAGCTGCAGGATTATTTGCAAGTATTTCATGAAAACGCAGATTCACTTGAGACTGCCCAGCTTGTCGTTGAACGAATAAAAAATGACAGTGCTCCTTCCTCAGCCAGCCACTTTCGTTATTTAGAAGCATTTTTAGAAGGCTTTCCTTCCCACAAGGATATGCTTGGAACAGTCTCGACTGCAAGCATGGAGGAACTGAACCAGTATGTATCAGTAGAAACAGTTTCGTGTTTTATCGCAAAAATCGATGTTTATTTTGACTGCAGCCTGACAAGAAAAGGCATCGTTTTAGTTGATACGCCTGGAGGAGACTCGATAAATACAAGGCATAGTGAACTTAGCTTTGAATACATGAAGGCCGCTGATTCTATTCTGTATTTATCCTATTATAATCATGCTTTTGCAAAAGCAGACCGCTCGTTTTTGCTTCAATTAGGAAGAATGAAGGATTCCTTTGAAAAGGATAAGATGTTTTTTATAATGAATGCTATTGACCTAGGGAAGGATCAAGAGGAACTAGATCTTGTATTCAATTATCTATTTGACCAGCTTGAGCACTATGGTATCAGGAATCCGCGTATCTATCCTGTTTCAAGCTTATTTAGTGAAAAAGAGCCATATAAAGGGAAGATGGATGCTTTTAAAGGGAGCTTGCTGCAGTTTATTGAGGATGAATGGCTTCCGTTTATGCTAAAAGCAGCGGAGACAGATTGCGCTGCTAGCATTCAGATGCTCGAGGATTTCATTAATTCAGCGGAACTCGAGCACGCAAAGCAAAAGGAACAAATAGACGCATGGGAAAGAGAGGAGCAAGAGCTTAATTCGCTCCTCGCCCAGCAAAAGCATACTTATTTAAATAAGAAAATAAAAGCAGAGATAGACGAACAGGTACATTATTTAAAGCAGCGGATATTTCTGCAATTCAATGATTGGCTGAAGGAATCCTTCCATCCTGGACTTTTAAAGGGAGAGAACCGGAAGCAAGAGGGAGAAAAAGCGTTAGATGACTTCCTTTTTCAGCTAAGCTATGAGGTGGAGCAAGAGCTGAGGGCAGTCAACTTAAGATGCGAAAATTATTATTATGCGCAAAGAAAAGAGCTTTATGAATTGTCATTAAAAAGCATCCGCCAAATAAATAAGGAAATTATTGTACAGCTTGATGAATCTGTAAAGCTTAGTGGGGTTATTACCCATCAAGCGCCATTCAGAACATTGGAAAGAGGATTGTTTAAAAAGGCGTTGTCTTATTATAAAAATCCGAAGGCTTTTTTTGAAAAAGGAGACAGAAAATATCTTGCCGAAGAAATAAAAGCAGTCTTGGAAACGGAGAGCTTTCCGTTTTTTGAGGATGAAAAGTCCCGATTGTTTGCATTTTATGATGACACCTTAGAGAAGGAAAAGCAAGAAATGATGCAAATATTGCAAGCGCAAATGCAAGAGTATTACAGCGGCAAGGTTGAGTTGTTCCAAAATGAAGAGATTCGCCAAAAAATGAAGGAAGCTCTTCGTACCATAAAAGAAAGTAATGTATTGACATATGCAGACAGTATTTAACAGGGTAATTTGTTAAAAGGGAGGAACAGGACGGATGAAATTCACAGTGGAAGCAGATTGGCTCCGCAATAACTTGACTGAAAAGGTTGTTAGGGTCATTGATTGCAGGTTTGAGCTGGCAAGACCTGAAGCAGGTCAAAAGCAATTTGAGGCAGGCCATATCCCTGGAAGTGTTTATTTTGATTTGGAAAAGGATTTGTCAGCATCTGTGAAACAGCATGGCGGAAGACATCCTTTGCCTGATCTTGATGTCTTTAAAGAGAAGCTAGAGAAAGCTGGTATAGGAAATAATACAACTGTCGTTGCATATGACAATGGAGAAGGAGCGTTTGCTGGCAGACTTTGGTGGCTTATTAGCTATATGGGGCATGAAAATGTCTACATCCTAAATGGCGGGATGAAAGCATGGCTCGAGCAAGATTATCCAATAACGACAGAACTACCTGCTTATGAAAAAACATTATTTAATTATAAGGTCAATTCAGCTATTGCAGCTTCCTATGAAGAGGTTAAAGCGATAGTCCAAGCAAATAATAATGGTGTTGTATTAATAGATTCAAGGGAGCATAAAAGGTTCACAGGTGAGGTAGAGCCAATTGATAAAAAAAGCGGTCATATTCCTGGAGCAATAAATAAGGTGTGGGCTAGTGGACTGGTAAATGGAAGATTTAAAGATGCCGAGGAACAAAAGGAGCGCTTTAGCGAGTTGGATCCTAACAAGCAATATATCGTTTATTGCGGCTCTGGTGTGACTGCGACTCCTAATTTTCTAGCATTAAAAGCAGCAGGATTTCAAAACGTTAAGCTTTATCCAGGGTCTTTCAGTGATTGGATTTCATATGACGACAACAAGGTTTGCACGATAAAAGAATGATTGAGCAAACAGGAATGTCAATGGAAAAACGCACTAGCTTCTTAATGGCTGTTTTTCTGTTATAATAGAATAGATTAATGTGAAGGAGCGATTTATTTGAACACAGAAAAACAGCCATCCCTCCTGCTTGTTGATGGAATGGCCCTTTTGTTCAGGGCTTATTTTGCAACAGCTGTTACAGGACAATTTATGATTAATTCGAAGGGTATCCCGACGAATGCGATACATGGATTTGTGAAACATTTTTTTACCGCAATTGACCATTTTAACCCATCACATGTTGCTGTTTGCTGGGATATGGGAAGCAAAACCTTCCGAACTGAAATGTATCCTGACTATAAAGCAAACAGATCAGAGGCGCCGGTAGAATTAATGCCACAGTTTGATATAGTAAAGGAAGTAGTGGAAAGCTTTGATATCCCTAATATAGGTGTAGTCGGTTTTGAAGCAGATGATTGCATCGGCACAATCGCCAAAAAAATGAAGGGTTCAGCACATGTTACAATATTAACAGGTGATCAAGATATTCTTCAGCTCCTTGATGATCATATCAGCGTTGCTCTTGTTAAAAAAGGATACGGCAATTATTTGGTTCACACTCCAAACAGCTTCTTTGAAGAAAAAGGAATAGAACCTAAGCAAATGATTGACTTGAAGGCACTTATGGGTGATACAAGTGATAATTATCCAGGAGTAAAGGGCATTGGCGAAAAAACAGCTTTGAAATTACTTCAGAATCATTTGCATATTGAAGGAATATTAGAAAACCTTGTGTCATTGACAAAAGGTCAGCGTACTAAAATTGAAGCAGATTTGGACATGCTACACCTCAGCAGAAAATTGGCAGAAATAAAATGTGATGTGCCAGTAGACTGTTTATTGGAGGAAAGCATTTACCGAATTGCTCCAGACAAAGCAATTGCTAAATTTAGAGAGCTTGAATTTAAGCATTTCGACACACTTGTTCAACATAAAAACGAGGCACTTGCATAAAAAATGATCCAGGAACGAAAGTTCCTGGATTATTTTTATTTAGTGTTTTTCTTTTTTGCCGCATTTTCAAGCTTGCTTTTCGGTGCTGGAGTCTGATCTCCGCCTCCAAAGCCTTGCGGGTTTACTCCGCTTGCAGCTGTGCCCTTGTTTCGATCCTTGCTCATTATTAACACCTCCTGCTGCAATATTCGACCATTTGGTAATAAATAATCTTTTGTAGTATTTGCATGCTAGAATAATCTAAACATAAAAAATGAAAACTAAAGCTTGAGGTGATGAAATGAATAAGGGAGTTTACGTTGCTTTGACTAGCATCGGATTGGCTCAATTTTTGAAAATACCAATCCATTATGTGAAAACAAAAAAATGGGATAACCGTCTTTTTTTTCAAACGGGAGGAATGCCGAGCTCCCATTCTGCAGGGGTCTCTTCTTTAACAACATTCATCGCTTTAAGGCGGGGAGTACCTACGATTGACTTTGCTTTGTCCTTAGTTTACGGCCTGATTGTCATGTATGATGCTCAAGGAATTAGGCGTCAAACTGGTGAATTGACACTGAAGGTAAATGATTTAGGAGACTTAATGGAAAAGCTGAAAACGGATGAAAAGGTACCCTTTGAGGAGAAGCAGCCAAAGCGTTTGAAAGAGATGCTTGGCCATCAGCCTCAAGAAGTAGTTGGAGGCGCTATACTTGGGATAGCTATGGGAACTTTAGGTCATGTACTTCTAAAAAATGATAGAAAAATGTCGAAGAATAAAGTAACATGGAAATAAGAAGATTTTGGGAGGAATGGACGGAAGTTGAAGACATTAGAAGAGTATTTGCTGTTTCTAGAAAGCAAAGGCTTTTCATTCGGGGAAGATGCGGTTGGCTTTATTTACTTCGGAAAAGCTTATACAAATGCAGCAGATGAGTTAATTAATACAGCTATCGAGTGTACGCTAAAGATACAGAAGCATTTCGATGGCAGCTTCTATATGTCCTTGCTTGAGCGTTTTGTTAAGGCTCAGGTGAAAACGAGGAAGGAAGCGTTACGATACTTAAAAGAAGAACAGTTATTCCCCCTTTAATGGGGGATTTTTTTATGTTTTATGTTTTAATAATGGTCTGAACTTTTGCTGCGGTAATTCTGTTACAATCATGCCAAATAAAATTAGTAAACAACCAACAAATGCACTTACTGTTAACCTTTCTCCTGCAAAAAAATAAGCAGTGACGGCCGCAAATACAGGCTCAGTCGAAAAAATCAACGCAACAGTTGCAGCACTTGTATATTTTTGCAGGGATGTCTGAATAACAAAGGCAAGTGCTGTAGCAAAAATAGACGTGACGACCAATGCAAGCAATACATCTGCTTGAACAATGCTATGTCCATTTAATCCGTTCCAATCCTCAAAAAGAAGGCTTCCGGTAAAGGAAAGCACAGCTACTGTGAAAATTTGCATAATTGTCAGCAGAAGGGCAGAATGCTTGCTGCTATATGTGCTTGTTAAAACTATCTGCATCGCAAAGCCTACAGCGCATATAAGGACAAACCCATCTCCGGTATTCAGTGACATGGTTGACCCGATTGTTATGGCATAGAGTCCAGCTGTGGCGAAGGCAATGCCTATCGTACTATTGACAGAGAGCTTTTGTTTGAAAAACAAAAATAAAAACAACGGAACTAGCACTACGCTTAGTCCTGTTATAAATCCAGCCTTGGAAGAAGTAGTATATAGCAGCCCTATTGTTTGAAAGGCGTATCCTATAAATAAACAAAAACCAAGCACAGCTCCCGCGACAACAGTTGATGATTTTAGTTCCTTCAGGAGATGACAATGAAACAAAAGAAGCCAAAGCAACAAAAATAAAAATGCAATCAAAAAACGAATGCCATTAAACTGGAGCGGCTCCAGAAATAAAATAGCATTTTGTACAAGAACAAAGGTGGAGCCCCAAATAAGTGCAACGGCAAGCAATAGTATGTTTGCCTGTTTGTTTTTAGAAATCACGGCTTTTTCCTTCCGGTTTATTTTTGCGAATGGCTATTCTTGCCAGTTCATCAGCCGTTTTATTTTCACCGCTTGGAATCCATTTAATAAAGAACAGGTCGAGTTTATCTGCTAAAAGCAATGCTTCTTCTAAAAGTGGTGCGAACGTTTTGTTTTTGGCAAATCGCTTATCCATAGCGCTGTCGACTGTTTTAGAGTCTGTCCGAAAACTAACTGATTTGTAGTTTTTTTCTAAACAGATTTTCAAGCCGTGAATTAACGCATAATATTCAGCCTCATGGTTGCTCATGCTGCCAAGTGGGATAGAATATTTTTCGGCACTTCCATGCCCTTTAATGAAAATGCCGGCACCGCTTGGACCGGGATTTCCAGCACTTGCACCATCGATGTAGACTTCTATCATTTTTAAACCTCCAAAATTTCTGGTATGATTATTCAGGTAATGGCAAGCTTTTTAAGCTATAAAAAGGAGCCAAACTACATAACATTATCTTATATGGATTTATATTGGGAAGCCATTTTATTATACCCTTTACTTTACCCTATGGAACAGTATTTAAATGAAGGAAGGATGCTTTCATATGAAATATAAGCTTGAATATAGATACCGCGTAAAAAAGGAAGAAGTGTTTTTTACATCTGATTGGGTTGTTCAATCTACGGCTATTGTAATCGGTGAAGATTTAGAGAAGAGCAAGCAAGGCATTGATTTGACTTTTTATGATGAAAACGGGACAGAATGGAGTTTAAAGGAGCTGATTAAGCTTCATGCAGAAGTGGAAGAGGAACCGCATGATTTTACGATTTTCTTTGATGGCGGATATCGGAAAGAAACCAATACTGCAGGGCTTGGGGTAATTCTTTATTTTAATCAGGGCAAAAAGAAATACAGGATTCGGGCAAATGAATTGTTTCATGAGATGGAAACAAATAATGAAGCTGAATATGCAGCCCTTTACCATGCATTGAATTTATTAGAGGAATTAGAAGTCAAAGGAGTAACCTGTGAATTTAAGGGTGATTCCCAAGTTGTACTGAATCAATTATCTGGTGAATGGCCATGTTATGAGGAGGCGCTTAATAAATGGCTTGATCGGATTGAAAAAAAGCTTTCTGATTTGAAAATCAATGCTATTTATACACCTATCGGTCGAAACGAAAATAAAGAAGCAGATAAATTGGCAACACAGGCCCTTGCTGAAAAAAGAATATACAGTAAAATGCAAATTATATAAAGATATATTAAGTATTTTGTTTACGATGTAAAAAGAGGAGAGATTGCTTTGTGAGTGATAGAAAAAAATGGCTGCAGCGTGCAGAAAACTTGATGAATGATTATTGTAAAGGCTGTTTTTTGTATGAACATAACAAAACAGACAAAGGAAAAAGGCATGCACATCGGTTTTGTATATCAGAATGCACGGTTGGACTTGAAATAAAAAAATACGGTGATATGCTTGCGGGGAAGGTTAAAGAGGAAGATAAAAAGAGCTGACATAAGCCAGCTCTTGGATATTGTTGCTTTTCGTTTTTTTATTATAGTTTTGTAACGTTAGCAGCTTGAGGTCCGCGATTTCCTTCAACGATTTCGAAAGAAACTTCTTGACCTTCTTCTAGTGATTTGAAACCGTCACCTTGAATAGCTGTGAAGTGAACGAATACATCGTCTCCGCCTTCAACTTCGATGAATCCAAAGCCTTTTTCATTGTTGAACCATTTTACTTTACCGTTTTGCATGTTAAGTTTCCTCCTAAGCCTTTCAAGACACATTAGTGCTGAAAAATAAATATTCTCATAGAACAAAATATTATAGAAAACGATATTTTCAGAATTTTGTTAAATGATGTCTATAATATACATGAATAACCCAATAGAGTCAAGGTTTCATAGAGTTTTTTCATAAAAAGAATTTTAAAAAATGAATTAAAAGTAAACGGATACAAATTTAGTTTAGGAATTAGCAAGTATTATGGTAGAAGAGTGTATGAACCAATTTATCACACATAATTTTATTGTCGTGCACATAACAATTTAATGACAGGTATAACGTTTTTTGTAAGTAGTACAGTTAGTATCACAGATGTGTGCTTTTTGCTAGTTGTTTTTTGATGAAGACAATCAAAGAAGGTGATTAGTATGTATCGGTTTTCAATTGAAAATGCTAACTGGATTTTGCTTTTTTCGCCAAATATTACGTTGGAAGATGAAAGCAAGCAGGCGATAGTTAGGAGCATTCTCCAACTTGGCAAGGAACTCACTACATTTTCCCATGGCGAATCCTTTGTAATTATGAACAAGAATATCGGTTTGATTGTATTTTTGGTTGAGAAAATACCTTCATTAATTTTAACTGTTGCTAATATTGTAGAAAGAGATAAATGGTATCTTCAATCCGAGAAATCTATCAAGAAATATGATGCTTGAAAGTTCGCTTAGTGTGAAGACAATTTTTTGGTACATTTGCAAGGATATTATTTCAACTTTGACAGATGGAGAAAAAAATTTAGAGAAACACTATTATGTCCAGCCATCCTTTTTTTTGTACCTGAACTGCTCTATAATTTTATAGTATTCTGTTCTTTTTTGTCACTTGTTGAAACTAGCTAAGAGCTAGTTTTTTTTGTTTGTTTGCAATGAAAGGCTTACCATAAAAAAACATGTGGGAATAATGATGGAAACCATTGAAATGTAGATGAAAATGTGTTTTTATTAACATGATAAAAGCTGTTATTTAATCTGGATTAGATGCTCGTCCATCAAACCAAATGGAGCAAAAAATTTAAAAGGGAAGATTTTAAAAAATGATTGAAACGATTGTAAAGAACAGTCAAAGTCCGTATTATGAAATTTCCAAAGAAGACCAAGTGATATTGAGCCCATTTGCTGGAATAGTGAAGGATATTTTCATTAAGGAAAATGCCTATTTTTATGAATGGGAAACAATCCTGACAATTCAGACAGCTAATGGAGACTTAGAAAAAGTAGAAGTTCCATTCAGCGGTTCTGTCGTATCATTGTTTGTGAATACTGGAGATGAAATTTCAATTAATGCGAAGTTAGTTTCTTTACAGGATGATCTATTAGTTACAGGTTGTGATTAAGCATGATCATAAGCTTATTAAAAAAATATAAGATAGGCTACCGCACCTTCAAGACTGCTGTTGCAGTAAGCTTAGGGATTACTGTTGCCCAGCTGTGCAATTTGGATTTCTTCGTATCCTCTGCCATCATCACGATACTATGTGTGCAAAACTCAAAAAGAAAATCGCTGCACAGCGCATTCGCTAGATTTGTGGCATGTATGCTTGCCATTCCTTTTTCCTATGTATTCTTTGAACTGATCGGCTATAAGCCATATGTGATTGGAATGCTGCTTTTGCTGTTTATTCCGGCGACTGTTCTATTGAAAGTAAATGAAGGTGTTGTGACTAGTACTGTCATCATTCTTCATATTTACTCGGCAGGCCATATTAATATGGCCGTGATAGAAAATGAGTTTGCGCTTATTGTCATTGGAATAGGTGCAGCACTTCTAGTAAACAGCTATATGCCTAGCCTCGATAAGGAAATGAAGACCTATCAGAAGAAAATTGAAAAGGATTTCCAGGAAATGCTGCAAGGGATGGTTGAATTCTTACGCACGAATGAAATAGCATTTGATTATAAACAAAAGCTCACGCAAACAGCGAAGGAAGTACAAATAGCAAAATCGCTTGCATACAGAGACGTAGAAAACCATTTTACAAGAAAAGAAAACTATTATTATAAGTATTTCACAATAAGAGAAAAACAGCTTGAAATAATAGAAGGACTTTTCGCGAAGGTAACGACTGTGAGCAGCCTGTCAGAGCAGCGGCACTCCATCGCTGATTTTCTGGAGGAGCTGAGCCTTTGCGTCCATCCAGGAAACACAGCACAGCTTTTTTTAAGCAAACTGGAAAAGCTGGAGGAAGAAATAAAGACGCAGGATTTGCCGCAGGATTGGGATTTGTTTGCCGAACAAGCACAGCTTTATTACGTGCTTAAGGAGCTTGAACAGTATTTGAAGGTGAAAAAGTCACTGAAGGTAGCGTATAATTGATATAATGGTTAAGGGAAGATTCTATTAAACATACATGAATTGGATGTTTAATAGAATCTTTTGTTTGCTTATCGCAAACGGGAAGGCCCTAATTTTTGGACAAAGCAAATAAAAAAGGTGATAACATGAAATTGATATTGGCTGAAAAACCATCTGTATCAAAAAATATTGCAGATGCATTAAAAATAAAAAACAAGCAAGACGGCTATTTTGAAGGAAATGGCTATATCATAACATGGGCATTCGGCCATTTGCTGCAGTTAAACGATGCGAAAGATTACGACGAAAAAATGGCGACATGGAAAATGGATAACTTTCCATTTATACCGGAAAGCTTTAAATATAAGGTGAAAAGTGATCCGCGCAATCGGGAAAAGCCTGATAAGGGAGCACAAAAACAGCTGCGGACAATTCAACAGCTCATGAGAAGACAGGACGTTACTGCGATTATATCTGCCTGTGACTATGATCGAGAAGGACAAATCATTGGTGACAGTATTATTTATAATCTGCGGACAGATAAGGACGTATATCGTTTGCTCTTGAATGAGTGGACACCAGATGAAGTATTAAACGGTCTTGAGCAAATTCGGGCAAACAGTGAAATGCGTCCACTTCAGGATGCTGGTGTCAGCAGACAGTGGGCAGATTGGCTAATAGGGATTAACCTTACATCTGTTACAACATTAAAATACCAGAAGGGCAAAGGTAAAGCACTTAATATCGGTCGTGTATTGCTTCCGACCTTAAAGATAATTTATGATCGGGATAAGGAGATACGAGACTTTATACCAGAGGATTATTTTAAGCTTCAAGGGACCTTTTCAAGCACAGAAGGCAAATATACGGGGATTTATACAGTCGGTAAAGAAGACAAGTTTAAAACGAAGGAAGAGCTTGACCAGCTGCAAAAACAAATTGCCGGCAAAAAAGGACTTGTAGCAGACAAAACAGTCCAGAAAAAGAAAGAGTATCCGCCGTTACTGTTCAATTTATCGAATCTTCAAGGCTATATTACGAGCAAATATAAAGGCTGGACGGCTGATAAGGTTTTAAAGGTTGCACAAGGTCTGTATGAAAAAAAATATATTACGTATCCAAGAACGGCAAGCATGGCGCTTGAGGAAAGCTTAATAGGTAAAACTGCTAAGGTCGTTAGTGCCATATCTGCAAACTTACCTTATAAAGATGACATAAAATTTTATGCATCCAAAAGAGTTTTTGATAATAAAAAAGTAGAAAGCCATAGTGCCATTATTCCGACCTATCTTATTCCGAAAAGGCTGACGAACGATGAGGAACAAGTCTATGAGGCAATTAAAACTAGACTGCTGATGCAGTTTATGCCTGTAGCTGAATATGAGGAAACAAGAATTGTTACAAAAATTAAAGATACGAGTCTGCCTGGTGCGTTTCATACTAAAGGAAAAGTGCAGCTTGTCGAAGGCTGGAAGAAAGCAGAAAACATTAAGACAAAGGATGTGCTTCTGCCGTTTGTTGGCATTGGGGAGGAAGTGGATGTCAAAAAAATCGAAACAACCACCCATACGACACAGGCCCCAAAGGAGCATACAGAAAAAACACTATTACGTCTCATGGAAACTTGCGGCAAAAACATCGATGCACTTAGTGATACGGAAGAGGACGTTATGTCCATATTAAGCGGCTTTAGCATCGGCACACCTGCTACCCGTGCAGAAACAATTAAGAAGCTAAAGGATATCGGCTATATTGAAGCAAAAGGCAAAAGTTTGATTTGCACGGATTTAGGAAAAACACTCGTTGAAACATTTCCAATTAAGGAATTGTTTAACTTGGATTTCACGGGCAGGTTAGAAAAATCTCTTTATGATATAGAGAAAGGTAAATACTCTAAACAAGCCTTTTTGCAGCTTATTAGCGAATTTACAAAGAACTCTGTTGAAAAAATCAAGCATGAGCAAGATGTGACCATACAAGAGGTATCCTATACAAAAAGGAAAATAGAGAATTTAGGTAAATGCCCAGTCTGCGGTCATCAAGTGATAGAGGGGCAAAAGGGATTTGGCTGCAGTAACTGGAAACAGGGCTGTAAATTTGTAATTTGGAAAAATGATAAGTTTTTAGCAGCACTTAAGAAAAAACCAACCAAAACTATGGTAAAGGCAATTCTAAAGAACGGGTCTGCCGAGGTTAAGGGACTAACAAGCAAAAAAGGAAATAAATTTGATGCTATTTTAAAATATGTAAAAAATACAGACAATGATTATTTTAGCTGGCAAATGGATTTCGCAAGCAAAAAGTAGCATATGTCTGTTCAAAAAACAGTGGCATCACTAACAATGCTTGTTTCAACAATTTTTATATAGTAAAATGCTTAAAGGATATGCCGCTGCTCCGCCTACCTGCGTTTCGCGAAAAAGCTTTAACGTAAAGGGGGGCAACGGTTAAATCGAACGAATACAGCTCTGTTTAGCTAAACATGGCAAGTGTTTGAGAGTATATGCAAAATTAGGAGGGTCATATATGCCAACACCCAGCATGGAAGACTATATTGAACAAATTTACAAACTGATAGAAGATAAAGGATATGCAAGAGTATCAGATATTGCAGAAGCCTTGTCTGTACACCCCTCCTCTGTTACAAAGATGGTTCAAAAGCTGGATAAGGACGAATATCTTGTATATGAAAAATATAGAGGGCTGATTTTGACCCCAAAAGGTAAAAAAATTGGACAAAGATTAGTTTTCCGTCATGAGTTACTTGAAGACCTTCTGCGTATAATCGGCGTGAAAGAGGAAAATATTTACGAAGATGTAGAAGGAATTGAACATCATTTAAGCTGGGATGCAATCGATCGTGTTGGAGATTTAGTCCAATATTTTCAGGAAGATTCAAAAAGAATCGAGGAGCTAAAAGTTATCCAGCAAAAAAACGAGAACCTGGATTAAAATGGCGAGAGACATATTTTATTGCTCCATGGCAAAAAAGCGTGTCTCTATGTCTAGCCCCTCTTTTCCTATGTATGTTTGTTTAAATCATTGGAAATTCCTCAAACGTATCCTCTATTGTGATAGAAGAGCCTTCTTCTAAGCCTGTCTCTGACAGCTTAACCCCGCTGATTGAGCCTTCTGCTGCTTCCATCACCGCTTTACGGTAAGAGATAATTCTATCATCAGATGTTTTGAAGCTTATTATTTCCCCTGCATGATTTCTTTCCACAGCAACGATTGTTTCCATATTATCTATCCTTTCTTTAAAAAATTAAAAATCATCGCTTAGTATGCTCGAAAAGAAACAAATTAATCATGAAACTTTTTTACCTACCATACGTATTTATAGGAAGGAAGCTTAAAAAAGAGAGGGATCATACATATGAACAGATATACCTTGCAGGATTTTGTAAACCAAACTGAACAGCAGGATAAAGGCGAAGGCCTGTTTGAATTGGAAACACAGCGCATGCTTGAAGTGAATTTAGAGAGCAAAATTTGGGCGAAATCTGGAAGTATGGTTTCGTATATGGGAAACATTAAGTTTACAAGAGAAGGAATTTTGGAGCATGGAATAGGGAAGATGTTCAAAAAAGCATTGACAGGTGAAGGTGCCTCCCTTATGAAGGCAGAGGGTGAGGGCAAGCTGTATCTTGCAGATCAAGGGAAAAAAATCTCCATTTTAAATTTGTATGATGATTCCATTTTTGTGAATGGCAATGATCTGCTAGCATTTGAGCCTTCTGTTTCTTGGGATATTAAGCTGATGAGGAAGGTTGCTGGCATGCTCTCAGGGGGACTTTTCAACATTCGTTTGTCAGGCAGAGGCATGATTGCCATTACCTCTCATTATGAGCCGCTTACTTTGAGAGTGACGCCATCAAAGCCAGTTTTCACTGATCCGAATGCAACAGTGGCATGGTCAGGAAGCCTGCAGCCAGAATTTGTAACAGATGTATCCTTGAAAACATTCTTCGGAAGAGGCAGCGGTGAATCGATTCAAATGAAATTCAGCGGCGAAGGCTTTGTTGTTATTCAGCCATTTGAAGAGGTTTATTTTAGCGGGGATAACAATGGATAATGATTGTTCTTAAAAAAGGGATATTCTTTCAAACTGTGTACGGAATGTATACAGATTGAAAGAAATATCCCTTTTTTATACTTTACTTGCCTTTCATTTCCATTCGTATGGAGTTTCTTGATAAACATAATAGTTCAGCCAGTTTGAAAACAGCAGATGTGCATGAGAACGCCACATATTGAGTGGTTTCCTGCTTGGATCATTATTTGGAAAATAATGAAGAGGAAGATGAATATCTAGTCCCTTTTCTTTATCGCGTTTAAATTCCTCTGCAAGTGTGGAAGAATCATATTCCAAATGGCCAGTGATCATTATTTGTTTTCCGTTGTTTCCACTAATAATAAGTGCACCAGCTTCATCTGATGCTGCTAAAAGCTGCAGCTCTGGATGATCATTAATTTCTCGTGTTGTGACATTCGTATGCCTAGAATGAGGTGCCACAAAGCTGTCATCAAAGCCGCGCAATAATTTTTCAGATGGCTTAAGAACCTCATGAGAATAAATTCCATAGCATTTTTGGTCAAGCTCGTATTTTTTTATACCAAAGTGATGATACAAGGCGGCCTGTGCGCCCCAACAAATATGCAGGGTGGAGGTTACATTTGTTTTAGTCCACTCCATAATTTCAGTAAGCTCTTGCCAATATTGGACTTCCTCGAAGCTCATTAATTCAACAGGAGCTCCTGTAATAATCATGCCATCATACTTATTTCCTTTAATAGCTTGGAAATCTGTGTAGAATTGCTCTAAGTGATACGGACTTGTGTTTTTGGAGTGATAGGATGCAGTCCGAACGAGTGAGATGTTTACTTGAAGTGACGTGTTCCCAAGAAGTCTTAGCACTTGAACTTCCGTTTTCTCTTTTTCTGGCATTAAATTAAGAATTAATATATTTAATGGCCTGATATCTTGAGCCTTTGCTCGTGTTTCGTCCATTATAAAAATATTTTCTTCTTCGAGAATTTCCCTTGCTGGCAGCAGCTGTGGAATTTTAATAGGCATAATGGTTCGCCTCCTGTTTTTTCCTTATTTCTGCATGTTGTGAGTTAGTATGGCTTTTACTTGCACTGGAATATTTAATAGGACAACAAGCAAAGCTATTGTAGTATTCCAGTAATTTAATTGTTGGTTGTTTTAAACATATAGCCTATTATAAGTTTCCTTTCGGTTTGCCGCAATACAATTGCAGGAAATGTGTGAAAATAGTTTTTTTTCAGCATTTTTAAGCACATCTATTTTTTATTTGACGTTCCTTTTCAAGAGAAAGGCGAACATTTTATTAATTTTCTTTTATTTTTATTCGTTAATCTGTAAAATAGTTAAGGAAAGTATACATAAAAATAGATAAAAAGCTCTCTATTAGTTTGCCATGAATTCAAAAAGAACAATTTATTTGAAAGGGTGCTTACATGATGAAAACGGATATTGAAATTGCACAACAGGCAAGTATGGAACCTGTATTGGACATAGCAAAAAAACTTGGATTAACAATCGATGATCTTGAGTTATACGGAAAATATAAAGCGAAAATTTCATCTGAAAAGCTGGAGCAAATAAGCGCAAATAAATCAGGGAAAATTATCCTTGTGACAGCAATCAATCCGACACCAGCAGGAGAAGGAAAATCAACTGTTACAGTTGGCCTTGGCGATGCTTTGCAAAAGCTGGATAAAAAAACAGCCATTGCGATGAGAGAGCCCTCACTTGGACCAACAATGGGCATTAAAGGTGGTGCAGCTGGCGGTGGCTATGCACAGGTTATGCCGATGGAAGATATTAATCTTCATTTCACAGGTGACCTTCACGCTATCACAACTGCCAACAATGCATTAGCAGCACTTATGGACAACCATATCCACCAAGGAAATGAACTGAAAATTGATCAAAGGCGCATTGTTTGGAAAAGGGCCCTTGATTTGAATGATCGTGCTTTAAGAAAAGTAGTAATCGGACTTGGTGGGCCATTACAAGGTGTTCCGCGCGAAGATGGTTTTGATATTACGGTTGCCTCAGAAATTATGGCTGTATTGTGCCTGGCACATGACTTAAATGATTTAAAGGTAAGGCTGTCTAAGATGGTTATCGCTTATAACATAGATAAGCAGCCTGTAACAGTTGGAGAGCTTGGTGTTGAGGGTGCATTGACACTTCTGTTGAAGGATGCTGTGAAGCCGAATCTTGTGCAGACGCTTGAGCATACACCAGCAATCATTCACGGCGGACCTTTTGCAAATATTGCGCATGGGTGCAATAGTGTTATTGCAACTGCAGCTGCAAGCAAGCTAGCTGATTATGTTGTAACAGAAGCAGGCTTCGGAGCAGATCTAGGTGCTGAGAAATTCTTAAATATCAAAGCTAGAAATGAACAAATCAATCCAGAAATTGTCGTTATCGTTGCTACAATAAGAGCATTGAAAATGCATGGCGGCGTAGCAAAGTCTGAATTGGCAGAAGAAAATATTGACGCGCTGAAAAAAGGATTTGCGAATTTGCAAAAGCATGTTGACAGTATTAAAAGCTTCGGCCTGCCATTTGTAGTTGCCATCAACCGGTTTTATACAGACAGTGTAAAGGAAATCGAAGTGCTTGAGGAGCTTTGCAATGCGGAAGGTATTCCAGTGGCACTGACAGAGGTTTGGGAAAAGGGCTCAACTGGTGGACTCGAGCTTGCTAGGAAGGTATTGGAAATCATCGAGCAAGACAAAAATGAGTTTCAGCATAGTTATAGCCTTGATGCATCCATTGAGGAAAAGATTCGAACAATTGCTACAACGATTTATGGCGCAAGCAATGTAGAGTTCAGCACAAAGGCGAAAAAGCAGATGAAGGATTTTCAAGGCTTTGGCTGGGGCAACCTCCCTATCTGTATGGCCAAAACCCAATACTCCCTTTCAGATGATCCATCACTACTTGGACGTCCACAGGAGTTCTCTATTACAGTAAGAGAGCTGAAGCCAAGCATTGGTGCAGGCTTCCTTGTTGCCTTGACAGGAGATGTAATGACAATGCCAGGACTGCCAAAGCAGCCTGCCGCACTGAAAATGGACGTAAATGAACATGGAAAAGCAATCGGCCTGTTTTAAGGTAGTGAACAAAGTAGCGCAAATATAACTATTTGCGCTTTTTTAAAAGGAGAATTTATATGTTTGATCCAACGGCATACGATAATTTAAAAACAGTGATCGAAGGCCTCCTCTATGATAAAGACCTAGAAGGAGTTATTAATATTTTAGATAGAAAAGATATGCTTAACATGAGCACAATGTCTCGTGAATTCCATCTAGCCTTCGCTTTAAGCGACCAAAAAAATGCCCAAATGATATTTTCACTGTACGCCTCTTTAGAAAACTTAGCATCTGAGCTTCTAGAACTGGAAGACAAGCTCGCTTTAGTTGGTGCTAATGTAAAGTTAACAATTGTAGTAAGACACGAAAACAAACAAGAGCTTCTAGAATTGCTGCAGGACTTGCTTCAAAAAATTTGGGGAACAGAGCAAATCATCAAGCAGGAAATTCGTTATCAGCCCTTCGCTTCTGATAATATAGTAACTAATCATATTACAATCGTTTTCAGCAGATTGGTTACAGAAGGCCACATAGACGATTTAGCCGAAATGACAGATTATATGCTGGCTACTTTGGCAGGCTTAAAGAGACAGATGCTGCTGGTCGATTTAGGAAGAGGGGAATGATAAGGATGACTGTTTATGATTTTGAAGTAAAGAAAATCACTGGCGAAGAAGTGTCACTGGATCAATACGAAGGTAAGGTTCTAGTTATCGTTAATACTGCGAGCAAGTGCGGATTTACTCCTCAATTTAAGGAGCTTCAATCCGTTTTTGAAGAATATAAGGAATTGGGACTTGAAGTGCTTGGTTTTCCTTGCAATCAGTTTATGAATCAAGAGCCAGGCAGCGAGGACGAGATTCTGTCATTTTGTGAAATGAACTACGGAGTATCCTTTCCGATGTTCGCTAAAATTGATGTGAATGGAAAAAACGCCGCACCTTTATATAAGCATTTAAGCGAAGAAGCACCTGGCGCAATGGGTCTTAAGGCGATTAAATGGAATTTTACAAAGTTTTTAGTAGACCGTTCAGGCAAGGTTGTGAAGCGTTATTCTCCAAATGCATCTCCTTTAGAGATGAAAGAGGATATTGAAAAATTATTATAATAATTCAAAAGGAAGAATAGAGCAATCTGTTCTTCCTTTTTTTTCAATAGAGGTGAGGAACTTGGCTGTAATTGGGATTGATGCAGGTGGAACGATGATAAAGTTGGCTTATAAAGATAAGGGCAGAATTCATTTTAAAAAGTATGCAAACACAGAAATGGATGCAGCGATGGGCTGGCTTAAGCTGTTTAAGTGGGAGCGGATAGCTTTAACAGGTAGTAAAGCCGCCTATTTGCAATCCATGCATTTTCCTGACGCACTAATTGTTTCTGAGTTTGATGCAGTGTGTAATGGCGCTAAATGGCTTCAGGAAAAGGAGAACCCAAACAGTGAAGAGGAATTTATCCTTGTCAATATGGGAACAGGCACTTCCTGGTTTCACGTAAATAAAACTAGCTATAAACGGATTTTAGGCAGTGGTATCGGTGGTGGAACGATTATAGGCTTGTCTTCCATGCTGGCAAACGAACAGAATTTTTCCGCGATTACAGACCTTGCTGCAAAAGGCAAGCATAACAAGCTTGATTTGCTTGTTAAAGACTTATATGACAAAGAAGATATTGGAGTTAATGGCAACCTTACTGCCAGTAATTTTGGCAAAGGACAAGAGGCTGATGGAAGTCAAGAGGATGGGATTTCGGCTTTATTTCAAATGGTAGCTGAAACGATTGTTCTGTTAACACAACAAGCAAATACCATTCATCAAGTGGATAAGATTGTCTATGCAGGAGGTGCTGTTTATGGTAATAAACCATTGCAAAAGATAATTACTTCATTTGATTATCTGTTTCCTACAAAACAGGTTTTTCTGCAGGATGGACAGTTTTGCGGTGCGATTGGAGCGTTTTTAGCAATAGAGTAAAAAAAGAAGGGATGATGGAATTTATATAGAGGTGATAAGCGTCTATACAAATTCCATCATCCTATTTTGGTGTTAACGGAAAGAAAATAAGCGGAAAAACGATCCTCTTCTTACTGGCACTTCCTTTTCCTTTTGTTCCTCTTTCGTTTTTCTTGCACCATAAGTATGCTCAAACGGTCTATCTGCAGCAAGAGCTAAGGCGGAAATTTGCTCTTTTTGTGTTTCAATGAATTCTTGTTGGCGGTCCATTTCCTCTTGCTGCTTCTTCAATTGCTCAACTAGAACAGAATTAAAGTTAATTTGCAGTTGAAGCTGTTCTTTTGTTGCTGTTAATTCTTCTAAAATCTTTTCTGTTGTTTCATCTGTTTGCAGCAGAATCGGAGCTTGTGGAGAATCGTTTAGTGTTTCTTCAATTTCTCTTAGTGATAATTTATCGTCATTACGCATTCTTTTTACCTTTTCCAATACTTCCATTGCATTGCTGTCAAAATAGCGATAGCCATGCTCTCCAACGATAGTTGGAATAACACCTTTCAATTCCCTGAGCCAGTTGCGCACAACTCCAGGTGTTTCTTCAATTTGTACAGCTGCTTCCTTTACACTTAATAAAAGTTCCTCTTTGGCAGCGATTATTTCCTTTTCTTGTTCCAACATCATGCTTCATCACCCTTCTGTTTTGATAGATTAATAAGACCAAAAACAAAAACGAATCGACTTTAATACTAGTTCGATATAGAAAAATTTTCTCCTTTAGCGAGGTTTGTCTAGTTTTGTTGATTATTAGTTTCTGAAAATTTAAATATAAACTTTACAATAATTTCCATGCATATTAGGATAGATTATAGGTTTAAAAAGCGATTTGTGAAAGTAGGATAGAAGGGATATCGTGTAAGAACAATATTGCAAGAAAAGGATGCTGATTCGTTGTGATGATGGAAAATACTATTTCGAGCATACAGATTGTAGAGTATGAGGATAAGTTTGCAAGCAGTATTGCGAAGATGTGGAATGACAGCAAGGATGCATGGGGAGGCGGTGTCAAAACAGAAGAGCAAATCCTTGAAAAGCATCGAAGCTCTGATAATCTTCACACATTTTTAGCTATGGACAATAGTCAAGTTGTCGGCTATTGCGGATTATCTGTGTATAAGGAAGATATCGATTCACTGTATATTCCATTGTTAAATGTTCGTCCGGATTATTATGGTAAAAAGGTTGGAAAATTGCTGCTGCTCCATGCCTTAAAAGCTGTTGTTGCAAAAAAATGGCCTCGGCTTGATTTATACACATGGGCAGGGAATACAAAGGCTGTCCCACTTTATAAACGATGCGGATTTTTTTGGGAGGAGGAGGACAGCTACACACATTTGATGAATTTCATCCCTACTGTATTAAATGACAGCCTGCTTGCTCCATACATAGGCAAAGTAGATTGGTATAAGGATATGCTGCGCACTTTGGATTTAAAGCCAGATGGCAGGCAAGAGAATGGCTTTACTTATTATGATTATGAATGGGCAAATTCAGAGACGAATTTATCAGCAAGCTTTGAACGAACAGGCAGAGGGTTAAGCGGAATAGAAACAGATGACTTTATTATTAAGCTGTCATTAAAGGACCATGAATTATTAGAAGACGAGGACCATGAAGTAAAATGCTATGTTAAAAATAAATCTGGCAAGCCACTCTCTGTTGAGGTTTCTTCTTGCTCGAATGAAAGAGTAGTATGTGATTTTAACCATATATATTCTGTTGAAAAGGAAGTAACAGCAACAAATGCCTTTTATTTACAAGCAGGGCCTGAGCCTGAACAAGGAAAAACATTTCCAACTATTTCAGTTAATGTGAGTGTCAATGGCTTGATGACAACGTTCAAATTAGGGATTAATCCAAAAACACCAATCACCATTGACACAAAGACAATTCCCTATGTGCTTCAAGAAGGTTTTGAGACAACTGTTGATCTAGAGCTAGAAAACAATCTATTTGTGCCTGCATTGATAGATTTAGAGCTTCCTAACAATAAGTACTTATCCTTCCGGAACCCTTCCTGCCGCATATTGTTAGAGGGGAAAGGAAAAGGATATGTATCTATACCTGCGACAGTTTTGTCATTAGGTTTTTTTCAGGAAGACATTATTTGTCGTGTAAAGCTGGAGAATGACGAGGAGAAGATTGTCACGAAAACAATTTCTGTTGGATTGAAAGGAGCGGGAGAGAGATTTTTCGGTGAAAACAAAAACTCCTATTATATTTATAATGGAACATACCACATAAGGATGTATAAAGCAGATAATGTCATGAAATTTGGCACCAATCATATAGGAGAATTACCTTTTGCCATGTTTGCACCAATGCTGGGCAAACCATTCTCTAATGAATTATCAAAAAATAAACCGGTTAAAACGGAAACAACACTTGAAAAGACATCTATCATTCTAGCTCTTTATTTCCAATCCACTGCTCATCCGCACATTCAGATAGCACTCCGTATACAGCTTTATGCTGAAGGGGTTGTCAAAAGATGGGTAACGCTGGAAAATAGGCAATCATCTCCTGCAAGTGTTCATTTACAGGAAACATTTTATCATGATTGGTCAGAGCTGTACTTTCCGCTAAGAGATGATATTGTTGTGTTTAATGAGGCAGATGCAGTGGAGCCAGGAGATATTGCATCAAAAGATATTAGCGGAAACTGGTATTTCTCTAATGATGAGGTAACTCCAATTGGCGTGTATTGGACAGAAGGGAATAAAATGACAATGGAAGGCTGGAAAATGCATCTTGAGTCAATGAAAGGCTTGAAGGGATATAATAGCTGCAGTTTTCCACCAATTTATATGTCTATTGGTGCATTTACAAGCTGGAGAGACTTAGAACAAGCTGCTACAGGAACTCAGTCTTCTCATAAAGCACTTAAAGGGGAAATAAATCTGGCTGTAAATGAGAACAATCCTGTTATCGATGAAAGCAAGTCTTTATCTGTATTGTTTTCAAGCTATCGAAACAATCAAGCTGATGGTGAAGGGGAACTATTTGTAAATGGTACATCAACATTTAAACAGACTTTGCCTGTTAACAAAGAGATAGCACTACCTGTTGAAGTAACTGAATGGAAGACTGTTAATAAAGTGCAGGCAAAAATTACGACAGACAAAAGGCAGTCTTACTTTGATACCGTCATTTTTCGACCATATGGAGAGATTTTACAGAACAGAATAACAGAAGAAGGATACGAAATATATAGTATTGATAACGGTATTATTAATTTCCGGGCAGCTCCGCATTATTATCCAGGGCTATTTTCGTTAAAAGCTCAGCAGACAGAATGGCTTGACCAAGCATTCCCGAATCTGATACCGAAAAGCTGGTGGAACCCTTGGGCAGGTGGGATAAAAGCAGGTCCACCTGATTTGAGTGTTCATTCTTTGTTAAAGGAAAAAACAGAAGCGGAGTTTGTACAAATGAAAGACAACTTTGATAATGTATGGTCTGGCATTAGGCTTGATACGGATATTATCCACCATTCAAAGTGGAAAGGACTGTCATACTCTCAATTTTATGTCACATTGCCCAATATCCCAATCCTCGCTATTTTTGTCCAAATACGAAATACGGCAGGTAAACTGATGACAGAAGAGGAATGGCATCAGAATCTTTTTATAAAGACAGGGAAAGAGAGCTGTGTACTGCATTTGAATCAGAAAAAAAATCATAATCTTATTTATACTGTTGGCAGGGAGGAGCAGGAAATAATCCTTAAAGATGATTTTTATATTACACAGGCAGCATCTAATGATAAGCTGCACCTGCTTACAGATGTAAACAGTAAAGTCCAATATTATACGAACAAAGAAGTCATTCAGCTTGTTTCGACGAATACATGTGAAAGAGAAAAGAATGGATATGTCCATATTCAGCCAAGCTTTCTTTATTTTGATGAAGATAGTGTCCCTTTTCACCAGTTAGAAACAGTTCGAAAGCTTCAATTTAAGCTGACAGAGGATTGATTGAAAAAAATAAAAGGATAAAGGAGACCGAATGAAAAAAATTATTGACGCACACATTCATCTTTCTAACATTCAATCATTTAAGGAAACAGCGCAATTGCTCTCTAAAGTAGATTATAGCCTAGATGGGGTCCAAGCTGAGATGGAGGCTGCCAATATTGTACTGGCAATTGGAATGGGTGTGACAGAAACCCAAAAAATGGGGTTTCCAGATTATGAAGCGAATACACCGATGGGTCTTGATCTTGGAGAATCACTGCCGAAAACAATTGTTTATTGTGCAGGCATCAATCCATACAAGCTAGAAACAGCTGCAATTGCCGAACTTGAACGGGAAATACAAAAGGACAATGTTGTTGGTATAAAGATATACTTAGGGTATTATCCGTTCTTTGCCTATGATCAAGTTTATGACCCAGTATATGAGCTTGCCGAAAAATACGACCTGCCCGTCGTGTTTCATACTGGGGACACATACTCAGAAAGGGGATTATTAAAATATTCCCATCCTCTTGCAATCGATGAAGTTGCAGTTAAATATCGCAATATTCGTTTTATGATGGCTCATTTTGGGGATCCATGGACATTGACAGGTGCGGAAATATTGTATAAGAACCGCAATGTATATGCCGATTTATCTGGATTGGTGGTTGGTGCTAGAAAGGAGCTAGAACAGGCGCAGGAAGGGATATTTCTTCAGCATTTAAGACATGCACTTGTGTATTCTAACTCCTATGACAAGCTTTTATTTGGTACAGACTGGCCACTAGCACCATTCGGCCCATATATCGAATTCATTCAAAGCCTGATTCCGGAAATGTATCATGAAGATGTTTTTTATAATACGGCACTTAAGGTTTTTCCGAAAATCAAGAAATTTCTTTAAGAGGTATGCAACGGGAAAGAGACTGCCGTCTTAGCTTGTTAATAAAGCTGTCGGCAGTTTATTTAACGTAATATATTATTCCCCATTAAGGCTCTTAGCAGCTTTAGTATAAGTCCTCATACCACCTCCACATCCCAATTTATATGTTTCAAACATAACAAATGGAGCATGTTCATTGTTAACCAATAAAAACATTCATCGATATTGTGTCTAAATGTCCATCCCCCTACCTTTTTAACAAAGTGTTAGGTAATTACGAGTTCCCACTATAATAAACGGTTTTGTAGTTGATTTTTTTCTTTCATGTTACAATATTTCGGTAGGATATAGATTGGAGAACTAAATACAATGAATATCATTCAATTAACAGAAGAATTTGTGAAGGATAAGTTGAAAGGTGATGTGTCGGGGCATGACTGGCATCATATTGATAGAGTCAGGAATGCGGCGCTTTTCCTATGTAAACAAGAAAACGATGGTAATTCATTTATTATAGAGCTGGCTGCATTACTCCATGATGTGGCAGATGCAAAATTGAACGAATCTAAGGAGGAAGGTCAGCGTTTGCTTGAGCAGTTCGTAGAGAGCCTTCCTATTATAAATAACGAAAAAAAGGAAATTCTTTCTGCAATAGCGACAGTCTCCTTTAGTGGTGGAAACAATGAAAAGGCTCGAACGAAAGAAGCGCAAATTGTTCAGGATGCAGACAGACTAGATGCAATTGGAGCAATTGGCATTGCGAGAACCTTTGCTTATGGAGGGAAGTCGGGGAGTCCCATTTATAATCCAGCAGCAAATATTCGCAAAAGCATGACAGAAGAGGAATATCGCAGCGGCGATTCTAGCTCCATTCAGCATTTTTATGAAAAGCTTCTAAAATTAAAAGGGTTGCTTCATACCGATTCGGCAAAGATTATCGCGGAAAAACGGCACAAGCTGATGGAGGATTATTTGAAAGAATTCTATAAAGAATGGAATGGTAATTATGAAGAGTATTTCAGTTGAGAATTTAACAAAAACATATGGGGAAAAAGAATTATTTCATTCCATATCTTTTGCGATAAGTGAAAAAGAAAGAGTAGGGCTAATCGGTATTAATGGTACAGGAAAATCATCGCTTTTGAAAATCGTTGCAGGAATTGATTTGCCTGATGAAGGAGAAATTATTGCTCCAAAGGATTATCGGATAGCTTATTCGTCCCAAAGCCCTGACAGTGATCCGGATATGACGGTTTTAGATTATGTCTATACAGGAGACGCTCCTGTTTGGAAGATAGTCCGAAACTATGAAGAAATTTTGCTTAAGCTCGAAACAGACCCGGAAAACAATAAGCTTCATAGTGAACTGTTTGACGTTCAAAAAAGAATGGATGCACATAATGGTTGGGATGTTCACACGAACACAAAAACTGTATTGACAAAGCTGGATGTCAATTTTTACGACAAAAAAATCGGGGAGCTATCAGGTGGTCAGAAAAAGCGTGTCTCCCTTGCACAGGTTCTTATCCAAGAACCAGATTTGCTTATACTAGATGAGCCTACAAACCATCTTGACTTTGAAGCAGTTAAGTGGCTGGAGGATTATTTAGGGAAATTTAATGGAGCACTGCTGTTAGTTACACATGACCGCTATTTCTTAGATCGGGTTACAAACCGGATGTTTGAGCTTGAAGGTGGCAATCTTTACAGCTATAAAGGAAACTATGCTGAATTCCTCCAAGCAAAAGCAATTAGGGAAGAGAATGAAGCAGCTACGATCGACAAACAGAAAAATTTGTTTAGAAGAGAGCTAGAATGGATTCGCAGGGGTGCTAAAGCTCGTTCCACTAAACAAAAGGCTAGAATTCAGCGCTTTGAAGAGCTGGATGACAAGCTTTCGTCCGTTTCTGAAAAAGGAAAGCTCGATATTTCTTTAAAAGGCAGCAGATTGGGTAAACAGGTTTTTGAGCTTGTTTCTGCTACTAAATCGTTCGGAAATAAAATGATATTAAAGGATTTTAATCTGCTTGTAAAGCCTGGTGACAGAATTGGAATTATCGGCCATAACGGTACAGGTAAATCAACATTGTTGAATATCCTTGCAGGCAAGATTCCGTTAGATACAGGCGATTATATTATCGGCCAAACCGTAAAAACCGCTTATTATACGCAGGAAAATGAGGAAATGGATCTAAGTAAGCGAATGATTGAGTATTTAAAGGAAACAGCTGAAATCATTGAAACAACGGATGGAAAAACGATTTCTGCAGCTCAAATGCTGGAAAGATTCTTGTTTCCGCCACACACACACGGGACAATCATCGGTAAGCTTTCTGGTGGAGAAAGAAGAAGACTGTATTTGCTGAAAATATTGATGGACGAACCAAATGTTCTTCTTCTCGATGAGCCGACAAATGATTTGGATACTCAAACCTTGATGGTTTTAGAGGATTATTTAGATGAATTTAAGGGTGTTGTCATAACTGTATCCCATGACCGCTATTTCCTTGATAAAGTCGCACATGAGCTTCTAATCTTGCAAGGAAATGGGCATATTGGAAGCTATTATGGCAATTACACAGAATATCTGCAAGCAGAAAAGCAAAAAGAGCAGGCTGAAAAAGCAGTGAAGGAAAAGCCGAAGCAGCAGGAACAGCCAAAGCAGAAGAAAGCAAAACTAAGCTATAATGAACAAAGAGAATGGGAAACGATTGATAGTGATATTGAGGCATGTGAAAACCGTCTTGAAGAATTAGAAAAGGAAATGGAAAGCATAGGAAGCGACTTTGAGAAGGCGAATGCTCTCCTGAAGGAACAAGCGGAACAAAATGAAAAATTGGAGCATTTAATTGAGCGTTGGAGCTATCTTTCTGAAATTGCAGAAGGTTAAAACGTTAATATAGTAGATTTGAGGGGGATGCAAGATGAAAATTTTGGCGATTGAACCAACTCCTAGTCCAAATACGATGAAAATCAATTTGAATGAAGAGCTGCCAATGGGAAAAAGCAATAACTATAAAAAAGAAAATGCAGAACATGCACCACAAGTGATTCAAGATATTTTGTCTATTGAGGGGATTAGAGGGGTGTATCATGTAGCTGATTTCCTAGCAGTTGAACGAAATGCAAAGTATGACTGGAAGGAACTTCTTTCTAAAGTACGCAATGCATTTGGTGAAGAGGCAGACAGCACAGAAAATGGTCAGGAAATAAATGATCACTTTGGAGAAATAAAAGTGCTAGTGCAAATGTATAAAGGAATTCCAATGCAAATAAAGCTAACAGATGGAGCAGAAGAAAAGCGTTACGGTTTGCCAGACCAATTTATGCAGGCTGTAGCTGAGGTTAGAATGCCGAATGATAATGTTGTTGCCAGCAGAAAGTGGCAAGAGTTTGGCGTCAGATACGGTGAATTTGATGAAATAGGACAAGCTGTGCAAGAGGAATTAATGGCTGCCTATCCACAAAGCAGAATCGACGCTCTTAGTGATGCGGCGAAAAATCCAGAAACAGCAGAAGCAAACGTAATAAAAAGGGAAAAAATAAAGCTGACACTTGAAGACTTGGATCATGAAGATTGGAAAGTAAGATATCAAAAGCTAGAGCAAAGTGAAGATCCAACTGTAGAGGATATCCCTGTTTTAACGAAGGCCCTTGCTGATGAAAAACCATCGATTCGCAGGCTGGCAACCGTATATTTAGGGATGATAGAGGACCCTGCGGTCTTGCCGTCCTTATACATTGCATTAAAGGATAAGACGGTGACAGTAAGACGTACTGCAGGTGATTGCCTTTCTGACTTAGGTTTTGCTGAGGCAATGGACGCAATGATTTCAGCACTTGACGATAAAAGCAAGCTAGTTAGGTGGCGCGCAGCAATGTTCTTATATGAAGTAGGGGATGAAAGGGCGCTTGAAGCATTAAAAGCCAATGAGGAAGATCCAGAATTTGAGGTAAGCCTGCAAATTAAAATGGCAATTGAAAGAATTGAGCTAGGAGAAGAGGCTAAGGGCTCTGTTTGGAAACAGATGACAGAAGCACGTAAGCAGGATTGACTTAGAAAATTTTTCTTATTTGTTTAGAATGGTTTATAAACCCCGCTAAAAGGAATAATTTCAGTAATCTAATTATGACGGGGTGTATAAAGCTTGAAAAAACATATAGATGAAGACAATAATCTCCATATTTCTTTCGGTTCTTTAGCGATTATTCTTAAGGATAAATATCAGCTGGTTTATACAATTAATGATATTCTGATAGGTCTATTATTCTTATTAGGAACCATTTTTAACATGCTGCTTGAGTGGAAGGTGTTAGGCGCTGTTATGTATATTTGCGGAAGTGTCCTTCTGCTTATTCGCCCAGCTATTCGGATATGCCGCCTGCTTGGTGTGAGAAGGCTGAATAAAGAAAAAACGTGGCGCTAACAGAGTCTCATTTCGTTGCATGAACAATTTCAGTGTTGTATGCTATATTCACATGCACAAATTAAAGGAGGAAACAATTATGTCAATGGCATACGAAGAATATATGAAGCAAATGGTTAAGCCAATGCGAGCAGAGCTAGTTAATGCAGGCTTTGAGGAGCTGACTTCTGAAGAGGCAGTAGAAGAGTTTATTAGCAAAAGTGAAGGGACATCATTAGTTGTTGTTAATTCTGTGTGCGGATGTGCAGCAGGACTTGCAAGACCTGCTGCAACACAGGCTGTTTTGCAGGCGGAGAAAAAACCTGACCATCTTGTAACAGTATTCGCAGGACAAGACAAAGAAGCAACGGCTAGAATGAGAGAATTTTTTGGAGATATCGAGCCATCATCTCCTTCTATGGCTTTAATTAAAGACAACCAAGTCGTTCATTTCATTCCTCGTTATGATATCGAAGGCAATTCAATGGAAGCGATCATGGAAAATTTAATGTCTGCATTTGAGCAAAACTGTTAATTACAGTAATAAAAGATGTAAAAGGAGGGCATGTATACACTGCCCTCCTTTTTTTAACGCTAACTTAGGTTCTTTATGAAAGGTGTTTAAAAATGATTGTTACAACAGCAGGAAGAACAAATGAAGTGATGAAGCAGCAGGCGAAAGACGCGGCCTACCTTTTAGGATGTAAATATGTGGACAGAAATAAAAAGACAGTTCGATCACTGTTATCTTTTTATAAAGAGGATGTATTAGTAGCAGGCAAAGAAAGATACGAGCTGTTTGCCGTAAATGGAGAGGAGCCTTTTTTCTTTCATCCCAGCTCTGCAATGTTCCGTGTGAAAAGACTTCAGAAAAAAGAGTATGATCCATTTATAGAAGCATGCAATCTATCAGCAGGAAAATCCTTTCTAGACTGTACGCTTGGACTCGCATCTGATAGCATTGTCGCGAGCTACGCAGTTGGCGATAGTGGTACCGTTGAAGGCTTGGAGGCAAGCCCGGTCATTGCCTTTATCGTCAAAAAGGGACTTTCAAGCTGGCAGGCAGATGAAGAGGATATTGATAGGGCGATGAGAAGAATAAAGGTTACAGCTGGTCATGCCCTCGATGAATTAAAGAAACGGCAGGATGATAGCGTGGATTGTATTTATTTCGATCCGATGTTTGAGGAGCAAATCAATTCAGATGGAATAAAGCCATTAAAGAGCCTCGCTGTTTATGAGGGATGGACGAGTGAGATGATAAAGGAAGCACGCCGTGTTGCAAAGGAAAGAGTTGTCCTAAAGGATCACTATAAAAGCAGCAGGTTTGAAGATTTTAATTTTAAGCGCATCGACCGAAAAACAGCAAAATTTCACTATGGTATTATTGAATTATAGGAAAAATTAAGGAAAGTCAGCTATTATTTTTATATAAATGCTGTATAAATAGTAGCTGAATAATTGAACTTTATTATATACTTGAATAGTACTGTAAATTATTAAGCAAGAACCATTTTAAAGAGATAGAATATTCTTTACATGGATTAGCAGGACCTTGAAAGTGAGGTGTTTACAATGCCTAATTGGATTCGAAAAAGTCTTGTTGTCTTTGTGTCAATTTTAACATTTGGACTGATTACTCCTTCCCCTTCCTCCTTTTACAATTCTGGGAATGGGGACGAAAAGAAGCCTGCAGATGAGAGGCAGCTCCCAGTATCGACAGAATTGTCGCTTGAGCCTGTCGCAGTTCTTGATGAACGATCGGAAAGAGAAAAGGTCGTGGGCAAGCTGATGGAAGAAGCTGAAGTGCAAAGCTATACGAAATTCGGAAGCAGAATTAAACCAGTCATTGAAGATGAATTTAAACTGGCAATTTTGCCGAATATAGAAAAAGCGATAAACGATGTGACAAGCAGCTTCCCTGATGAAGATTTGAGCCAGCTGACCATAAGTGAAATGCCAAGCCCTGGGACGAGCGAACGGATTTTTCACATTTTGAAAGACGATCAAGATGTGATTCGCTTTCATGTGAGAAGGGATCGCCCCCCACAAGAAGGCTATTGGTTCAATTTTCATTATCACACGTTTCAGGATAACTTCCAAAATCATTATGCACTAGGCAACATCTATTGGGATAAGAATATGCCGCCAAGATGGATGAGCTAATAAAAACTTTCCCGATAAATTATAATAAAATGTGAAACCCTTGGAGCAGTAGAAACGTAGATAATTAAAATGAGAAAAAAATGGAGGAATTAATCATGGCAATTAGTTTATCAAAAGGACAAAAAGTGGATTTGACAAAAGGAAACCCAGGATTAACAAAAGTGGTTGTTGGTTTAGGATGGGACGTTAATAAATACGATGGCGGTAACGATTTCGACTTAGATACATCTGTATTTTTGTTAGCGGAAAATGGAAAAGTAGCTTCTGACGCTGACTTTGTCTTCTACAATAACACAACTGGCGGTAACGGATCTGTCGTTCACTCAGGAGATAACCGTACGGGTGATGGAGACGGTGATGACGAATCAGTTATTATCGATTTGCAAGGTGTACCTGCAAGTGTGCAAAAAATTGCCTTTACGATTACTATTCATGAAGGTGACGCAAGAAACCAAAACTTCGGACAAGTTTCTAATTCATATGTGCGCATCCTAAATGAACAAAATAATGAAGAGCTTATCCGTTATGACTTAGGAGAAGACTTCTCTATCGAAACTGCATTAGTTGTCGGAGAATTATACCGTCACAACGGCGAATGGAAATTTAGCGCTACTGGCAGCGGCTATCAAGGCGGCTTGGCAGCGTTAGCGACTGATTTCGGACTACAAGTAGGCTGATTTTAGATAAAGGGGAAACTCTTTTCGGTTGCATTTCCATTTGATTGCAGGCTGAAAAAAAGAAAAAGCAGCATGATTGTTTAATCATGAATGAAGAAGAGCAATCAATTAGGAGGAACATACACGAATGGGAATTATTGAAAGCATTATCCATACATACTCTCAGTTTTTTAATTGGGAAATGTGGGGTCAGGTACTAACAGATCCAGTAAGCTGGGGATATATCGGAACACTTGTTATTCTTGAAGGGTTATTATCAGCAGACAACGCACTTGTGCTTGCTGTTATGGTAAAGCATCTTCCGCCGGAAAAACGAAAAAAAGCACTTTTCTATGGTTTGCTTGGCGCATACATCTTCCGTTTCATTGCAATCGGAATCGGTGTATTCCTTATTAAATTATGGTGGGTTAAAGTGCTTGGTGCAGCGTACTTGGCATATTTGGCAATCAAGTACTTCATTGATAAACGCAAGGAGAAGAATGCATTAGAAGGAGATGGCGAAGAAGAATCACATGGTATTAACCAAAATGGTCTTTTAATTCGTCTTTTCGGAACATTCTGGGGTACAGTTATCGCAGTTGAAATGATGGATATTGCTTTTTCTGTAGACAGTGTTCTTGCGGCATTCGGTGTCAGCAACCAGGTTTGGGTACTGCTTGTCGGCGGTATGCTTGGAGTCTTGATGATGCGCGGTGTTGCAGGTGTATTCTTGAAGCTTATTGATCGTGTACCAGAATTGGAAGGCACAGCATACATTTTGATTCTGATTATTTCAGTGAAAATGCTTTTAGGTGTTGTTGGTGTTCATGTACATCACTACGTATTCTTCGGCATATTAGTTATCGCTTTTGCCGCGACATTTGTTGTTCATAACCGCAACAAGAAAAAAGCAGAGCAAGGCGAAGCATAAGATAGTTAAACTTAAAGAAGGGATAAAGACATCATGTCTTCCCTTCTTTTATTTCCTTTCCTCCATTCTAATCTCCTCATTGTAGCAAGGATAAATCAATCCAATTGATTACAAAATTCCCTATAAAAAGAAATATATTAATGCAAGAAGCACTATATTATATTAAAATAAATACGTATTAATTTTATAAAAATATTATCCGAATAATCTGAATATATAGGTATTATAGTTGAATGGAGTTAGTGAAAATGAAATTATTTGCTGATTTAAATGATAAGCAACGAGAAAAGCTTTTTTATAAAAAACCTGAAGAGTTATCTATTAATTCAGATAAGGAAATTTTATCCTATGCACTTGCTTCCACCCTGTATATGCCTGCAACAAGACCGAATATATATCATGACCTTCTCATAAAGAAGCATTCTGGTTTAACTTCTATGGTTATATGCCTGGAGGACTCTATTGGTGATCATGAAGTGGAGCTTGCTGAAGAGAAATTAAAAGAAGAGCTTATCAACATCAAGACAAGCATCGAGCAAGGCGTTTTATTAAAAGCTGAGATGCCAATGATTTTTATTCGCATCCGTTCTGTTGAGCAGTTTTTGAGACTGATGGATTCCCTCCATGAGTGCATCCACTTATTAACAGGAATTGTCATTCCTAAATTTGATGCAGAAGTAGGAAGTATTATTTTGAAGGAATTGGAGGCATATAATAGCATAGGAAATTTGCTATATGCTATGCCAATCTTAGAGACGAAAAGAATTATAGAAAAAGAAACTAGACTAGAAGAATTGTTGTCGATTAAGGCAGTGCTCGATACATATAAGCAACTTATTTTAAATGTCAGGATTGGCGCGACTGATTTTTGTGGTTTATATGGGATAAGACGGAATACAGATACGACCGTATATGATGTGACCATTATTCGTGACTGCATCACTGATATCATTAATGTGTTTTTGCGTGCAGATAGCCCTTATGTCGTGTCAGGACCTGTATGGGAATATTTCTCTTCAAAAGAAAGAATGCTGATCCCACAGCTGCGGGAAACGCCGTTTAGGAAAAGATACGGCAAGGCTGGCATGCAGATGAGGACACAGCTAATTGACAGACATATGGACGGCTTGATAAGGGAAGTGCTAATGGATATTACTAACGGTCTAACTGGAAAAACAATCATCCACCCATCCCATATTAAGCCTGTTCAAGCATTAAACGTGGTCAGCTATGAGGAATACTTAGATGCTGCAAATATCATTGCAAGCAATAATGGAGATATAGGGGTTATGAAAAGCTCCTTTTCCAATAAGATGAACGAAATAAAGCCACATTTTTATTGGGCACAGAAAATCATGCTAAAATCTAGAGTTTATGGGGTGTTCCATGAAGAATTTACATACATTGACTTACTCAAACAAGAAAATTTCGTTACCAATCCTAAATAAATTAAAAATGCATATTGAAATTACGGAAAACCCATTTGAACTGGAGGTACAAGAACTGTTTCAAATGGCGGCGAGAATTAATAAAAAAAGATCCTTTTTATTCGTCAGCAAGCTACTAGGAAAACATATTCCTATTAAACCACAATTAGGAATGTGGACTGGCTTTGCGCTTGCTGCCAGATATGAAGAATTAAAGACTGGAGCTGTTTCTTCTAATAAAGAGGTATTGCTGGAAGCCTATTATGACAACATTGCCAGCTTTCGTGATGAACCGATTATTGCCAAGGAAATAGCAAGCCCAATTATCATCGGATTTGCAGAAACGGCAACAGCGCTTGGCCATAGTTTTTATAGGGCATTTTCTCATGCGTCCTTTTTTCATACAACAAGAGAATTAGTGGATGGCATGGACTCCATCATCTCATTTGAGGAGGAGCATTCCCACGCCACCTCACATCGCTGCTATATAGATGCCTCCATGCTTGATACACAGAGAGAGGTTATTCTCGTTGATGATGAACTGACAACAGGCAATACGGCCATAAATATCATTCGAGATATACAGGCGAAATATCCGCGCACAGAATATACAGTTGTCTCTATCCTTGATTGGCGTTCAAAGGAAAATGAAGCAAAGCTTATAAGTCTACAACAAGAGCTTGGTATAACTGTCCGCTGTGTCAGCTTATTAAAGGGTGTTTTCCAATTAGACGGTGAGCTGCAAAATATCGGTGACAAACAAGAAGCAACAGGCATATCAACAAATAATGTGGAAACAGAATATATTAGCTTGAACGAATTTACGAAGGATAGTTTGCTTCCTTTTTCCTCAAGAACGATGCTTGGCGAACGCAATCAAAACCCTTATTTAGAGAATACAGGCAGATTTGGTCTCAACTCAAGTGAAATAGGTTGGGTCAAGGAAGCGGCCTCCTTCCTTGCGCAAAAGCGCATTGGCAATCAGACACTTTCCATAGGAACCGGCGAGTTCATGTATATTCCAATGAAGATTGCATCTCTGATGGGGGATGGAGTCTACTATCAATCAAGCACGAGAAGCCCTATATATCCTCATAATGAACATTATTATGGCGCAAAAACAGCCATTCACTTCCTTAATCCGGAAGATGTTAGTATTGACCACTATTTATATAATTTAATGGAATATCCATATGATGATATATTTGTATTTTTTGAGAGGAAACTAGACGAAGCCAGGCTCCAGCCTCTAATTGAGAAGCTTTCGGGCACGGGAGTTAGAAAAATAAACATAGTGTATGCAGCGGGGGGTAAGTGAGATGATACAGAAAGCTGGTCAGAGAAGGTTTGGATCGTATAAGCAGGAGGATGTCGTTTTTCTATTAAAGGACTTAAGTGACTTCAGCTTAGAGGGGAATACAGAAGAGCGGGAAAAACGCATTCAAGGTGGTCAGCATTATAGTGAGACATTGCCGATTGAATACAATCCGCCAGAACACTATTTGCAGGTTTTTTGGGAAACTCTTGCAGAATACAAGGCAAAGGTAGCCTTTTGCACGGCAGTCGTTGCAGAGCAAATATACAGTAGAAAAGGGCAGAACACAGTCCTCGTCTCCCTTGCAAGAGCAGGCACACCAATCGGTATTTTGATGAAGCGATACTTACAATTTAAATATCGTGAAAACATTCCTCATTACAGCATCTCTATTATCAGGGATAGAGGAATAGATGAAAATGCGCTTAACTACATTTTAAAATCTCATCCTGGCTGCAATATTCAATTTGTAGACGGCTGGACAGGTAAAGGAGCCATTTCAATTGAACTGTCAAAGTCTGTGCAAGTCTTTGAAAAGAAGTATGGCATAAAGCTTGATGATAGTCTTGCTGTTGTCGCAGATCCTGGCTATTGTACGGATTTGTTTGGCACTAGAGAAGACTTTCTTATTCCAAGCGCGTGCCTTAATTCGACTGTTTCAGGCCTTGTCAGCAGAACAGTCCTTAATGATGCGTACATAGGAACAAATGATTTTCATGGCGCCAAGTATTATCAAGAATTAGAAGAATATGACGTTTCAGAACAGTATTTAGAGCAAATCGCCTCGCAATTTACACATATTAACGAACATGAATTAGAACAAGCGATTGCAGAAATCAAAAATGCAGAAGCAGTTTCCTTCAAAGGAATGAAGGAAGTTTTGGAGATAAAGGAAGCCTTTGGCATTGAAACAGCCAATTACGTTAAGCCAGGGGTAGGCGAAACAACAAGGGTTCTTTTAAGACGTGTGCCATGGAAAATCTTAATGAAGGATCCTGACAGTCCTTATGTACGTCATATCATCATGCTGGCAAAGGAACGGAATGTAGAAATAATCCCATATCCAAATATGAGTTATACATGCTGTGGTCTCATTAAAAAAGTGGGTGAAGCGAAATGATAATGTTCGCATCCGATTTGGACAGAACGTTAATTTATTCAAAACGTGCCCTTTCTGAAATGGGCACACCGCTTAATAAAGAAATGGTCCCTGTTGAAAAAAGAAATGGAGAAAATATCTCTTATATGAAGGAAACAGCACTTAATCTTCTTAAGGAACTTGCTAGTGAGGCCCTTTTTGTGCCTGTTACGACAAGGACATATGAGCAATATAAACGCATCTTTATTTTTGCAGAGGAAATACCAGTGACATATAGTGTGACTTCAAATGGGGCGAATATCCATTATAAAGGGGAATTACTTTCTGAATGGACAGAAACAGTACAAAGGAAGCTTGCAGAAGAGTGCAGTCAAAAAGAGGATTTAATGAAACTTCTGCAAGGGTATAAGCTCCCTGGTAAACTGAAAATCGCTGATGATCTATTCTTTTATTTTATATTAGAGGAGCAAATAACTTCGGATACAAAAAAACAGATTGGAGATATTGCTGCCGAAAATGGCTGGAAGCTGTCATTGCAAGGAAGAAAACTGTACTTCATGCCATCACCTGTTTGTAAGGGAGAAGCAGTAAAGTTTATTCAAAAGCGAGAGGGCATAACACAAATAGCAGGTGCAGGAGATTCCTTGCTTGATGTCCCTTTATTGAATGTTTGTACATATCCATTCATGCCAAGGCATGGGGAAATGGCTTCAGAGCTGATGAGCACAAATACATTTACATTCACGGAATTTCAAGGAGCAAATGCTGGTGAAGAGATAATTAAGTCTGTTCACCAGCTTATAAAGAGAAGTTCTACTCTTCTGCAGGAGAGTCTTTGAGCCATTTGGAAAGTAAATAATAAATGGTAGAGAAAACTGTATAGAAAACGAAGAAGGCTACTGCACCGACTAACAGGGAATGAAAGCTAATTGAAACGGCGAAACTGATCATGATACCGATGAGAAAGAGGTCAATGTACAGGAAAGACTTGGAGCAAAGTACTTGCTCCATTTGTTTCATGTCATCTTCCATTTGATGATAAGACATTTTTCGAAACAGTAATCTCATAATAAACACCTACTTAGCCTAAATTACTGTATTGTATGCATTTTGCAAAAAATGGTGAAAGATAGATAGTTTTTACATAAAGGATTTTCCCTTCAGACTTTAGATTAGCAGCAGGCTTAAGCATGACCTTATTAGGGGGAAAACAAAGTTTAGTTGTAGAAAAATGAAACTTTTTGGACAAATAATCGTACTAATTTATATAGGGTAAATATTTAGCAATATTAATATACTGTGCTATGATACATATAAAGCTTTACGCGAAATGATTATTTAAAAAAGAGCAGTTCGTTTAGGGAAGTGGGAAAAATGAATGTTAATTTACACACACTGACTGGGCAGATACTTCCTGTATCGATGGAAAACTGGTATACAACTATGCAACAGCCGCTGAATAGCCGGCCTTTTTATAAGGAAGAAAACGGAACCATTACCTTTGGGCAAGTGTTTGTAAAGCTTCTAGGTGTGCCAATGGATGAAGATGAATATTATAATCAGCTTTATGATTGGGTTCATTCAGAAGACAATAACTTAGAACTGATTAGCAATAATCACTTGAACCGTGTTTTGGATAACAAGCATTTCCAAGCGATTCAAAAAGTACTGAATTTACTTCATGAACAAAATCTGTCTGTTAATCGGTTTGTAGCCTTTTTGGACGGAGAAAACCTTATTTTGAAATCAACGAGTCCATCCATACATCGAAAATTGAGGGAAAGCATGATAAAGCTTGTCGAGCGCTTTGCCGAAACAGAACCAAATGGCTTAAAGAGCAGCGAGCTACGCAGAGTGCTTGTTGATGTTATTAAATGGTCTATCAACCACCTTCAGCCAAGTCTTGAGGCATGCGGTGAAAGTGATAGACTTCCGCAATATTTGTGGTATGGTACTGGCAATAAAAGCCAAGCTTATTTTTTAACATATTTGTCGCAAATCGGTTGTGATTTGGTGATTGCAAGTCCAAATGGTGACGATGTTTTCGAACAAATTGCAGGTGACTTGCAGCCTGTTTTTATCCATAGATATCCGCAGGAAAAAGAGGCGGAGGAATTTCCAACGGAAAAACGGAGAAGGACAGCAACTGTTGCTTACAGAGCGTCAAAAGAAATTGAGAGCATTTTAAATCATGAAGGTTCTGGCCTTTATAAACCATGGCAGCTGAGGGATTACACACCAATGTCCGTAACGCTCAAGACGACTTATGACGAGCTGTTTTTGCTGGAAAAAGAAAAAGCGATGATTCGCCCAAATTTTGAAGTAAGTAATGGAGAAGTGAAAATTCCTACTATTTTTGCTAAAGTATTTGGTGTAAGCGGCAATAGGAAAGAATATTGGGATAGGATGCATACACTTGTAAATGTGGAACATGCCCTATTGATAAAGAATTTTCCTTTTACAAGAGCAATCGTCAGCGATTATCGTTTTCATTATCGAAATGCTCTTGGCAAAGATGGGAAATTGGACATTGACAAAATGATGGCATCGAACTATTGGAGCTATGGCCGTTTGCCAATAGGATTGCAAAAAGGAATCGCATCAAGCATCCGGTCTATTTGCCATAAGCCTCGTCTGCAGTCATTGCCGAATGAAACAGAAGAAGAAGCAGCTATTTTCCTGTTCACACAAGGACTAATCATACCTGCTGACATCTTAAAGCTGCTGCAGAAATTTGACTATTCACAGGATGTTCCAAGCATCATTTTGTATAAGACAGAGCAAAACGGCATTTTTACGAGAGAGGATGCAGCGATTCTGCTTTTATTAAATGCATTCGGAGTGGATATTATTCTTTATAATCCGCCAGGCCATATGGATATTGAGCCGTTTATTACTGAAGGCTCCTATGATTCCCACTGGCTCGAGGATGTTGTGTTTGAACTGGAATATAAGGAAGAGTCGTTCTTTAAGAAAATGATACTGAATGGTTTTAAAAAAAATAGAAGGGGAGATTAGCAGTGAATATGCAATCATCTAATTCTTCAAGCAATGAACACCAAGTTATAGATGTTTTAACGGAAAATAAGGTTTCTGAAATCAAGCTTGCCTTAAGAAATGAACCAGAAGTACAGCAGCTGGCAAAATCTATTGATGAAAGAGACCAAATTCAAATACTAGAGTTCGGAAAAGAGCCTGCTGTTCAGATTTCTAAATTCTCCGATCAAATTCTCAGCAACATGAGAACAACAAAAGTCGAAGACTCAGGAGAACTGTTGAAACAGCTCGGCAGGATTATGGATAAGTTTGATAAAAAAGACTTTGAGCAATCCTCAAAGGGACTGTTTGGAAAGCTGTTCAAAAAAAGCGAAAAAATCATGGAGAAGCTTTTTGGTAAATACCAGTCAATGGGATCGGAAATTGATAAGGTTTATGTTGAAATTTCCAAATACCAAACGGAGATGGTTGATTCGACAAACATGCTTGACAATATGTATGAGCAAAACTATCAATATTATTTGACGCTTGAGAAATATGCCGTTGCAGGTGCGATGAAATCAGATCAGCTAAAACAAGAGGTGCTTCCTCCAATTGAAGCAAAAGCAATCCAAGGAGATCAGCTTGCTTCGATGCAGCTTGATACATTACGAAATGCGATTGAATTGATCGACCAGCGTGTGTATGATTTGGAAATGGCCAAAATGGTAGCATTGCAGACAGCACCGCAAATAAGACTGCTGCAGCGCGGAAATACGAAATTAATCGGAAAGATTAACTCTGCTTTTGTAACGACAATTCCTATTTTTAAAAACGGATTGATTCAAGCTGTTGCAGCAAAAAGACAGAAGCTAGTAGCAGACAGCATGAGCGAGCTTGACCGTCGTACAAATGAGATGCTTGTCCGCAATGCACAAAATATTTCACAGCAAAGTGTGGATATTGCAAGAATGGCAGGTGCGCCAAGCATTAAAATTGAAACAATCGAGGAATCCTGGAATATCATTATGAAGGGTATGCAGGAAACAAAATCGATTGAAGAAGAAAATAAGAGGCTCCGTGAGGAAGGTACGAAAAAACTGGAGCAGCTTCACAGTAATTTTAAACAAATGAAATTAAAAGGCTAATAATCAGGGCAGTTCTGCTGCCCTGACATAAAAAATACATAATACATAGGAGTGGATAATATGGCAATCAATCTGCAAAAAGGACAAAGAGTGGACTTGACGAAAGGCAATCCTGGTTTATCAAAGATTATGGTAGGTCTTGGCTGGGATCCAGTTCAGCAAAATAAAGGCGGCGGACTGTTTGGTTCTTTATTTGGCGGCGGTTCTGGCGGAGCAAATGTTGACTGTGATGCATCAGTATTAATGCTTGATGAGAACGGCAAAGTAAAAGGAAACAGTGATGTTATTTACTTTGGCAACTTGAAAAGCAGAGATGGCAGCATTCAGCATACTGGCGACAACTTGACTGGAGACGGCGCAGGGGATGATGAGCAAATTTTTGTGGAATTAAGCCGTGTTCCTGCAGCAGTACATAAGCTTGTTTTCATTGTTAATATTTATGATGCGGTGAAAAGAAAACAGCATTTCGGAATGATTCAAAACGCATTTATCCGCATTGTTAATCCAAGCTCTAATGAGACATTGCTTCACTACAATCTGACAGATAACTATAATGGCATGACAAGCTTAATTGTTGGTGAACTTTACAGACACGGTCAAGAGTGGAAGTTTGGCGCAATTGGTTCTGGAACATCTGCTGGCAGTCTTGGTGAAGTAGTAAAATCTTATTCTTAATATTAGCAAGGGATTAAAAGGAGGAGAAAAGAATGAGCATCAATCTATCAAAAGGACAAAGAATTGACCTGACGAAAACGAATCCAGGCTTAACGAGAGCGATAATCGGATTAGGCTGGGACACAAATCGCTATGACGGCGGTGTTGATTTTGACTTGGATGCATCAGCATTTCTGGCAGATGCAAACGGCAAAGTGATAAATGATGTAGATTTCATTTTCTACAACAACCTTGCCCATCCGAGCGGCGGTGTGGAGCATACAGGCGATAACCGGACAGGCGAAGGCGATGGGGATGATGAACAAATCGTCATCGACTTTTCTAAAATTCCAGCACACGTACATAAAGTTGGCATTGCTGTGACGATTCATGATGCAGATTCTAGAAGTCAAAATTTTGGTCAGGTTTCTAATGCGTTTGTTCGTGTGGTGAATGAAGAAACAAATGTAGAAATACTTCGATATGATTTAGGCGAAGATTTTTCTGTGGAGACAGCTGTTGTCATTTGTGAATTGTACAAGCATAATGGCGATTGGAAGTTTAATGCTATTGGCAGCGGATTCTCTGGCGGACTTGCAGCACTATGCCGCAACTACGGATTGGACGTATAACTCCTGGCTGTCAAACAGACAGAGTGTATGAAATAAACAGCAAGCTGAGCAGCCTTTCAGAAAAGAAGCCTTTCTTGTTTCTTTTTTGAAGGGCTTTTTTTGAGGGAATTGCCAATATTTTTAATGCGGCAATAAATCTATCATTCTATGCTATAATCTAATATATTATTAATCTCCTCCTCATCAAACATACTAGTAATACATCGGAGAGCAAAGATGGAGAGAGTAAGGATGAAGCATTTAAAAAAGATCATGCCATTTTTTATGATTGGCATTGTTTCGCTACTGATGGGGAATTCCCAGCAGGAAACAGATGGAATTATGCTGAAAGATTATCCTGTCCAATCGATATTAAAGGATAATCTTTCAGCATCTGAACAGATAAACCTGCAATCTATTATTTCGCTTCCGAAAGGAACATTTGATCAAATGGAAGCAGCAGTAATTGTGAAGCGTCTTAATAGGCTGCCATTATCTCTTTTATCAAAAATAGAAGAAAAGGGAATTAAAATAAAGCTATTTACTGGAAAGCTAACCGATAATCCGTCAGCAAAGCAATTTGCTGGAATAATACCAAGAGGGTATCGCACGACAAAAACGTGGGATGATGTGCCAGGAATCGGCGGCGGACAAACGGTGCTTGTAAAGATTGGCTCAAGTAATAAAGGGAGCGGACACGGTTCAGTTAACCTGGAGCTTCATGAACTGGCTCATTCCATTGACTATAAGGTACTGAATTATTATAGTAAAAAGGAACAATTTATTTCGGCTTGGAATAAAGAGAAAGTAAGTCTTTTTCCACAAAGACCGTATTTTTTGAACTATCCTGAGGAATACTTTGCGGAAACCTTTGCCATGTATTATTTAGGCGGTTCATATAAAGAATCATTAAAATTGTTGGCACCTTTAACATATAATCAGATTGCCAGCATTAAATAAGCAAATTTAGCAGGAAAAGGATGTTGAATAAATGAAGCAATATTTAGATCTATGCAGACATGTCTTGACAACAGGAACGAAAAAAGAAGATCGTACAGGAACTGGCACTGTTAGTACTTTCGGCTATCAAATGCGTTTCGATTTAGCAGAAGGTTTTCCGTTGATCACGACGAAAAAGCTCCACTTGCGTTCGATTATTCATGAGCTCCTATGGTTCTTAAATGGGGATACTAATATCAAGTACTTACAAGATAATAATGTTCGCATTTGGAATGAATGGGCAGATGAAGAAGGCAACCTAGGACCAGTATACGGCCATCAATGGAGATCATGGACATCAAGGGATGGTAGCACGATAGATCAGATAGCTGAATTGATTCACACAATAAAAAATAACCCAGATTCGCGCAGAATGATTGTTAGTGCATGGAATGTCGGTGATATACCTGAAATGGCATTGCCGCCTTGTCATTGTCTGTTTCAGTTTTATGTAGCAGACGGAAAATTGTCTTGCCAATTGTACCAGCGTTCTGCAGATGTATTTTTAGGAGTGCCTTTTAATATCTCCTCATATGCTTTACTTACCTATATGATTGCCCAAGTATGTGATCTTGAAGTTGGGGAGTTTATCCATACATTTGGTGATGTCCATATTTATAATAATCATATAGAGCAAGTGGAGCTGCAGCTTACAAGAGAACCGAAGCCACTGCCGTATCTTGTGCTGAATAAAGAAGTTAAGGACATTTTCTCGTTCAAATATGAAGATTTTGAAATTGTGAACTATGAAGCACACCCACATATTAAAGGAGTTGTAAGTGTATGATTTCTTTAATTGTAGCGATGGACGATAAGCAGGCCATCGGAGTAAATAACCAATTGCCTTGGCATTTACCCGAAGACTTAAAGTATTTCAAGAAGGTGACAACAGGTCACCCAATCATAATGGGTCGTAAAACGAGAGATTCGATTGGACGAAATTTGCCTAACAGGGAAAATGTAATTTTAACGAGAGACAAAAATTATACTTGTGAAGGCTGTATAGTCCTGTATTCTATCGATGAATTTAAAAAATGGCAGGCGGAGAAGGATGAGGAGATTTTTATCATCGGCGGGTCTGAAATCTTTAAAGAAACAATCGAAATTACTGACAGACTTTATATTACGGAAATTAGCGGCGAATTTGAGGCAGACACTTATTTTCCTGAAATTGACTGGAATGAGTGGCATATCATAAGTGAAAATAAGGGCATTAGAGATGAAAAGAATGATTATGATTACCGCTTCCTAGTATATGAAAAGAATAAATAATAAAGAAAAAACCAAATCAAAGTTGATTTGGTTTTTTTATACATAAAATAGAATGCAAAAATACATGAACGAGCTTCCAGCTAACACAAATACATGCCAGATTGCATGGAAGTAAGGTGTTTTCTGAAGTACATAAAATATGCTTCCGATTGTATAAAACAAACCGCCAATAACGAGCAGAATGGCTCCTTGTGTTCCGATAGCATGGAATAAAGGGACGATTGCTGAGACAATCAGCCAGCCCATAATTACGTATAGGATTGTGGAAGCAACAATAAATTTTTTAACAAAATAGCATTTAAATACTATCCCTGCAACGGCAAGTCCCCAAACAATCCCGAATAATGTCCAGCCAAGCGGCCCTCTGATTGCTACAAGTAAAAAGGGCGTGTACGTACCTGCGATAAGCAAATAGATGGCAGAATGATCGAGAATTTCAAAGAAATCCTTCAGCTTTTCATATGTTGTACTGTGCAGAAGAGTCGAGCATAAATACAGGATTACCATAGTTGCTCCAAATATCGTAAAGCTGACGATTCTCCACGGATTATCTGTTTCAGCTGCATACAGAATTAAAAAAACAAGTGCTGGAATGCTTAACAAAAAGCCGATTCCATGTGTTATGCTGTTGGCTATTTCTTCTTTTACAGAAAAATTCATTCCATCACCTCTTCTTTATTCTAAAGGAACAACGTTGGAAAAACAAACGAAGACAAAGAAATGAAACAAAAATAGGTCTAGAAACGTATATACTTTATAAGGAGGCTGGACATTTGATACACTTGAATTTTATATTTTTGCTTATTTTAATCGGAACATTTCTACGTTATCTTGTTTATGGCGAATTTGATGCATCATCCATTGTCTTAGCTTCTTTATTTCCCATTACTTCTGTCTTGATGTATATTGCTGCAAGCTATTTAGCCAAAAAGGAACAAGCTTATTCTCCGAAATATGACGATAGCTGGTCCTTTTATGTGCTGCAAAAACTGCTTCACACACCGAAGCCTCTTTTTAAAGGGAAGGAAAAAAAAGGCGTTTACAAACGCTATTATGTTAAAGGCTGGCATTGGCTTATTGATAGCCTAATGGAAGGCAAATCGCCAATGTATTATTCCTTTTACCTAACTATAGACGACCATAACTACAAAGTAGAGTGGAAGCGGGATAAAATTTTTTCCAACAATGATAAATGGGTTATTTATAAAGATGGCGAGTATTTTGGTGAAGCAGCAACTGACTTTCGATTAAAAAACGCAGTCCAATTAAAAGAATGTGTGAAAGCTACATTCGGTAGGGAAGAACTGCTTGTCACTTCAAAAACAATAAAAGGGGAGGCTGTATTACAATGTAATGATAAAGTTGTAGGAACCATAAAGCGCAGCAGTCTGGTAAGCAGTTCGCATATTATCAGCATAGATGAAAATTCAGACACCTACATATTGGTATTAGTGCTTTTCCGTATGTATTATAAATGATAATTAAAAATGGAGTCATCAGCATTCTAATATCTTTTCAACTATTTAATGTGAAAAAACAAAAAATTTAGAATTATTTTATGGTTTTACTCCTCTGACATGTTATAATGTACAAATTAATGGTGGAAATGAGGGTGTGGATATGGAACAAAATGTAATGAAAAAAATGGTGCAGCTGGAGGATATTCTAATTGCATACCAGCGAATTAAAGACATAGTGGCCCATACTCCTTTACAAAAGAATCATAGATTATCAGAGAAATATGATTGTAATATCTATATCAAAAGAGAAGATTTACAGCATGTTCGTTCCTTTAAATTAAGAGGAGCCTTTTATTCTATGGTAATGCAGGAAAAAGAAAAAATGAAAAATGGAGTAGTGTGTGCAAGTGCAGGGAATCATGCGCAGGGAGTTGCCTATTCATGCCGGTATTTAGGTGTGCATGGGAAGATTTTTATGCCTGCAACAACACCGAAGCAAAAAGTAACACAGGTAAAAATGTTCGGTAAAAATTATGTCGAGGTTGTTTTAGTAGGAGATACGTTTGACGACTCGTACGAAGAAGCAATTAAGTGTGCCACTGGGGAAGAGCGCGCATTTATCCATCCGTTTAATGATGAGCATGTGATTGCAGGTCAAGGAACAGTAGGTATTGAGATTATGAATGACATCGATGAGCCTGTCGATTATGTGTTTGCAAGCATTGGCGGAGGCGGACTAATGGCAGGATTAAGCACTTATATTAAAGGTGTGTCTCCTGGAACGAAAATGATCGGCGTTGAGCCAGCAGGTGCTCCTTCGATGAAGGAGGCTATCTTGCAGCGCCAAGTCGTGACACTTAGTAAAATTGATAAATTTGTTGACGGTGCTGCCGTCAAGCGTGTTGGCGAAAAAAGCTATGATGTGTGTAAACAGCTGCTTGAGGATATTCTGCTCGTTCCAGAAGGAAAGGTATGCACATCTATTCTTTCTCTTTATAATGAGCACGCTATCGTTGCAGAGCCAGCAGGTGCTCTCCCTGTTGCTGCATTGGATTTATATAGGGACAAGATTAAAGGAAAAAATGTCGTTGTTGTTATCAGCGGAGGCAATAATGATATCGACAGAATGCAGGATATTAAAGAACGATCCTTATTATATGAAGGACTGCTTTATCATTTCATCGTCAATTTCCCACAAAGAGCTGGAGCACTAAGGGAATTCCTTGATGAAGTGTTAGGGCCTGATGATGATATAACAAGGTTTGAATACATCAAGAAAAACAATAAGGAAAATGGACCAGCGCTAGTAGGACTGGAGCTTAAGCACAGGGAAGACTATAAAGGGCTAATTGAGAGAATGGACATCAAGGGCTTTGCTTATACAGAGCTTAATAAAGATTCAAATTTATTTAATTTGCTTGTTTAAAAACAAGTGGACGGTGTGAAACATAAGGAATCACTTAAATAACCCCGAGTATTATGCGAATTTCCAACAAATTTTCGTTTAATAGTCGGGGTTCTTTATTTGCAGGTTTGTGAATTTTCACTAACTGCTTTATATATAGAAAGGTTGTTAGATTAGGATATTGCTTGCTAACTATAGGTCTATTGTTGTATAATTTATGTTTAAGAAAACGCTTTTACAATTGATTAGATTTTTAAAAGGGAAGTGTAATATGAAAAGAATTAAAATTGTTACTGACTCCACCGTAGATTTGGCAGATGAATTGATTGAAAAATATGAAATTGAAGTGATTCCTTTATCCATAACAATTAATGGGGAAACTTTTTTAGATAGAGTAGATATAGAACCAGCAGAATTTATTCAAAAAATGAAGGAAGCAGACAATCTTCCGAAAACATCTCAACCTCCAGTAGGCTTGTTTTTGGAAACCTACAATAAGCTAAGTGAACAGGGATATGAGATTATTTCTATTCATATGACTGGCGGAATGAGCGGAACAGTTGATTCTGCCCGCAGTGCTGCTACTTTAACAGAGGCAGATGTTACCGTATTTGATTCTGAGTTTATTTCCAAAGCCTTATCCTTCCAGGTTATAGAAGCAGCAATATGTGCACAAAATGGGAAAAATAAAGACGAAATCATCGAAAAAATTCAGCATATTAAGAAGCATACGAAGCTATATGTTGTGGTGGATACACTTGAAAACTTGATAAAAGGTGGAAGAATAGGCAAAGGGAAAGCTTTTATTGGTTCACTCTTGAACATAAAGCCGATCGCCTCATTAGAAGAAGGAGTATACAACCCTGTCACTAAAGTGCGAAGCAGAGCGCAAGCAGTTAAGTATTTGGCAAATGCGTTTGCAGAGGATTGCTTAGGAAAAACCATCAAAAGAGTTGGTATCACACATGCAGACAGTCTCGATTATGCCAAAATGCTTCAGGAAGCAATTGAGAAGGTTTCAGGCTTTAATAAAATCGAAATAGATTTCACTACACCAGTTATAAGTACACACACAGGACCTGGAGCATTGGGATTCAGCTACTATGCTGAATAAACTGAAAATTTTTAAGGTTTGCAGAAAAAGGAAATGCTAGCAATTGCTTAAAACTACAGTCAAGCTACAGTTAAATGAAGTATTCACACTTTGAATTCTGGATGTTTTAGCACCTCGTAAATGAAATTCTGCAGGAACGTTCATCTAGATGGAGCTTTTCTCCGCAGAAGGCTTTGGAGAATTTTCAAGTTACAGAAATCATAGAAAAAAAGTTTGTCGACAGACTGAGAGATTGATACTATATCAATCTCTTTTTTTGCTGTTTCATAGGACTGTGACATGCTTTTAGAACATATATTGTAGTGGGGAAGCGATAAAGGGGGAATTATTAAATGGCGTATTTTGGTTCGAAGGGCTGGTATGTTAGCCGTCTGAAGGAATTGGGAGTAAACAGACATCCACAAGAACAAAGGAAGCTTGAATTATACAAAACATATATTTTAAGGAATTTATATCAGGAGCAGCTCGAAAAAATAAAAGGCAATGTTTAGTGTTATGGAAGTAGTTAGCCGCCAACCTGCCTTGAAAAAAAGTTAGCGAAATAAGAGGGAATTAGTGAGAATCTGTCGAATTCTTTTAGTTATATTTCTAGAAAAGGAATAAAAAGGATTTGGTGGATATGATGATAAAAAAAATGAAGCAAATTCCTCTATTAAATAAAATTCAATT